>CAZMVM010000127.1:0-9607 GCA_964569785.1 uncultured Pigmentiphaga sp. | reverse complement strand
ACCTCACACCGATCCACCGACCGCACTGCCGGCCCCACATATTTCGGTAACACACTTCGAGGCATGGGCCCCTTGTTGCGCCCCCCTTCCCGTGTTTGCTCCCATGCGTGCGCCAGGATCCCCACCGAGCGGGACAAGCAGAATAGCCCTCGTGCAAGCGGCGCTTCAAAACCCAGTTCACAATAGATCACGGCCGTCGCACCGTCGATATTGAGGGGAATCGCCCGCCCCTTCTTCTGTGCGAGATACTGTTCGACATTGCGGGCGATGGTGACGAAATCGCCTGAGACCTCACCCTGCTGCGCCGCCCTGCTCGTCAAGGCAAGCAACGGTTCCGCGCGCGGGTCGACCGGATGAAAACGATGCCCGTATCCCGCAAGGTATTTTCCATATTGAGCCATGTGTGCCTGCACACAGTCGGCAACCACCTCATCTCTGGGGCGGTCGGATCGGGCGAGTTCATCCCTGATTGCAAAAAACAACATCGCCGCCTCCTCACCAGCGCCGCCGTGCACGTCACCCAGAACATTCAGGGCAGACGCCATGGCGTTATTCAGGCCGACCCCGCACGTAGCGGCCATCCGTGCCATGGCAATGCTGGGCGCCTGAGGGCCGTGGTCGACTCCAGCCATTAAGGCCGCCTCGAGCAGATCAGCTTGCCCGCGGGAGGGAAGTTCCCCGCGCAACATGAGCCAGATCATTTGCGTGAATGAGACTGCGCCGATGAGTTCTTCAATGGAATAGCCGTGGAAACGGATCCTTCCCGGCGCCATATCGATGATCGCAGTCTTCCAATAATCGCTCAGTTCCTGATTGCTCACTTGCTGCTCAGACATCAATTTCCCTCTGGTTGCATGGCGTTTACGAGACAGTCCAATATTTCCTGCGTGTGCTGTCCCAATGCGGGCGGTGGTGAAGCCACAAGCATGGGCTCCCCGTCCAGGTGAAATCCGCAGCGGTACACATAAACCGGCCCTTTGGTGCCTGGAACGTCTTCGTACGTACTGATCACCTGACGATGCTGCAACTGTTCCAGCGACAAGGCATCAGGTACGGACAGCACCGGACCCGCCGGCACGCCCACGGCATAGAGCTTCTGCCACCATGCGTGCACGGTATCGCTGGCCAGCGCCTCATTGAGAATCAGATCGAGCTCAGCTCGATGTTGCAAGCGCGCTTCCCGCTTGGCGAATCGCAAGTCGCTCTTGACCCACGCAATGTCCAGCGCGTCCGCAAGGGCCTCGAACTGTTCTTGCTTGTTGGCTGCGATATTCAGGTAGCCATCGGCGCATTTGAACGTACCTGACGGACTGGCCGTGAAATTGTCATTTCCACGCGGCACAGGTTCAACTCCGGCATTCAGGTAATTTGAAACGACCCAACCCATAGCCGACACCAAGGAATCGAGCATCGACACGTCAATAAATCGTCCACGCCGCTCGGGTTCGGCCAGGGCCGCGGCAATAGCAAAGGCAGCAGTGAGACCGCCGACCGTATCGGCCACGGGAAAGCCCGAACGCAGCGGGTTCACATCCGGGGTGCCGGTGATGCTCATGGCACCCGACATGCCTTGAATGATTTGATCGTATGCGGGGAAGTTGCTTAGCGGCCCCGTCTGGCCGAATCCGGATATCGCGCAGTAAATAAGTGCCGGGTTGACCTCGAGCAATGCTTCGTGGTCCAGCCCGAGACGCTTCATCACGCCCGGCCGAAAATTCTCAACGAGCACGTCAGCGGTGCGAACTAGATGCAGGAACGTTGCCTTGTCATCCGGAGACTTCAAGTCCAGAACGATCGACTTCTTGCCTGCGTTTTGTGCCATGAACGAGGCGCCCATCAATGCGGCGTTCAACGTCGGCTCTGCGCCCAGCTGTCGAGCCAGATCGCCCCCGCCCGGCGCTTCAATCTTGATGACTTCTGCCCCCATATGCGCCAGCTGATGGCAACAAAAAGGACCCGCCAGCACATTGGTCAGGTCCAGCACCCTATAGGATTGAAGTGGTAGCGGGCGCCCCGAAAACGCATTTGAGCGGGAGCACGCCGTCATGGTTTGAGTGGTTCCCATATTCTCCTCAGATGGAAACTTGAATGATTTCTTTCACCGCTTTTCATTAAAAACGCCAAGATCCACATTGAAAGCATCTATTTCTGTCAGACGCTTCACGGTTTGGTCGGAGGTCATATTCGCGACGCCGACACACAAGGCATGCAGGACTGAAGAAAGCGGTGTGGGGGAATCGAAAAGCCCGGGGCGGGCATTCGGAACGACCAGGGCCATATGCGACTTCCTCAGCAAAGGCGAAGCGGGCGAATCCGTCACGCCGATGACCCGAACGCCCCGCTTGTGCAAGGTGGCGGCCATATCCAGCGTGCGCCTGGAGTAACGCCGGGTTGAGATCACGAGCGCGCAATCTTTTTCCGAACTGCCCGTCAGTTTCCCGAAGCCAAGCAAATCGAGGGATGATGAAGATTCAACTTTCGGGCAACAAAGCGCCAAACGGTGCGCGGTCATATCGGCAAGCGCCCGATTCCAGCCATTACCAATCACGTAAACGCTGCCCACCGTTTCGCTGACCAGACGTACCGCCCTTTCCAGCGAAGACAGCATCTCGGGGCGGGTAAGCCATCGGATCTGCTCGACGTCTTCTTCAATGCTCTGCAGCAACTGCCCGGAAAGATCGGTCCTCGAGGCATCACTCATCGCGCGATCCAACGGCGATGCGTTCGAGTGCAGAGAGGCACTACGAAGCTCTAGCTGCAAATCGCGATAGCGCTCGTACTGGAGTCGCGCAACAAAGCGACTCAACGTTGAAGGGTTTACCCCCACGTTACG
The DNA here is from genome assembly GCA_964569785.1 of uncultured Pigmentiphaga sp. GTDB lineage: Bacteria > Pseudomonadota > Gammaproteobacteria > Burkholderiales > Burkholderiaceae_B > Verticiella. Next base: position 6,774 of record CAZMVM010000127.1, on the reverse strand, counting down.
GGCAAACGATCGCAGGGACTCGAAAGCACATAGTTCGGGTTGTTGGAGCAAAGCCTCCGCCATTCGCTTCTCGCTTTCAGTGAGGCTGCCTTGAAGCGCCTGGAGGCGTTCAAGCAGTCTTAAATCGGCTGCGGCTTCCTGCGAGCCTTTAACTGATACGCCCAATTTCAACTCCTCCCAGAAACGAGCAACGATCGTTTCCGAAATATTATTCTAAAACAACATATGATGCAATGAATGCAGAATCTTCAAGGAGACGCATTGAAGCCTATGGAGACCTACATCATAGCGATGTATCTGTCTTGACCTCGTAGCCTGCGAGAGTGCGCTGGATCCCGAACATCACAAGGCCACTGCCTCGAAAGACGGACCACTAGGGTTAACCCCAATTTAAATGATTCGAGCAAATGAACAACAATCGTTGCTCATTTGAAAACTATAAACAACATTTGGTGCAATGAAAGCCGCTTTTCATCGTAAGGTCGGCAATGCCAATGAGGTATTGCAGATCGGCGAACGCCCGGTACCTGTGTGGGCACGTACCGAACCGCTCGTACGTGTCGCGTATTCGGCAGTACATCCGGCCGGCGTCAAGCGGCGCGCCCGCATTCTGCCCGCAACGCCCTACTACGAAATCATTCCGCACAGTGATGGCTCCGGAACAGTCGTTGCCGTCGGCGCCGCTCACATATGGTGGCGCAAATCTTCCCTCTCGATCAGATCGCTCACGCGCACACGGCGCTTGAAGAGGGCACGTCTCGAGGCGTCGTTCTAATTTCCATCGCAGGACAACAAGCATGAAAACAAAAAACCACCCAGGCCCTGACCATCACCCTTATGCCCCGGGCGGGTTCATGGGGGTCATGGTGCCGTACGGCAACTTTGCCACAGAATGGGAAGTTTCCGTACTGCTGTCGCGCCCCTACTTCGCCATCACGACACGCCTATTCGAGCACGGAGACGATATCAAAAATCGGCTGATCGCCTACTTTGATCCCGAGCGCCTGTCTGCTGCGCTGAAGAGTTTTGGCTCAACGCCCTTACACGCGGTAGGCGTTGCGTGCTCGGCCACCTCATACATGATAGGGCGCTGCCGGGAGCAGGAAATCTTCGAAGGTCTCACCGCTCAACATCAACAGTCTTTCAGCTGGTCTACCGAAGCGATTCGCGCTGCCCTTCGGGAAATGGGGGAACGGCGGTTCACGCTCGTCTCCCCGTACTCGCCGGATCTTACCGAGGCATGCATCGCATACTGGCAAGCCTCAGGCTACGTCGTCGAACACGCCGAGCAGATCACGGGTTCGCCCAACAGCTTCCATCCGATTTACACGATTGCCCCAAATACTGTCGAAACCGCGGTGGAAAACGCGCTTGCCCATGCCAAGGGGCCCATCGTTATCACCGGAACCGGGTTGTCGACCTTGCCGGCCATCTGGAACACCCTGAGCCGGGGCACCGTTACCCCCCCCATCATTTCGGCAAATCTGGCCCTTGTGCGGCACATGCTGGCGCTCTCGGGCAATGCCGACACATCGATTGACGCCTGGTTCACATCCGCCGCGACCTGGCTCGACCCGGCACGTATTCACCCTCGCATGCAGGAGTTCATCCATGCCTGAAGTGTTCATTTACATGTTCGAAGGCCGCAATCTGGAGCAAAAGCGCAAGCTTGCCGCCGGTGTCACGAAAGCGGTCAGTGAAGCTCTGGACGTTGATGAAAACGTTGTGACTGTCCAGCTCATCGAAGGTTCCAAAGAGAATCGATCGAAGGGCGGGGTGCTGTTTGCTGATTTGCACAAGGAATCCAAATGACGACCATCGAAACCCCCGTGCTGATTGTAGGCGGCGGCCCGACAGGATTGTGTCTGGGAATGGATCTGGCCTGGCAGGGCACACCCTGCATCGTCTTGGAGAAACGCACCGAGCGCACCATGCACCCCAAGGCCACCCTGTTGGGTGCACGCTCCATGGAGCAATTGCGGCGCTGGAATCTTGAGGACGAAATCTACAAGAACAGCCTGCCCAACGATGTCGACTACAAGATCTTCTTTGTCACCGGTATGAACGGTGAGATTCTCATGAAATTCGAGTCGCCGTCCATTGCCAAGGTGCGCAGCCGGGATCCCAAATATGGGGAACGCTGGCCCGAACTGAAGGCGTCGCCCTATGGAAAGACACAGATCGGTCAACAGGCCGTCGAACCCATCCTGGTGCAGCACGCCCTGAAAATGCCGAACCTGACCTTCATGGAAGGGTGGCAACTGGTCAGTTTCGACCAGGACAATGACGGTGTGACGGCTCAAATCGAACATGTCGTCACAGGCGAAAGAAAGCAGGTTCGTTCCCAATACATGGTTGGCGCAGACGGTGGCGGCAGTATCGTGCGTCGCGACCTCGGCATCCGCTTTGTCGGCCGCGGCGCGATGCGCCCCAATGTGTCATTTCTGTTTCGCTCTGCCGAGTTCGCCAAGAGCCATAACCTTGGCCCCGGAAACCTGTATTACGTCATGCTGCCCGATACGTTCGGCGTATTCATGGCGATCGACGGCAAGGATCTGTGGGGCTACCAATACTACTTTCTTGATCCGGCAAAGAAAACCGACAAGCCCGATGTAACGGCCATTCTGCATCGGGCAGTCGGCAAAGCCTTTGATTTTGAACTGCTGAACATTACGCATTGGCAACATCATCAAAGCGTGGCGACCCATTTCCGGGCCGGCCGTGTGTTCCTTGCCGGTGATGCCGCTCACCTGTTCTCTCCCACTGGAGGCGTGGGCATGAACACGGGCATCAACGATGCGTTCGACCTGTCCTGGAAACTCCATGCGGTGATAAGCGGTTGGGGCGGCGAATGGCTGCTCGACAGCTACGAACACGAACGCCGCCCGGTTGCCATACGCAACACGCAACGGGCGGCCGCCAACTCTGACAAGAATGACATGATCATGGCAGAGGTGGACCAGGACCTGCTGGAAGATTCGCCCCGCGGAAAACTGCTGCGCGCCAAGCTTTCGCAGAAACTCGCATGGGTGGCGGGTCAATACGACAGCGCCGGCGTGCACCTGGGATATCGGTACTACAAGTCGGACATTTGCTGCCCCGACCCGGCCGTCGAACCCCCCGATGACTACCGTGTCGTGTCGCAGACCAGTTTCCCCGGTTGTCGCGCGCCCCACGTCTGGCTTTCAGATGGGCGCTCCACCCTGGATCTGTATGGACGCGACTACGTGCTGTTGCAGCTGGGTGCCGCACCCGCAGAGGTGCCCCGTCTGGTTTGCGCATTTGCCAAACGCGGTGTGCCCCTGAAAGTCGTGCCTCTGGATGATCCCGAGGTGTTCAGCGCCCACGAGAACTATGCGCTGGTTCTGGTACGCCCGGATGGGCACGTGGCGTGGCGCGGCAACGCCGACCCTGAAAACGCTTTGGAAATCGTAGACCGCGTGCGCGGCGCATTGCGCCCGCGCTTCGTACCTGAATGGGCATCCCCCGAAGACATTGCCAACTTGGCCGTTCCGGTTTCAGTTCAGATCTAATCAACCATTTGGAGGAGTATCAATGAAAACAAAAATTTCGAACGCCATGGCTGCAGTTGCATTGGGCACCGCAATGAGCGTTGCACCCATCGCCGCCAGCGCATCGCAATGGCCCGATCGCCAGGTACAGATCGTTGTTCCCTACCCTGCCGGCGGCACGTCCGACACGGTCGCCCGTATCGTGGCCGAGCGACTGCAAGCTCGCACCGGGCAACCCTTCATCGTGCAAAACATGCCGGGCGCCAGCGGCAATATCGGTGCAGATTTTGTTTCGCGCGCCAAACCGGATGGGCACACTTTGCTCGTAGGGGGGCCAAACAACTTTGCTTCGAACCAGTTCCTGTACAACAACCTTCGCTACGACATCGAAAAAGACTTGGTCGGCATCACCATGCTCGCAGAGCTGTCCAACGTGATTCTGGTGCCCAAGAACTCACCAGTCAAAGACCTCAAGGAGTTCGTTCAGCTCGCAAAGGAACAGCCAGATACGCTGAATTGCGCATCCACCGGTGCGGCAACCTCCAGCCATTTGACGCTTGAGCTATTCAAAGACCGGACGGGCACAAAAATTCAGCACATTCCCATGAAGGGCAGTGCGCCGGTTGTGGTGGAACTCATGGGTGAACGCGTGGATTGCGCCTTCGACAACCTGCCCGGACACCTGGAGCGCATCAGGGCCGGGAACTACCGGGCGCTGGCCATCCCGGCCAAAGAGCGCTCCAAATTTGCTCCGGATGTCCCCACGTTCGCCGAGCAGGGCTTTCCGGATGTCCTGTCCTCCTCGTGGTTTGCCCTGGCAGCCCCATCGCAGACACCGGCCGACACCCTGACGCAGATCGTAGAAGCCGTGCAAGCCGTTCTCGCCGAACCGGAAGTCGTGCAACGGTTTGAAAAGGCGGGCTACACCACTGGCCGAGGCACTCCCGAACAGACCAACGCCATGTTCAAGGAAGAAAGCGCGAAATGGAAGCACGTGATCACTACCGCCAATATTTCGCTTAACAACTGAATAACATATTCATTACGGACCATGCATTCATCAAACCTCACGGCGCGAGAAATGTACATGGCTCTTCGGGCCGAACCCAAGCGCAAACCGTTCGGGTTCGGTACCAAAGCCGCCATTGTCAATGTCGACCTGCAAAACTCTTATACGCAGGTGGGCACCTACACCACCGCCTACGCCAACGACGAAAACCAGATCCCTTACATCAACGAGCTTTGCTCGTTATTACGGGCATTGAACTGGCCTGTCGTCTGGACCACGCTCGCTTACATGCCTGACGGAAGCGATTGCGGGGTCTGGGGCAAACGTACCGACACTCCGGACAGCCTGCAACGCATCGGTTTCGATTCGGATCGCGCGAAGCTGGACAGCCGTTGTCAATATGAGCCCCAACGCGACCTGCATATCATCAAGAAAATGCCCTCGGCATTTCACGGCACACATCTGTTGCCCTATCTGGTTTCACAACGCGTGGATACCGTTATCGTGACTGGTGGATCGACCTCGGGTTGCGTACGGGCGACCGTCGTCGATAGCCTGTCCAACGGCTTCATCACGATTGTTCCCGAAGAATGCGTGGCGGATGTGCATGAATCCCCGCATTACGCAAACCTGTATGACATGCATGCCAAGTATGCGGACGTGCTGCCATTTTCCGAGGTAGCCGAATTATTGAAGAAAGCAAAAGAATGAGCTTCCCGACCAATATGCTGAAGCGATGGGCACCGCAAGAACGCGCCCCGATTCGCTGGCCCAATGATTCACCCGTTGCCTTCTGGATTGCACCGAATATTGAGTACTACGAGATCGATCCTCCTGCGAACGCGACACGCCCGGCCTGGCCACGGCCCTACCCCGACGTCCAGAACTGGTCGTGGCGGGACTATGGCAATCGCGTCGGTGTGTGGCGGTGCCTGGAAATTTTCGACAAACACGATCTGAAGGGTTCCGTGTCGCTGAACTCCGCAATGTGTCGGCACCTTCCGGGCATCGTCTCGGAATTCACCCGGCGCGGCTGGGAGCTGTTCTGCCACGGCGACTACAACACTCGTTATCTTTTCGGCATGAGCCCGGATGAGGAGCGAGCGCATATCGGCGGCGCATGCAAGGAAATTGCGGAGTTCTCGGGCGTTCCGGTAAGAGGGCTGTTGACTCCCGCCCTCACCTATACCGATTCCACCTTCCAGAGTGCGCTGGATTGCGGCATCGATTACGTACTGGACGTCTGTGCCTCGGATACGGTGGAACCGCTGCAAATCGGCGGGGACACCCTTCTGGCCATGCCCTATTCCCTTGAGCTGAATGATTTTTTTGCAGTCGTTGTGGGGGGGCTCTCTGCGCACGCCTATGTCGACCGATTCAAGAAGCAGGTTGACCAGCTTCTTCAGGAAGGGGAACACGACGGAAGAGTCATCGGCTTGCCCTTGCACCCTTACCTGATCGGCATGCCCCAATACATCTGGGCATTGGATCAGATGCTTGCGTACGTTCGGGCCCACCCTGAGATCTGGTGCGCGCGCGCCTGCGATATTGTTGACGCCTATCACGGCCAGCTCGCCCCCACTTTCCACAAGGTGCCTGCATGACGAACAGCTATTTCGATCACACATGGTTCGGATTCCGGCCACAAGATGCGCAGCCGCGACTCGACTTTGGTGCGTCGGCAAAAGTCGCTATCCACTTTGTCATCCATCTCGAAGCGTTTCATCTCAACCCTGGCAAACCGGCGCCCTCCGGCTTGACGCGCCCCTATCCTGACGTAACGAACTGGACACAACGGAAAGTGGGCGTGCGCGACGGCCTGGCCAGAGTGTGCGAGCTGCTCGAGGAAGCGGACATTGCTGCAAGCTTCGTGATCGAAGCGGACACCCTGGACGTAATCGCCGGCCACAAGGGGGCGCTCAATGATTCTCGCCACAGCATCATTGGGGGCGGCCAGCATGCAGCACTTCTTCAATCAGAATTCCAGACCCTGGACGAAGAAGCGAACTACATCAGGGCAGTACGCAGCCAGATCGAATCGCATTTCGACAATGCCATCGCAGCGTGGTGCTCACCGGCAGGCGCCCACTCGCCATGGACCCTCGACGCACTTGCGAAGGCCGGCGTCCGATACGTTCTTGACTTCAATAATGATGATGCCCCCTATGGCGTCCACACTCGTCAGGGAGAGCTAATTTGTTTGCCGTACCAGCACTTTGCAAGCGACCTGCATTGTCTGCATACTGCGAAACA
>CAZMVM010000126.1:0-9658 GCA_964569785.1 uncultured Pigmentiphaga sp. | reverse complement strand
CACAAGGCTGTCCGAATCCTGTAAAAAGATTGATTTCATCCCGTTTCGATACCAATGTACAGCGGTGCTATAGGCCCGGGACTGCTCCTCGTTAAGTTCGTTTATAAATCGGCTGATCATGCCGTTGCGTTCCTCCGCATCGGCGCCCTCGGCGGCTTTCAGCAAATCCGTCCACATCTTAACCGAATCGATGTCTTTTATTACATGTTCCTTCGGACGAAGGCTGAATTTGGTCTTTTTATATACACCGCAGAAGGCAACCGATCATGGGTGTTATCGGTGCGCTATAAGCAGTCGGAGCAGCACGCTCAGAAGACGACGTTAAGTGTTTTCAGTGAGCTGGTATTCAACGTCCACGGCTTTATCGCTACAACAAGTCCGCCCTCGTCACTTGCATGGTTTGATGCAAACCTCGCAACTCATTTGAGTGCACAAAGCATGGACGAAGGTAACCTGAGTCATCAACTTATATATAGTCATCCAACCTGGGATATCTCTGAGCTTCAACGCCGTATGGCCGATGGGCTAAGCAAAGCGGGATGGCATACCGATGTTGGCTCGGTGGGAGCGCTTTCATTTTGGCGACAAGGATCCCGTCGCCTGATGACTGCCTTGGTCTCTATGCAGAACGGTAGTGCGGTCTTCGTTTCCTTACAAGAAGGCACCGGCCCGCTGCGGCAGATAGAAACTCATTCTGCAAAGCGCAGGCCAAGCCCATTGCGCCCATTGGGTGGATCAGCCCAACGTTGAACCTCGTCTTTCAATCGTCCTCATCTACCATGTCGTTTTTTGTCTTTAAGTTTTATTTGTGCATTGACGGTACCCTGACGCCTCTGGCAGTTTTGCGCGGGCAACCTCAACCGCTGAGTCGTGCGCCTCGCACTCCACGTCGTTTTAATACGGACGCCATTAGTACCGCGAACGGACACGCATCGTGTCCCGATTACTCTCACGGCCAACTCGGCCAGGTGTTGATAGAAGCAGTACTGATTCTGGCGTCTTTTTCGTTTCTGTTGTGGGGCCTGGGTTGGACGCAGGGTGAAAGCGGCCTTGTGTCCTGGTTAATCGAAGCGTTGCGCGGGTGGCACGCCCGTTTTTCTGCCGGACTCTCCCTGCCGATGTGATCATGCTTCGCGCCTTAACTGCACGGATTGATGTTCGCTGGTTGCTGTTGGGGGTTTCGATTCTGCTCGGCCTGCTTGCTGCGTGGATCACTAAACAACACGTCGATTCCTTTCTGAGCACCATCGATGAACGTAGCCGGGTTCCCACCAGCGAGGTCGTGGTCGCCGCCACCGACCTCACTCCCGGATCCATGATTTCACCCGATAACGTGGCCGTACGCAGTATTCCCCGAGAATGGGTGGCAGAAGATGCTTTGCTGCCACACGAATTTAACCACGCTGCGGGCATGTTAATTAGTCATGGGATTGCCCGCGGTGACCCTATTTTGTGGGGATACCTAGAGCAACCGCTGACCCGTCGTCCCTTTTCAGCTCAGTTGGGCGCGGGGCGTCGCGCGATCACGATTCCGGTGGACGACATCAATTCGCTGTCTGGGATGCTGGAACCCGGCGACGTCATTGATCTTTTCGTCACCTTTGACCATCGAGGCAAACGCATGACTGCACCGTTGTTGCAAAGCGTACTTGTGCTGGCCACGGGTAGCAATGCCAACGCAGAACATCGAGCGAGTGGCGGACGCTATGGCACAGTCACTCTGGATGCGTCCCCGGAGGAGGCAGTCAAGCTGATCGCCGCTCGTCAACAGGGCTCAATCTCTGCCATGCTGCGGCACACCCTGGATGACGATGGCCAAGCCGGCGTCTCAACCCACGGCGATCTGGCCAGTCTGCTCGGGCTGACCGACCCGGCACCGCCGGCGCAGGTCCCGGTTCTTTTCGGCGATCACTACCCGATCCTGATCCCCAAGTTAGGTGAACATTCAGATTCCATGCTCACTCACCGCGAATTGGCCTTTTCTCCAGATATGCCCAATGCGCTACGTCGCTATGCGAACGATGATTCGGACTTTGCTCTCTCGTATGATTCACCGGCGAACAATGAACCGAGAAGCTGGCCAGGCGATGTTAATTCGATGCCTGACCACGCGCTGCCAGCGACATGGGGCGTCAAGAAAGATGGCGACCCCAACACCACCTTTTCGCACCGTGGGCAGCGAGAACGCGGGCCATTTCATCCACTTCATCCTTAACCCACGATGTACTGGATGTGCCAGCCCCGTGATGAGCACACACGCGAAAGCACGCCCTTCTTCAGGTCCACGTGTTGGATACTTATGGCTGCTTGCTTCTCGCTACTCTTGAATATCAACCCGCTCATGGCTCAAGCCTTGAACACGCAGTGGCAAGCATTACCTGAACATAACGAGGAGCCCATCGCACCTGACTTCCGACGGGAAAGCAGCACCGCCACACCGCTGGATGCCCGCAGTGCACATCCATCGCCTTTTGAACCGAACCACATTCACCTTCCACGGGTGTTTACTGTTGAAGCGGCGGCACAGCCTACACGACCCGCAGATCAATCACCTCCTCTCGGCGAGCATGACACAGCTTCGGCTGATGCGCACTCGGCGGTGTCCCTCTTAGACCATCCATTGCCCGGGACCAGCACCAGCCAGTGGTCTATGTCTCCCGATCAGTTCGTCCCACAAGCTGATGTGGAAATGTTTGTAGGAGAGACCCGCATTTTCCCGGCACCCGACGTCGCGAGAATTGCTGTCGGTGATGGCTCAGTCGTTCATGCTGCCGTCGCAGATGAACGGGAAGTGGTGGTCTTTGCGAGATCTCCGGGCACCGTTTCACTCATCATTTGGGCGCACGATGGAAGTACTCGTAGCTTGCGCGTAAGAGTCGTTCATAACGAAATCCGCCGCTTGCAACACGAGCTGTCAAGCTTTCTGGAACGCATCCCGAATGCTCGTAGTGCGATCGTAGGTGACAAGTTAATCATTGAAGGCGATGATCTTTCAGATGCCGATCAGGAGCGCATCGCCGATCTCGCCCGGCGTTATCCCAATATTGTTGATTTCACGGGAAGAGTCGGTTGGGACCGCATGGTGCTCATCGACGTTCAAGTGGTCGAATTACCGCGTTCACGCATGCGCGAACTGGGTATTCGTTGGGACCCTTCCACCACGGGCGGTTTCAACACCGGAGCGCTCTGGGACGTAGCAAGTGGCTCAGCCATCCGCGCACGCCCTGGAGAACAGGTGCTTGAAGGATTCTTTCCTGCATCTGGGTTCAACGGTTTTGTGGGCCTCAACACACTACTTTCCGCCCGTCTGCATGCTTTGTCCCAACAGGGAGAGGCCGTTCTTCTCGCTCAACCTCAGCTCATGGCCCGCAGCGGATCGACCGCCAGTTTTCTTGCGGGAGGCGAACTGCCCTACACCACGATCGACGCCAATGGCAATGCTTCGACCGTTTTTAAACCCTATGGCGTCACTTTAGACGTTACGCCCCGCATCGACCGCACCGGTACCGTCAGAGCACGTATTGAGGTCGAGGTCAGTGCTGTTGACCCAGTCGTAAACACACCAAGCGGCCCGGCGCTGCGCACACGCCGAACCGCCACCGAATTTAATGTGCGCTCGGGGCAAACGATTGTCATCAGCGGCTTCCTTTCGCGTGAAGCCGTGCGGGATGTAGACGGGGTCCCTGGTCTCGCGCGCATCCCGATACTCGGCGCACTTTTTCGTGCCACCCGAGTGCAAGAGAAAGATACCGAGCTTGCAATATTTGTGACCCCGAACGTCGTAACGAGCGACAACGCAAGCCTGCTTGAACGAGCCCAGCGCAGTGACGAGCTGCTGGATGCCACCTTCACACGAGCGCCCCAATTAATGATTCCGGTTCAAACCAACCCCTTCTTGATGGAGTAACGCGGTGCTGGCGATCGAGCTTACCCTGGAAGACGGTCAACTTGAGCAATTGCAACGACGGTCACCTGTTCTCATCGGACGTGGCGCTGAATGCGATGTGCGCATTCGCGGCTGGCGGGTCGCGCGACGACACGCCCGAATTTATCGTACCGACAACGCCATTCTTATCGATGACCTCGGTTCATTGTTTGGTACTTGGGTGAATGGCAAGCGCATCGGACAAGGGTGTCCGCTCCAGCCGGACGACGAAGTCATCATTAACGGATGTTTGCTGCACATTCGGGTCTATGGGAATGCTCCGTCGGAACAGACGCCTAGCGTTGCAAACCAGAGCGAGCACGGTCAAGGATTCGGCTCGGCGCACTCTTCACCCGCCACCTTAGTCAGTCAGTTGGGTCATGAAGTACCGCCTTCCAACTTCACGCCACCAGAACTACTCCCTTTAGGTGAGGTCGAGGCATTCGATGCACCCAATGTTGACGCGTCCCCAGCGAGCTCCAACGCTGCGAAAACACCCTCGCACTCCAACCCCGTCCGGCACGCTGCTCAATCCCCTGAACCGTTGAATCGATGCGTTCAGCTAGATCGGGACGATGTCCCAACCGTTACGACGGGCTCCGGTGCGCAAGGTGAAGAAACTTCAATACACCCAACAGGTTCGACGCTGAATGCCCGTCCGGATACGCGGATCTCGGTGCCTAAGCACGCCCAGCATGCTTCACCCGGCAGCAGCGGTACGCCATTCGCTCATCGCGAACAGGAGAACACAAGAACTACACGTTCTGCACCATCGAGCACCTTTAACTCGACAGCCACGTCGACGGCATCGAACGCGACCGCCGCCGAAACGTACTTTTCGGACCCCGCCTGGACGGAATGGCGCCGGCGGCTCCACGTGCTCTTGCTGGAATCGCTGGACCTGCGTCGACGCGACGTTTCGAGTATGAGTGACGCGGCGTTGCGAACAGAGGCCGACACGCTGCTCAAAGAGATCATTGAACAGCGAAACGACACCATTCCACGTACCCTGGATCGGGACAGTCTGCGTCGACAAGTCATCGATGAAGCGGTGGGATTAGGGCCATTGGAGTCGCTCTTGGCCGACCCCGATATTACCGAGATCATGGTGAATCGTTACGATGAGCTTTATGTCGAACGCAAGGGACGCTTGTACCGACATAACACAACCTTCAGCAGCGAGCGCGCCGTCACAGGCGTGATAGAACGTATCGTTACCCCGTTGGGCAGACGAATTGATGAAAGCTCGCCCATGGTCGATGCCCGGTTGAAAGATGGTTCGCGCGTAAATGCGGTCATCGCGCCCATTGCGATCAAAGGTGCTGCGCTTACCATCCGTAAGTTTCCTGCACGACATCTCACCATCGATGACCTGCTACAAGCTGCTGCGCTCGATGTCCCCATGGTGGAATTTCTGAAGTTGTGCGTGGTGCAAAGAAAGAACGTCGTCATTTCTGGCGGCACAGGATCCGGTAAGACAACGCTACTTAATATTCTGTCTAATTTTGTACCCGACCACGAACGCATCATAACCATTGAAGACGCCGCTGAGCTCCGACTGCGCCATAGTCATCTGGTGGTATTGGAAGCGCGCCCTGCCAACTTGGAGGGGCGCGGCGCGGTCAGTATTCGAGATCTGGTGCGGAACGCGTTGCGCATGCGCCCGGATCGCATCGTTGTAGGAGAATGCCGCGGCCCCGAAGCACTCGACATGCTTCAGGCCATGAACACGGGCCACGAAGGTTCGTTAACGACGCTGCATGCGAACTCACCGCGGGATGCTTTAGCACGTCTCGAGACGATGATCCTGATGGCCGGTATGGACCTTCCGCTGACCGCCATCCGCGAGCAAATCGCCTCCAGCATCGACATCATCGTACAGCAACATCGAAGCGCTAGCGGACACCGCCGCATTACATCGATCACCGAAGTTACAGGGATGGAGAGCGGCCGTATTCAGATGCAAGAGCTGTTCAAGTTCACGACCAACGCTAATGGTGGTGCATTTACAGGCTGTGGAATTGCGCCAAGTTTTTTCGAAGACTGGTGCGCGCGCGGACTGGCACAACCGGGGCAATTCTTTTACGGATCTACCCCCGTGGAGGGCCCCGCTAACGACGAGGCGCTAACCCGCGGCTTGTCAGGCGCGTAGGTCATGGCGATCTGGGTTTCCCTGATTTGCATTGCTGCATCAGCCGCACTGCTCGCGTGGCTGACGATAGGAGCGCTCAGTCAGGCGCTGCAACGCTATCGTGACACTTTTACGCACGCCACCCGTATTGAGTTACGCGAACTGTTCTTGTTCATCGATCCACGCCATATTTGGGTGTGCAACGTTGGGCTATGTGCGGTTTCGGTGATCGCTGCGTTTCTATTGACTCGCAATACTTTGGCAGCGATTGTTGTCGGGATTGTTACGGCTACAGTACCTCGAAAAACATTGGCTCATTTAAAACTGAAACGACAGCACGCATTTGACCATCAACTTCCAGACGCCCTATTAGCCCTGGGCTCCGCCTTAAGAGCGGGAACGGGAATGGCCAGCGCCCTGCGTTATGTGGCCGATGAAAGCGAGCCGCCCCTGGCACAGGAATTGGCGCTTCTGCTGCGGGAAGTACGCCTCGGCATCCCCCTGGACCACGCACTGCGCAATCTCGCCGCTCGTATCCCAACCGAAGCAACCGCATTGACGACTTCGGCGATGCGGTTGGCCGCGAGCACGGGAGGGGGGCTGGCCGAAACGCTTGAGCGCATCGCGACAACCGTCAGAGCTCGTCTGCATATGGAAGCTCGAATACGCGCGCTCACCGCCCAAGGGCGTTTGCAGGCCTGGGTGCTGGGCGCATTGCCGGTGTTCATGATATTGGCCCTGCACCAGCTGGAGCCCGAAGCCATGTCGTTGTTGTGGAACTCACCGATCGGTTGGGCAACCTTAATCACCATCGCGATTCTCGAAGGCTTAGGGCTATGGCTGATTCGGCGCATTGTGCGTATCGACGTGTAGTGGCGCCGATCCGGGGCTTTTCCAGCTTGACCGTGCTATGACCAAGACCGACTCCTGGGCACTCTGGCTTGTCGCGCTTGCCATCGGGTTGGCCGTCGCGCTCCTCTCTTGGCTTTTGCTCGATTCCCTACGCCGCACACCGCGCGAACCCGGTGAGCACGGGCGGCAACTTCCTCTGTGGTGGCGGCTTTTGTGGCCGATAACGGCGACATTCTCCTGGCATGCCCGGCATTGGCAAAGCTTCCAGCGGCGACGCGTCATCAATGCACAACTGCAAAAGGCAGGCCTCGCTCATCTGCTGCAGCCGCATCATCTGGCTGGGGCGCAGCACGCTTGCGGCGTTCTCGGAGTAGGACTTGCAGTGTCGGGCTGGACGACATGGGTCGGTGTATCTGACTCGACAGCCTGGGTGCCCATTGCTGCTTTAGCGGGCGGAGCCGGATTCATGTTTCCAACCCTATGGTTGCGGGATCGGATCGCACTCCGTCAACGCGAAATTCTTCGCGGCCTGCCCTTCGTACTCGACATGACCACACTCTGCGTGGAAGGTGGTTTGAACCTGCATGGGGCTCTGGAACAGGCTGCGGATAAATGCCCACACCCCGCCTTGCGCGGCGAGCTTCGTCATGCCCTGGGTGAAATGCGGGCTGGGGCGCCCCGTGCCACGGCATTGCGTCAAATGGCCCAACGTATCGGCGAACCGGCGGTTGGCCATTGGATTAGCGCAATCATTCAAGCAGATGCTTTGGGTATGAGCTTGGGGCCCCTGTTACGCGCACAATCGGATCAGCGCCGCGCCGAGCGCTTCTTGCAGGCCGAAAAGCTGGCCCTTGAAGCACCTGTAAAAATGCTTTTTCCCATGGTGGCCTTCATTTTTCCATGCACCTTTATCGTGATTGCATTTCCGATCGCCATCAAGCTTCTGGACGTCGTGCATTAATGACCCAAGTGCCGCCACACCCTTTCTTCGGCGATAGGCCGCCGCCGACATGTCTGGGCTACGGCGTTCATGACCCGAGCGCCGCGCGGATACTTCCCTGGCTTCGCTCATCACCTGCGTCTCGCACGCCCTCTGAGCCGGCACCGTGTGGGTCGGCAGCGTCTAGCAGCTACTGTCCAGTAGCATCGGGCAAGGCCCCTGGCCGTTGGGCGAGACGGAAACAACGACTCTGCTCGAACGTGCCGTTACACAACCTCCCTCAGAAAAGCGGGCACACACCCACAACAGTCGGGCCAATCCATTGGCTACGCGCTCGCGGATTTCGCCAGCGGTTATTCGGATTGCACGCGTTGCCACGCTTGCCATTAGGTTGCGGTTTACTTCTGCTGCGGTGCCAAGCGATCCACACGGTGGGCATGCGGCAGCCCATCGACGTCGTCTTCATCGATGCCGAGGGTTGCATCACCCGGTGTGTCCCCCATCTGGCACCCAACCGTGTGGCTTGGTGCCGTCGGGCGCACTCCACCGGCGAACTGGCAGCCGGTGCAATCGGTCACTTTGGCTTGCGCCCAGGAATGCGGGTGCTGACGTCCCCCTCCCGCAAAGGTTCAAGTTGAAGATTGGGCTGCGTAGGCGCTACACGCCTCGGGCCCCAGCGCTAACCGCCTTTCACGTGCATGGCCAACTACCTAGACGATAGCGGTGGCCGGCATCGTTGCGGTGCGAGGCACGATGTGGCCAATGCGCTGCGCGGGTATGTCGTGCTGCTGCATCAAGGCAATGACTGCATCAGCGTCGGCGTCGGGAACTATCAGAACCATTCCAATGCCACAGTTAAAGACGCGATACATCTCGGTGTCTTCGACCTGCCCTTCGCGCTGCACCCATTGGAAAAGCTCCGGCATCGTCCAGCTGGTGCGCGCGACTTCTGCAGCGAGACCGTTTGGCAGAATGCGGGGAATATTCTCTAGTAGCCCGCCGCCCGTGATGTGGGCGACGCCGAGAATGTCGTGACGTGCGATGGCCTCGAGCACAGGCTTCACATAAATACGGGTGGGCGCCATGACCACGTCAACCAGCGGCTGGCCCAGGAAGTTATCATCGGGTTGTGCGCCGGTTCGCTCGATAACCTTGCGCAATAGGGAATAGCCGTTGGAATGGGCACCGCTGGATGCGAGGCCGATGATGGCGTTGCCGACGCCGATTCGACGCCCGTCAATAATGCGGGACTTCTCGACAACGCCCACGGCAAACCCGGCAAGGTCGTATTCACCATCGGGGTACATGCCCGGCATTTCGGCCGTTTCGCCCCCAATCAGCGCGCAGCCGGCCTGCTCGCAACCCGTGGCTATGCCTGCAACAACCTGCGTGGCGGTATCGACATCAAGCTTGCCGCAGGCAAAGTAATCGAGGAAATACAAGGGTTCGGCGCCTTGAGCGAGAATATCGTTCACACTCATGGCAACCAGATCAATGCCCACGGTGTCGTGGCGATTCCACTGGAACGCAAGGCGCAATTTGGTACCCACGCCGTCGGTACCGGACACCAATACCGGTTCACGATAGTTTTTGGGTAGTTCGAATAAGGCACCAAAACCGCCGATGCCTGCAAGGACTCCTTGGCGCATGGTGCGCTTGGCAAGAGGTTTGATGAGGTCTACCAGCGCTTCCCCGGCGTCGATGTCGACGCCAGCATCGCGATAGGTTAACGAAGAGGATGACTTACCGGGTGTTTGGGCGGACATGAAATCTGACCAATTTTTGAAATGTGCTGAAGATGCGGCATACT
>CAZMVM010000125.1:0-9687 GCA_964569785.1 uncultured Pigmentiphaga sp. | reverse complement strand
ATTGCTACGGGATCATCTCCAGTCATACTTGATATGTACAAGCCGGCCGGCGACCGTCTGATCGTTAATGATGACGTGTTCGAGTGGGAAGATCTGCCGCATCGTGTAGCGGTTATTGGCCCAGGGGTCATTGGATTGGAGCTCGGCCAGGCGTTGGCCCGTCTCGGTGTGCACATTCGCATGTTTGGCGTGCAAGGACTGCTGGGCGGCTTAAGCGATGTTGCGGTTCGGGATGCTGCACTTAAGGCATTCCAAAGCGAGTTTTATCTTGATACCGATGCTACCGTCGAAAACGTGAGGCGGGTGGGTGACGAAGTCGAGATTACCTTTATTGATCTTCAGGGTAAGCGTGTTGTGGACCGCTTCGATTACGTGCTGATGGCCACCGGACGCCGTCCCAATGTAGCGGGCCTGGGCTTAGAAAACACATCCGTCCCGCTTGATGAGCGTGGTATACCCCAGTTCGACCGCAACACGATGCAAGTGGGCGATCTTCCGATTTTCATCGCCGGTGATGTCAACAACGACGTTCCCCTATTGCACGAGGCATCAGACGAAGGCCGCATCGCAGGTGCCAATGCCGCTCGCTATCCAGACGTGCAGTCGGGACTTCGCCGGGCTCCTTTGGCCATTGTTTTCTCAGACCCGCAATTAGCCGCGGTAGGGCAAAGGGTGCACGAGCTCGAGCCGGGCACTTATATTACGGGCGAGGTCAGCTTCGACAACCAGGGGCGCAGTCGCATCATTCGCAAGAATCGCGGGCGTTTGCACGTTTATGCTGACAAGAATACGGGTCGCTTCTTAGGGGCGGAGATGGCAGGCCCTGCCGCAGAGCATATCGGTCATCTCTTGGCCTGGTCTTTACAGCAAGGAATGACGATCGAACGCATGCTGGAGATGCCGTTTTATCACCCGGTTATTGAAGAGGGTTTGCGCACGGCATTGCGAGATGCTCAGGCCAAGTTAGAGGAGGCCCGCCGTTAGATGGGTCAGCATCGATGCGGCGGACTCGCGCTGGGCCACAGCAGGGCCAGCCGAAGCTTCGACTCTCGATGGGCTCAAATTGATTTTGGTCAAAAACATGCGATAATAAATGGTTTTCTTGCTCGACAGGGTAAGTGTTAACTTGCTTTGCGGGCTGACAGCGCGAGACGAAGCCTTGCTATATACGTACGGGCAAGGCATTTTTAAGCGCGTTCATCCATAAGGAGTTTTCATGCGTCACTACGAGGTGGTGTTCATCGTGCACCCCGATCAAAGCGAGCAAGTGCCCGCAATGATCGAACGTTATCAAACGATGGTTACGTCGCAGGGCGGTGCCGTGCATCGTCTGGAAGACTGGGGTCGTCGCCAGCTTGCCTATCCCATTCAAAAGCTAGTCAAAGCACATTACGTGTGCATGAATATCGAGTGCGGTGCTGCCACGCTTGAAGAGCTCGAGCACGCGTTCCGGTATAACGATGCGGTGTTGCGTTACCTCATCGTGAAAACCAAGAAGGCCGAGACCGCACCGTCGCCTATGATGAAGGCGGTCGAGCGCGAAGAGGCCCGCAAGGCGTCGGCCGAGAGCGCGCCAGCATCCAGCTAAGCGGTTCTCTATTGTGCAAACGCATGTTTGCAGCCGTCTAAGCTAGAGGGCTTATTGAACAGTCTGCGCATCACCGGTCGTGTGGTGGAATGCCAACCATTGCGGTATACCCCCGCGGGTATTCCGGTACTCGAGATGGTGCTTGATCACTGCTCGGAAGTGCTGGAGGCTGAAGGGTTGCGCAAGGTAGCCTTCAGCATTTCAGCCATTGCTATGGGCGATGTGGCTCGAATGCTGGCCGATATTCCCCTCGGAACGTCGGTACGTATTGAGGGCTTTCTGGCATCAGTACGCAAAGGCTCGAAACGGCTGCGAGTGCATGTGCAGCAGGCTGCGCTGCTGACGGTCGACACGGCCGATCATCCGGAAGGTTCGAACGCAAATACGGCTTGACTCGGGCCTGAGTGCGATTCGGGTAACGGTTTGGTCAGGGTCTCGGTCATCCGTCTAGACGCATGGCGTGCCAAGGAGGCGCGCGAAGCGAACCAGGGCGTAGCGCAGCTGGTTGATTGCTTATGAAGACAGCGAGGTCTGGACCATCCAGGCCAGAACGAATATTTGATACGAGAGGCGAATTATGGCCACAGTTGGAAGACGTCAACGAGATGCCGCCAGACGGCGGTTTGCCCAACAAAACCCGTTGTTCAAGCGCCGTCGTTTCTGCCGCTTTACGGCAGCGGGTGTCGAACAGATCGATTACAAGGATATCGACACGTTACGCGACTTCATTCAAGAGAGCGGCAAGATTATTCCCGCTCGCCTCACCGGAACCCGTGCGCATTTTCAGCGGCAGCTGGACACGGCTATCAAGCGAGCGCGGTTTCTTGCGCTGCTGCCTTATACCGACAACCATAAGTAAGCGCCGGAGTAAAGGTAATGCAAGTCATTCTGTTAGAGAAAGTCGCCAACCTGGGCGACCTGGGCGAGGTCGTGCGCGTGAAGGACGGTTACGCGCGTAACTACCTGATTCCTCAACGCAAGGCTAAGCGTGCTACGCCCGAGGCTCTGAAAGAGTTCGAAGAGCGTCGTGCTGAAATCGAGAAGCTGCAGGCCGAGCGTTTGGCTGCTGCCCAAGCCGTTGCCAACCGTCTTGAAGGCCATACGATCGAGATTCGTGAACGGGCAGGGGTGGACGGTCGCCTTTTTGGTTCCGTTACCAATGCGGATATCGCAACGGCGCTGCGCGCCGCCGGGTTTGACTCGGTCGAGAAGCCCATGGTGCGGCTGCCGGAGGGGCCGTTCAAGCAAATCGGTGAGTACGAGGCCGAGGTGCAGCTGCACACCGATGTCGTTGCTACGGTCAAAGTGGTGGTTACCGGCGAGACGGTTTAATCAACCCGACCCGGTATCAACCGATACCTCAGCTGCTTTGTTCGTCGGCAGCGGCGAAGGTGGTTTAAATCTACCGACACTGTCGTTGCCGTTTGACCTCACAGCTTTGTCGCGCGCAAGGCGCGACGAACACGACGCAACCGATACTGCATCTGCTTACACGGATGGTGGACAGGCCGGAATCTTCCGGCCTTTTTGCTTCCTGTCTCTCCGGCCCGCGAGCTTATTCGAGGACGGACGCAGGCTTTAGTGGGTACACTTCCGGTTCTAGCTAGAGCTGCGCTGCGGGAGGAGCCCGCGAGAGCAGCATGCGTCTGGCCCCAGCTCTTGTCCCGTTATCGTCTGCCATGAATCAAGCTTCCGATCCAACGCTGGATAATCTTCGTATCCCTCCCCATTCGATAGAGGCCGAACAGGCTGTTCTTGGCGGCTTGTTGCTGGACAATGCCGCATGGGACCGCATCGCCGATGTACTGCGCGAGCAAGACTTCTATCGCTACGATCACCGTCTCATTTATCAACATATATCCCGCTTAATCAACCTTACACGTCCTGCCGACGTGGTCACCGTATTCGAATCGTTACAGACTGCGGGTAAGGATGAAGAAGTGGGGGGGCTGGCGTATCTGAACTCGTTGGCGCACAACACGCCTTCCGCCGCGAACATCCGCCGCTACGCTGAAATTGTGCGCGATCGCGCCATCCTGCGGAACCTCGTCACAGTAGCGGACGAAATTTCGTCGAATGCGTTTAACCCGCAAGGAAAAGAAACCCGGCAGATCCTTGACGAAGCAGAATCCAAAATCTTTCAAATCGCAGAGGATGGGGCCCGGGGGGCGGCCGGTTTCCAGGAGCTGCAGCCATTACTGGCGCAAGTAGTGGACCGCATCGATGAGCTTTATCACCGGGAAGGTGATAACGAGGTTACGGGCGTGCCAACCGGGTTTGTTGATCTGGATCGCATGACGTCGGGTCTTCAAGGTGGCGACTTGATTATTGTTGCCGGCCGACCCTCGATGGGCAAAACGTCGTTCTCCATGAATATTGGCGAGTATGTCGCTATCGAACAAGGGTTGCCGGTGGCGGTTTTTTCCATGGAGATGGGCGCGGCGCAATTGGCCATGCGCATGTTGGGCTCGGTTGGGTTGCTGGATCAGCACCGCTTGCGCACTGGTCGTCTCGAACCGGACGATTGGCCGCGCATCACGCATGCTATTCAACGGATGCAGGAAGCCCAGCTCTATATCGATGAAACGCCTGCCCTGACGGCGATGGAAGTCCGGGCGCGGGCACGTCGGCTGGCGCGGCAATGCGGGAAGTTGGGCCTGATCATTATCGATTACCTGCAGCTGATGGGCGCGTCGAGCGCGGGGGAAAACCGCGCCACCGAAATCTCTGAGATCAGCCGCTCGTTGAAAGGTCTGGCCAAAGAACTCGACTGTCCTCTGATCGCTTTGTCGCAGCTTAACCGCAGCCTCGAGCAACGCCCGAACAAACGTCCCGTGATGAGTGACTTGCGCGAGTCAGGTGCGATCGAGCAAGACGCCGACGTAATTTTGTTTATCTACCGGGATGAGGTGTATAACCCGGATACGCCCGACAAGGGCGTCGCAGAAATCATCGTGGGCAAACAGCGGAACGGTCCGATTGGAACGGTTCGGTTAACCTTCCAGGGAGCGAGCACTCGCTTCTTGAACTACACCGCCGCTCCTTATTAACAACCGCCGACAAGTCATGAGGCATCGAGCTGTGTTATGTTGCCGATTGCATGATGCTTGCAAGGGCAGGGCCTGAATGCGAAAGTTTTCGCTCGAACATAAAGCTTTCCTGCTGGTATTAGCGCTAGTTACCATTGCATTCGGGGCTATTTTGCTCCCGTTCTATGGCGCCGTTTTCTGGGCGGTTATTCTTGCCATCATTTTCGCGCCTTTGCATCGACGGTTGCAGCGCCTGTGCGGTAAACGCAGGAATCTGGCGGCCTTTCTTTCATTGCTGGTATGTATTCTGATCGCGGTTCTGCCTGTTATCGTCATATCGGCATCGTTGATACAGCAGGTCACCCAGGTTTACGAACAAATTCGTAGCGGACATATCGACTTTGGGCGCTACGCTGAACAAATTCGCGCTGCGTTACCAGAAAGCGCCCAGGAGCTTTTGGCGCGCTATGGTGCGGGCGATTTTACTGAGCTCAGGCAACGGTTATCGCAGGCGGTACTGGCCGCGAGCCAGATGCTGGCCAACCGTGCCGTAGCAATCGGTCAAAACACCTTCCAGTTTATTGTCGGCTTTGCCGTCATGCTGTACCTGCTGTTCTTCTTTTTCCGGGACGGCAGTTACCTTGCTCGTACCATACGGGATGCAGTCCCCCTGGAGGAGTCGCGAAAGCGGCAGCTGTTCGCGAAATTTACGACCGTGGTCCGTGCCACCGTGAAGGGCAACGTCATCATTGCCGTTACCCAAGGCGTATTGGGTGGAATGATTTTCTGGGTGCTGGGCATTCAGGGAGCGCTGTTATGGGGCGTAGTGATGGCGTTTCTCTCGCTGCTTCCCGCGGTAGGCGCTGGCCTGGTATGGACGCCGGTGGCCATCTACTTTCTTGCTACCGGCTCGATCTGGCAGGGCATACTCTTAATTCTTTACGGGATCTTCGTTATTGGGCTGGTCGATAATGTCTTACGCCCGATACTGGTGGGGAAAGATACAAAAATACCTGACTACATCGTATTGGTATCCACGCTAGGCGGTCTGGCGCTCTTTGGCATCAATGGGTTTGTCATCGGACCGCTCATCGCCGCCTTATTTATTTCGACATGGGCGCTGTTTGCGAACTCGGAAGATGATCAAGCCCAACCCGCGCGAGAGACTGACATTGAAGAATAATTGCGTCAGGCAAGATCTACTACAGAATAAGACTACTCGCGCGTGTCGGTCGCCAATGCTGTGGCTCATTGGTCGCTCTCTATCAAGAATCCTCTTGTCCGTTTCGTGACAAGCACCCAGTTGGACCGTGCTGAGACGCGTGTGTTGAAGGGCGCGAATGTCGTTCGCAACGGGAATGCGGTGATCGGGTGCGAGCTTGATTGTCCATCTGTCCAAAGTCTCCAGCTATCAATGCCAGCCGTTCCCGGTGTTTAAATGGCAGGCAAGCGCTACTCCGTACGTCGTGTGATCCTTATTGCAGCCAGTAGGGCGGCGCGGGGAAAACCCTAGGTGACACGGGTGCCAACAAATTCAATGATGGTGCCTTGAAACAATGGCAACTCGTGCCGCGACGATCATTTTCTGGAGGAGACGCAATGCGAAGGTTTGTCTGCAGTGGTGTTATTGCTGCTGGTTTGCTCATGGTACCCAGTCTGCACGCCCACGCTTCGGCCGCATCATTCCCGAGTAAGCCGATTCGTCTGGTGGTGCCTTATCCAGCGGGTGACTCTACCGATGTCATCGCCCGAATTGTTGGGGAGGAGCTAAGTAACGATTGGGGGCAACCGGTGGTTGTAGAGAACCGGCCTGGTGCAACCGGAGTGGTGGCAACTCAGGCGGTCTCGCGGATGCCCGCAGACGGCCACAATCTGATCATGGTGGTCAATAGCCATGTGCTTACCGGACTGACCATGCCGAATTTGCCCTATGACCCCATGAAAGATTTCGTCCCGGTGGCGACCGTCGTCAGCACAGATCTCCTGTTGCTGACCAGCCCCGAGCTACCTGTGAACAGCGTTAAAGAACTCAATCAGTTTGCTGCAGAGAACCCTGGTAAGGTTAATTTCGGTGCTTTAGGCACTGTAGGGGTGGGGCGAGTCGCCTATGAAATGTACCGCATGCAAGCAAACGCAGAGTTCACGCGTATACCGTACACTGGGTCGGTTCATCTCGTATCCGCATTAGCAAGTGGCCAGGTCGATGTGGGAATGGACGTGGTAAGTACGTTTCTACCCCATGTTCAGTCCGGGCGCATCAAGGCATTAGCGATTACAGGAGACGAAAGAAGTCCGGCCCTGCCAGATGTTCCTACATTTAAAGAGGCAGGTATGCCCGATTACGAAATGAATATGTGGTATGGAATTCTGGCTCCCAGGGGTACACCGCAGGAAATCGTGGATAAACTGTCCGCCAAAGTGGGTGAGGTACTGCAAAGACCCGCAGTCATCGAGAAGTTGAAAGGCCAGGAGATGAAGCCCTACATTCATAATGCCCAACAGTTTCAGGAGTTGATGTGGCGTGATCACGAGCGCCTGGGAGAGATAGTCAAAGTCAACAATATTCGACAAGAATAAAGTCGTAATCGGGTAGCCCCTTGGTGCGGTACTTTTTGGGGCGGCTTCGCAGTAATAAAGGAGGAGGGAATATATGCAGGCGTGGCGATTTTCTGTGTGCGAAATTCGCGCGGCTATGCTGAAGGGAGAGATTTCGTGCGCAGAATATGTTGATGAATTAATCGAGCGCGCGTCGCGGGCTCATCCACTTAATATTTGGATGGACACGGACTTCGATCGACTGCGCGAGGAGGCCACGCAATGTGATAGCAGTGGAGCCCCCCGCGATCCCACTGTACCGTTGGCCGGGATCCCGTTTGGGATCAAAGACAATATCGAGGTGGCCGGTCTGCGGTGCACGGCGGGTACACCCTTGCTTGACCAATACCGTCCCGTAAGCGACGCGCCGAGCGTAGCCCAGCTCCGAGCTGCAGGCGCCTTGGTGATGGGGAAAACGGGCATGCACGAGCTGGCGATGGGAGTGACGAATAACAACGCCTACTCCGGTGCCGTCCGCAACCCTTATGCCCCCAATCATTCCCCAGGGGGAAGCAGCGGTGGGTCTGCGGCTGCGGTGGCAGCTGGCGTCGTTCCAGCGGCCCTTGGCACCGACACTGGCGGCTCTGTGCGCTACCCGGCTGCAGCCTGTAATTTGGTTGGCCTGCGGCCGACAGCGGGGCGCTACAACCGGGAAGGGGTGTTTCCTTTATCCCGCACGCGCGATACGCTTGGTCCGATGGCAAGAACGGTCGCTGACGTTGCGCTGATCGATTCGGTGCTCACCGGACAATGGAATCAGCCTGAAGTGGCGCTGAAACAGGTTCGCATCGGCGTTCCACGAGAAGGCTTCTGGGATGACGCCGACCCGTCAGTAGCCGAGTGCGTTCACCAGGCGTTGGCGACACTGGCGCAAGCGGGGGCTGAGCTTATCGAAGTTCGCCCCTTCGGGGCCGAAATTCTAGACGCCGAAATTGGCTTTCAGCTAGGGCGTTTCGAAATGAGCGAAGATCTGCCGCGATATTTGGCGTCTATTGGTTTCCCCATTTCTTTGGCCCAGTTACAGAAGAACATTGCGAGCCCCGATGTTGCGGCAAGCGTAGCAACGCGGTTGCTGCCATCCGCAATCGGAATTGAAGGCTACCGCGAAGCGCAACGCTGGCGAGCTTCATTGCAAGCCAAGTATGCAAACATCTTTCAGGTCCATCGACTTGATGTCCTCGCGTTTCCCACGGCGTTGCTGACTCCACCACGCCTCGGGCAGGACATCACAGTATTGCTAAACGGTGAAGAGCGTCCTTTGTTTCCAGTGTATGCACGCAATACCAGCCCCGCTAGTCTGGCCGGTCTTCCAGGAATCAGTATTCCGGTAGGAATGCTGCAAGGATTACCAGTCGGAATGGAGTTCGATGCGCCTCCACATACTGATCGACGCTTGTTGACCATCGCGGCTCAAGCAGAGGCTTTGCTGCCCCGGTTCGAACTACCTTGCGGGGCTGACTGGGCCGATTTTGCCACCACCTGAATGTAAGCGACTGTCTTTTTGACGTGAGCGGCTCTCTCCTAATACAGAGACAGGGGCCGTTCCGCACCGGCGAACGCGTGTGCGGCTGACGCCCCGTAGTGATCTGGGACGGCTACACAGCAAACTGACCGTATACGTCGCCGCGCTACCGTCTGCGGAGCAGGCCCATGGTGTCTATTCCAGCCCGCGTCTTGCGGACAATTTCTAAAATCAAACTTTCGGATTAGGCCCCGGCCTCTCGACCAGCTGGACGTGCTTCGTTACGATTGAGTTGTAGAGCGGGTTGCCAACGACACAGCGAGGTGGCCAGGTGCAGATCGATTTTTTGGGCATGCAAGCCTTTTTGAGCATCGTGGAGCACGGCGGCTTTATCCCAGCAGCCGAACACCTGCACTTGTCTCAAACTGCTATCAGCCACCGCATTCGCAAGCTAGAAGACAGTCTTGGAGTGCAGTTATTCCGACGCACCACGCGGCAGGTGACACTCACGGATGCCGGGCGGGCCTTGCTGCCGGGGGTGCGCAAGGCGATGCGCGAACTTGAAAGCTCCTATGAAGTGCTGCGTCTGCAGCGCCAATTCGCACCCGATTGGCTCGCCTTCGGATGCCTTCCGACGTTGTCTGTTGCTCACTTGGCAGCGCCACTACAACGGTTTAAGCAAGAGTATCCGCATATTGCAATCCGCGTTCTCGATGACACCGTTCGAGAAATTGTCGAGCATGTCGAGTCTGGGGTGGCCGCGTTTGGAATTTCGATAGCCTCCCGAGTGCGGCCCGGCTTGCCGGTTGAAGTGTTCGCGGAAGAGCCCTTTGTGCTTGCCTGTCACCGAGATCATCCCTTGGTGACGCGCGAAGTCGTTTCGTGGGAGGAGCTCGTGGGCGTGGAACTCATCCGGATTGGATTGCCGGCAGGTAACGCAGCGACCATCGACGATGCGCTCGGCGAGCGGCGCACTCAATTCAACTGGCGGTACGAAGTGCAAAGGACGGCCT
>CAZMVM010000124.1:7116-9722 GCA_964569785.1 uncultured Pigmentiphaga sp. | reverse complement strand
TCCACGGGCATCGCCGCATCCTCGTAAACGCACTGTAGATGGCGGGCATGCAGCATATTGGGAAACGTCTGCTGCTCTTGCATTGCCTGGCTATGGTTCACCCCTTTCGCGGCGGCACGCATGCTTCCCAGCGAAACCACAAGCAAACCTCGCAGCATTTCCGCCCGTGTGCTCGGGGTGAGAGAAACGGTCTGCCACGCGGGCGCCCCACTCATACCAACAATGTGGTGTTTTTCATTGAGATTAGATTCGGCGCCACCTGCTAACGACAACAAGTGATCCGCTGCAGGCGGCACTTGGCGACGCTGAGGTTGCGGATGATTGGCCAACAATGCACTGGTCAAGCGCACGAGGTCGCGCCGGTTCGGTTGGCCTCCCACGGCAGAGCGATCGAGCTGCATGGCAAGCCGTGCAACAACGCCACGAGCCCGCCCCGCGGCAGACTGAGGCGCCTCGCGAGCGGCTGCTTCAATGGCCGCATGATAAAGCGCAGCGACGCGTTGAGGACTATGCGTGTCGGCCACATAGGCGTACCCGGCGGCGCCCATGCTGCGGCGCCACTCAACATCACGGCTTTGCTCTAAAGCAGACGCAATTTCCTCAGGCGTGCACGCATCATTGAGCAAAGTGACGCATTCTGGGGGCAGCTCGGCAGCCGCCCCGTGCGCATTGGCAATGACGGGAACTTGATAAGCCATGGCATCAAGCACGGCGCGTGATGTTTCCCCACGTGAGGCCGCCCGCAACTGGACAGCGACATCGGCCGGCGCATGCCAATGACGATAGGTAGTTTCATCGACATAGCCGGTAATGTGTGCTTGCCCGCCTCTTACCTGGCCTAAACGCTGTTCGAGTTGCCGCGCGTAGTCGTCCTGCATTTGGTGCCCACCAACCAGCACCAACCGTGCATTGGCTTGATCTGCCAACGCGGAGTGCAACCAGGCGTCGACCAACTCACGCGACATCTTGCCTGCCCCAGCATAGCCGAATGAGCACACCACAAACTCCGTGTCGCCGATCCCTAGGTGCTGGCGTGCAACCCGGCGGTCGGGGGGCGACGCGGGCAGCCGGTGAGCCAACGGCACCTGGGCAATATGGCAAGGTGTCACCTCCCCGTACCACTCGCGCGCCAAATCCACCGCGTGGGCAGAATGAACGATGACCCCATTGGCGCGTGCAAGCACTTCGAGGCTGCAAGGAAAGCGCGCCAGGGCGCTGGCTTCACCTTCTTGCCGCCAGGTGTGCAAGCCTTTCCAGCCATGCGACAAAAACAACGCGCGCCGCAATGCTTGAGGCAACCGCCCGCTATGCTGAACATGTGCATACAAATGCCCCAGAAAGAAGTCGTGCAGCACGACCGACCCGGGGTGTCGTTCCAACAGCTCTACCATGTAGGCATGAAAGGGCGAGTTGCCAAAGTGGTATAAGACGCGGTCGAATTGTTCGGCATGCTCATGGAACCAGGATGGGCTGCGCACCGGAAAAGTGTCGGCCACAGCCTGGTCGATGTCTTCTTGCTCGACGATGAGGTCGATCTCGTAGTATTGAGATAAAGCCGGCAGTAAATCGGCGCTGTAGTCGGCAATACCACTGGCCGCGGGAGGCAATGGCGAAACATAGGCCAGACGCGGCCGCCCGGCTCCTGCAGGGGGCGCACGATCAGCCCCGTCGTCCGCCCACGCCGCGGGCCGCACTTCTGTCCATGGGGTCAGCTGAGGTCGTTCACAATAGAGGGCGCACGGATTCTCTAACGCGCCCATAATTTGGCGTACCAGGACATCGCCCGTCAGCACGCCGGCGCGTGCGTCAATAATGCCCGGCCCGGGCTGAGCCACGCCGTCGGGACAAAGCCATACTCCCGGCAAGCCACCGGTACCGACAACGGCATCTTCGTACCAGCCCAACTGCGCGTCGAGTACGACGACAGCATCCAGTCGCAACGACTGCAGCCAGGCAGCACGCACTTCGTGGGCCGCCTCTCGACGCCAGCGGTTCGCGGGGTTGGACGCTGCACAAGGGATGGGGATGTGTCCGTAGAACAGAGGAACACCGATTTTCTGCGCCGTCGCCGTTAACCACGGCGAAGACCGTGCCGCTTGGTGCGCGTCGGCTAGTAATACTGGCTCATGTGCGGCGGTGCGAAGTGCGTCGACTAAAGCCAGAAGGCACTGGTGAATGAAACCAGCGTATGCGGGATGGCGCGCAGGCCATTGCAGTACCTGGATGTCAATCGCGACACGCATAATCAACCGTTCCGCGCAATCAAGGCGAAGCGGCGCGGCCCAAACAACAGGTGATTAATGCGCTCAACGGCCGCCCCCTCTCCCGGTAATCGCAGCGTCTCATCGTCTGCGTCGAAGCGCACCACGTCAGCGTGGGAAAAACCCAGGTCTAGGGCAAGGGAACAAGCCCGGGAGGGGGCAAGGGCTTGTACCGGTGCTTCTGACTGCAAAAGCTCACTGGCCACTACCAGGTTTTCCGGGTTGGCAAAACAGGCCACGAAGCAGCCGTCGGCCTGGAGGGCGGACTGGACTGCGCGCAAAAGTGTGTCGTACTTCGGAGCGCCGGTAGCGCTAGCCCCATCGAGAGCGGTGATAAGGTTGTAC
>CAZMVM010000124.1:0-7106 GCA_964569785.1 uncultured Pigmentiphaga sp. | reverse complement strand
GTGTAAGTGCAGTACTGACGGCTGCTCCAGACGGTCACCCAGCGCATGACGGAAGGGCGCGACGCGCTGAGCGATGTCCTGTGGATCCGCCGCGATGCAGCGCAGGACGCAGTCCGGTTTGAGGTCTGAATCTTGACCCTCCCTACGATGCGCACTGTTTACAGGCTTCCCGGGATTGAGTTGGATCACGCTCCACGCTAACTCATTGAGCTCCCGACGCGCATTCGCCAAGGTGCTATGCAAGCGGTTCAACTCAATCTGAAAAACACCCAGAGCGTCTGCGATGCGTGTATTTTGACCCCTGACTGCGCCGACATCACTTTGCAGTAACTTTGCCGCCTCGTCCATCGCCCTAAAGCGCTCATCCAGGCGCCTTTCGAGCTGCTGGGTGTCGTCACTCCACTTGCGCTCGAGCAGGGCGAGCTGTTCGACTAAACGTGCATGATCGTGACTGAGCCGGGCCACGTCATTGCGAATGGCCGCACGCCAGGTACGTAGCGTATACACGCCCTTGAACCCAGCCACCAGATTCCCCAGAACGGGGATACGCTCGATGCGCTCCTTCCAGTTCGGTTGTTGCATGATGTCCTGTTATTTGCCTCCTGCCGATGCGCATACATCTTCTACCGCGGACGAGGCGTCCTCGAATGGCGTCACGGTGACGCTAACGGGTAAGGCGGCGACCCCGGCAAAGGGTACACCGGAGCCATGGGTGACTTCAAACACCACCGCCTGATCCCAACGGTCGTAGTTGCCTGCCACGTGGGCGTCATCGTCATGCAGCGCCACACTAATGTGATAGTGCCCAACGCCCAGGTTCAGTTGGGGCAAGTGAAATTCGATAACCCGCCGAACCCCCGGCTGCATGCCGATATCGGTCCAGCCCTGCCGTCGGGTGTTCATGCCGAAAATGTCGTATCCGGTGCGATCCCGTATGGTCATCCCGAGAGTTAGATTTGGAAGTTCCTCCTGGCATTCGTAAACAATGCGCAACCGGGCCGGCTCTCCCACCCGAAAAATCGGATGCTCGACGGCACTGGTTTGGTTTGCTCCTAGGAGTTCGACACTGAGCATACGTGCCCGACCATTCCCAGAGCGGCGCCCCAGCTCGCCCAGATCTTTCCCGTCCGCCGCAGCGGCGTCCTCCCGCGCAGAAATCAGGGCGTAGTAGTAGTCGAGCACATCCGCCGGGTCGCCATCTTGCAGAACGCCCCCC
The DNA here is from genome assembly GCA_964569785.1 of uncultured Pigmentiphaga sp. Taxonomy (GTDB): domain Bacteria; phylum Pseudomonadota; class Gammaproteobacteria; order Burkholderiales; family Burkholderiaceae_B; genus Verticiella. Next base: position 5,890 of record CAZMVM010000124.1, on the reverse strand, counting down.
TCCCCCAACAGAATGGCGCGATCGCACAGGCTTTTAACTGCACCGGGGTCATGTGACACAAAGAGCAAGGTGACGCCATCTTCCCGAAAGGAGCGGATACGCGCGAACGACTTGTGCTGGAAGTAAGCATCACCGACGGATAAGGCTTCGTCGATAATTAACACATCGGGTCGGAATGCCGTGGCCACGGCAAAGGCCACCCGTACCTGCATGCCGCTGGAATATGTGCGCACTGGGAGGTCGAAATAATCCCCTACTTCAGCGAACGCCTCGATCTCGTCCATGACCGCGTCCATCTCGGCGCGCGAACGCCCAGACATCTGCCCCGACATGTACGCGTTTTGGCGGCCAGTGAAGTCGGGGTGAAAGCCCAGGCCTAGCTCGAGCAGCGCGGCAACGCTCCCGTGCACGTGCACCTCGCCTTCGGTAGGTTTCGTGGTACCGGCCAGGATCTTCAACAAGGTACTCTTGCCCGCGCCGTTCACTCCAATTAACCCAACGGCCTGACCCCGATACACGTCAAAATTGATACCGCGCAGCACCCAGCGCAGGCGATTCGGATCTTGATACCCACTCAATATGCGTCGTAGCAGGGCTTTTTTGCCGTATGTACTGGCATACGCTTTACCCACATTGCGGGCGGAAATAACAGGAACGGTCATAAGCGAGGCGGTATTGGCCACGAATCAAAGGTAATCCAGCATCTCGGCAAATAACCGCTTATAGCAAAAGACGGCAAGCGCCGTCACCGCCAACGCAACGAGCAGCGGGTAGGCCAGCGAACTCCACTCGGGCACGGCGGCGGTAAGGAAGATTTGCTGTAGGTTGGTTATGGGCCCAACGACGGGGTTCCAGCTTACGATCTCCCGCATCCAGTCGGTCAGGATGGTGATCGGATAAATAATTGGCGTGCCCCAAAACATTAACTGCAAGCCAATATCGACAATTTGTCCGACGTCGCGGGCAAACACATTCAAGACGCCGGCGAGTAAGCCCCCGGCAAGCGCCAAGAGCACCAATATGCCCAAACTCGGTAACGCCCACAGTATCGCCCACCCAGGCCAAGCGTCGATGGCAAACAGGAATACAAAATAGAGCAGGCTTAACACTGCGAAGTTGAAGAGCGCCACCAAAACGATCGGAACCAGCAGTACCAGCTTGGGAAAGTGCACTTTTTTAATGAGATTGGCGTGCTCGAGAAATACGTTCTTGGTACGCAGAAAGATCTCGGTAAACAACCCCCATGAGATAAGCCCGGCGCAGACAAATTGGCTATACGCGAACTTCGACAGATCTTGCCCCGGAAGCCGAGCCTGCATGATCTGCGAGAATACCAGTGTGTAGACCAGGATCATGGCCAAAGGCTGCAATATCAGCCACAGAGGACCCAAGAGGGATCCTGTATAACGGGCCCGCAGATCACGCTCGGATATGGCGCGCACCAGGCCCCGAAAGCGCCAGGTAGCGAGCACAGTATTTTGCAAGAAGCTCATGGGGGCGGATTATAGAAGCTTGCGACAAGCATGATAGGGCTGCAGCCATCCGTGGAACACGGTTTGGCAGGTTCGGCGGGCGACCGAAGATGCATCCGCGTCGCGCCAAACGCAATTCCAACCCCTGTGCATGTCGCCTGGAGAGAACGGCAGCGGTAAGGAGCGGCTCCTGGCCGCCCACATCGGGTAGCGTCCGTGTTTAGCGCGCGGAAACCTTGGTTAAGGGGCCGTTGGCGGTTGCCGGCAAAGGCGGGCTCACGGCACGGCCGGGCGAAAAATACGCGTCGACCGTGGTCAGGTCATCGATAGTGAGCACACCGGCGAAGTAGCGCAGGCGCATGTAGGCATCCAGATAATCGTAACGCGCCTGAGCGAGGTCGCGTCGTGCTTGATACAACTGGTGCTCCGCGTTCAAGACATCAAGATTCACACGCGTTCCCGCCTGGACACTCTTGCGCGTAGCCTCAACCAAGAGCTCGGCTGACTCGACTGCACTTTCCAGGGCCTTGATTTTCACGATCGTGCTGTGCAAAACGGCATATTGCTGACGCAGTTCAACCATGACGCCGTTACGCACCGCATCGAGTTGTGCCTGGGCACGCTCATAATTGGCGACGGCTTGCGATGTGCGGGCACTAATCCCCCCGCCCGCAAACAGCGGCAGGCGGACCTGGACCCCTACCATATGACTGCGGTTGCGCTGGTTAATCGTGGTGACCGAATCCGCTTCGTTAATGGAGTATGCAGCCACCAAATCGACTGATGGGTAGTGCCCCGCGCGGTTACGCTCGATATCGGCGTCGGCGGCCTTCACATTCAGACGTGCCGCGAGTATCTCGGCATTGCTGCTCAAACCGAGTTCAATCCAGCGCTCCAATTGCGCCGGCTGTAGAGGTGCGGGCTTGAACTCCGGAGTCAACCGGTGGAGCTGATCCACGCTGGTGAGATGGCCTGGACCAATCATGGACTCTAGCAGCCGCAGGGCATTGCCAAGCTCGTTCTGGGCTTCCAGCACCTGGGCTTCGGCGACGTCGTAGCGCGACCGAGTCTCGATCATTTCCGTACGCGTGCCCTCGCCGGCTTCGAACATCCGCTCGTTAGCGCGCATTTGCTCAGCGTATGCGGCCCGTTGCGCCTCTGCGATGTCGAGTTGGTCGCGGGCCAGCAAAACCCGCGAGTATGCTTCGTACAGACGCAGCATCAATTGCTGGTGTCGATTATCGAACTCGGCCTCGGCATACTGCGACCGCGCCTGACCCTGGCGGTAGCCGGCCCAGGCCTGAACATCGAGCAGGGGTTGCCGCAGCTCGACCCGGCCTGCATAACTGGGATAGTTCGAGTTGCGGTGGGTTTGCGTGACTCCGGTCGTTGGCGATTCAACACGCTGATGAAGCCAATTGCGGTTGTATCCATAACTAGCGGACGCCTGCGGCAGCAGCTGGGCGCGCGCGATGCGCTCCTCTTGAACACCCGCCTGCCGCGCCTGCCACGCGGCGCGGTACTCCGGATCGTACTGACGCGCAGCCATATAGGCATCGACCAGACTCAAGGCGTGCACCGGAAAAGCGGCAATTCCACCCAGCACGCAGGCAAGCAAACGGCGTTTCATAAGGTTCCTATTCCTGTACGAGAGCCGTGCGGGCACGATCCACTATGGGACGGATCAAGTAATTCAACAGCGACCGTTCCCCCGTTTTGATCAGCACGTCGACCGGCATTCCCGGCCGAATGGCGTGTTGCGCCAACAGCTTTTCTCCTTCGGGCGTGACTTGGGCTTCGATCCGGTAGTAGGGCTCGCCGGTTTGCGCATTCTCCAGTCGGTCAGCCGAAACGTTGGTTACCTCACCCGGGATGTGAGGCGTCGTACGCTGGTTGAAAGCGGTGAACATCATTTCCACCGGCAGCCCTCGTTCGACTTTGTCGATCAGGTGCACCGGCACCTCGGCCTCTACCATCAACGGCTCGTCCACCGGAACGATATCCATCAAGTGCGACCCCGGCTGCAAGACACCACCATCAGTAAAGACGTTGAGACCGACCACGACGCCATCAGCAGGCGATCGCACATTGGTATGTTTGAGCTCGTAATCAGCGTATTCGAGGCGGCTGCGCAGCGATTCGACTTCGCGTTGGGTGTTGCTAAGCTCCGCGCTTACGTCGCGCTGAAACTCCTGCATAATTTGTTTTCGGCGCACCTCGAGCTCGGCGATGCGGCTTTGGGTGCTACTGATATTGGCGGCAACCTGGGCCAAGTCGCCCGTAATACGGCTATAGCTGCCTTCCAGCTCGAGTAAACGGTTGCGGGCGACATATCCTTCGCGCGCGAGATCGCGCATGCCCGTCAATTGATTACGCAAATAGCTGGCTTCCTGATTGCGTGCTTCACGCAGCGAGCGCAAGCCCGTCAAGTCTGCACGCAGCCCGGCCAGGGTTTGTTCCGTGGCACCTAATTCACTTTCCAGAGCTTGCCGACGCGCGTCGAACAGCTGTTGCTGCAAGGCCATCGCAGTGACGGCACGCGGATCGTTTCGCGCTTGTGTGAGTTCGGGCGGGAACACAATACGCGGACTGCCGTCACGCTCGGCGCGCAATCGAGCCTCGGCCGCAAGTTGCGAGTAAAACTGCCCGCGCAGCGTTTCGGCCTGCGAGCGGGTCTGCGTGTCGTCCATCCGGACGAGCACGTCGCCTCGCTTGACTTCCTGACCATCGCGCACGCGTATTTCACTGATCACGCCACCCACCAGGTTTTGCACCGACTGCCGATTGCCCGAGACCATGACTTTTCCGGTTGCCGGGACTCCCTGATCAAGGGGAGCCAGGGCGGCCCATCAAAAGAAGCCCCCCACCCCGAATAACACGATGAGCCCCCCGAGGCGGGCAAAGCGCCGGTCGTCGATATCGACAATGCTGGCGGGAGCGTCCAGAACGTCGGATCCAACCACTTCCATGCGTGCGCTGGACTGTTTCTTGGAAGGAGCAGGTTGTGCCATGAGGTAGTTTGTTTGATTCAGACGAATGAACAGCTCAAGCGATGCGCGCGGTAGGGGTCCCCGCTGCCACCTTGCGTTGCTGATTGGCCTGAGCCAATGCCGCCAGGACCTGGTTGGTAGGCCCATAGGTGTGCACGACGCCATCGCGCAAGACCAGCAGGCGTGTGGTGACCGCGATAATGCTGGTGCGGTGGGTGATCAACACGACGCTGCGCCCGCTTTCACGAAGCTTGAGAATGGCGCCGCGCAAAGCCTCTTCGCCGGTTTCGTCCAGGTTGGAGTTAGGCTCGTCAAGGACGACCAGTGCAGGATTGCCATAGAGTGCGCGAGCGAGTGCGATGCGTTGACGCTGCCCGCCCGAGAGCGCGCTCCCGCCTTCACCGATCTGGGTGTCGTAGCCCTGCGGAAATTGTAAGATCATTTCGTGCACCCCGGCCATGCGCGCTGCTTCAATGACACGCACCGGATCCAGGCTGCCAAAGCGGGCAATGTTCTCACTAATCGAGCCGGCGAAAAGCTCAACATCCTGGGGCAAATATCCAATATGAGGACCGAGTTCTTCTTTATTCCATTGATAAATGTCGGCGCCATCCAGCCTGACCTTGCCCGCCATCGTCGGCCACACTCCCACGAGCAAACGCGCCAGAGTTGACTTCCCGGAGCCACTGGGTCCGATAATGCCCACGACCTCGCCGGGTTCGAACGCGAACGTCACATTACGCAGGATGGGCACGCGCGCCCCGGGCGCCCCCGCTGTCGCGGCTTCTACACTGACATGCCCTTTGGGTGCGGGCAGCGACATCCCCGGTTCACGCTGAGGATTGGCCTCGAGCAGCTGCACCAGGCGTTCATGGGCACTGCGCACGCCGCTCCATTGACGCCAGACGCCAATCAGTTGTTCGACCGGGGCGAGTGCACGGCCCAACAAAATCGAGCCGGCAATCATCATCCCTGCTGTGATGCGTCCCTCGAGCACCAGCAAGGCCCCCAGCCCGAGCACAAGAGATTGCAACGTAAGCCGAAAAAAGCGCGTATATGAATTGATGATCGCGGCTTTTTCACTGGCTTCATTCTGCGCTTTGAGGAACTCTTCGTGCCCACGGTACCAGCGGGACTGGAGGTTGGGCAGCATACCCATTGCTTCAATGACTTCGGCATTACGCAGCGTGTTTGTCGCCTGCATGGTGGATGCGACCGCCATCGAGTTGGCCTCGGCCAGCGGTTTTTTCGTAACCACCTGGTTGATCACGGCCAAGCCCAGCAAAATGAGCGTACCGATGAGTGCAAACACCCCGAGCCAGACGTCGAACATGAAGATGACGAACAAGTAAACCGGAGCCCAGGGTGCATCGAAAAAGGCGAATAACGCCTGACCGGTCACAAACTGACGAATCGTGGTGAGATCGT
>CAZMVM010000123.1:0-9733 GCA_964569785.1 uncultured Pigmentiphaga sp. | reverse complement strand
CTCCCGGCCGGCTTTCGACCCGCTGCGGATTCCGCAGGACTTTGCCGGCACAGAGAACCATGCGCTCCGGGCAGTTGCGCCGGGTTCAATCTTCAAGATCGTCACGTTGGCGGCCGCGCTCGATTCCGGCGTCGTTCATGCCGGCGATGTTCAAGTAACCGCCTTGAGCGCTACGGCCGACGAAGTCGAGCTCAACGTTAGTGCGCAGGGGTACATCTTCTACCACTGGTTCGCCGACTTGCTGAGCCCAGATAGCGTCACCGTCGGCAGGCACCTGGCCGTCGATGAAGGTCCATGATCCGGTTTCAAACGGACGTCCTTCGGAGTCCACCAGTGTGATGGTGTCGGGGCCGCTGGCGTATGCCTCGACGCCTTCAAGATCGGGATTCTCTTCGATTGCGGCCTTGATGGCTTCGAGCAGCTCTTCGTGGTTGGTGGCTTCACCGATGGCGTCGGAACGCAGGGTGTACGACTCACCGCCAAGCGAGAAGGAGAAACCGTCGACCTTGACGTTGGTAAGGTCACCCGGCTCGCTGATGCTGTCCAGGGTTAGGGTCAACGCGGAGTCGCGTGCGCTGGTTTGCGGCAGCAACTGCGCGGGGTCGAAATAGACTCCCAGCGAAGCACCAAAGATGTTGCCGGCCTGACCGTCGGTCTCACGCATACCGATGGTGATGTCTTCAGGACGGACGCGAACGTCTTCAACCTGAATGTCGCCACGGCTGTTAACCGACCACAGCTCTTGAATGCCGTGCATGTTTTCAGCATCAACGTCTGACCAGTTCACGTTTTGGTCAAGCGTGGTGCCTTGCTGACGCAGCTCGATAACTTCAACGTTGTACGTCGTGGGCGAAATGGCGGTACCAATGATGGCGTTCGAAGCGGAAGCTTGCAGATCGGCCTTCAGGGTGTCCCAGCCGTCGCCACCATCGATGGTGTCGCCCGACTGCAGGGTCAGCGTGGTGTTGCCCAGGTCGTTTTGAACGATGGGTGCGGTGAAGACATCGTCGTCGTCGCTACCAACCAGGTTATCAATACCCGGGGTGAGCATGGTGTCGGGAGCGGGAGCGGGCGGGTTGGCATTTTCTGCCATCTTGGCCTGCGCAGCGGCTACCGACTCGGGCGTTTCATCAACGCCTTCGAGCACTTGCTTGGCGTCGTAGATGAGGGAATCGAGAATATTGGGAGCGGAGTTTTCCCACTGGGCAAACTCAACGGCAACTTCGGTGCGATTGCTGACATAGGTAGCATCGCGCTCGTCACCATTCAAGGCTGCATTGATGACGATGGCAACCAGCTCGGCACGCTCAATGCCACCCGAATCCAGCTGCGCGGTCCAGTAGGCAAAGCCTTCACCGTCTGCTTCGCGACCGAGTACGTTCTGGTAGATGTAGTTGACGTACTGAGCGTTGCTCATGCCGCCCGGGGCAGGAACTTCGCCGTGGCGGACGCCGTCGGTGTAGACCTGTGCCGAAAGCAGCTTATAGGCCGTTTCGGGATCATTGTCTTGCAGCAGCTCGTTCAGCTGTTGCGAGTACCAGGCCATGGCTTCGAATTCTGGCGCACGTTGGAAGTACGACAAGAAAATCGAAGCGACCTGCTGTTGCACGCTAAGTGAAGTGACAGCCATAGATTCTCTCCGGTAATTAAACAGTTGGGCTTAAACCCAACTGAGCACAGGGATTAGTCATCCGTGTCCGGGGAAGTCTATGAATCAGGTCTGTTTTAGGCTGTGATCGCCGTCACAAAAACGCAAATAGTTGCGTTTAGCGCATACAAGGTGTGACAAAAACGTTGCAACTCGCGCGTGTAAACCGCGGTTTTTTTGTCGTGGTTAAGGGTTTTCCCGCGCTCTTTTTCTTCGCCCACGCTTTCTCGTTTCTTGAAGGCGTGTGCGCAAGACGCAAGTCTAGTCTTTTATTTAAGCCAGTGGCTAGTCAACAAAAAAGCACCTCGAAGCGGGTGCAATCGAGGTGCAATTTGCACAGAAGCGTTCTTTCAACTGACGGCTTTGGTAGTCGGTCGGGTTCGCGCCCCTTACCAACCACCAAGCCATTTGCCTAGTGCGCAAGGAGTCCGGCTACACAATATCGGTTGCCTGGAAGCCGGTGGTGCCGGTTAGCTCGATGGACATGTCGGCCGCGCCGTTGGCATCGCTATCCACAAATACCCAGGTGCCGCCTGCGCCTTCGGCAATGAAGTACTGCATGCCGGCGGTGCCACCAAATGCGGTGTCTGCTGCCAACAGTGCGGCGTCGAAGGTGTCGGCTGCACCGGTACCGGTGTTGATGTCGCTGCCACCCCCCAAACCAAAGGTAAGTGTGTCCTGCCCCGGGGTGAAGCCGGTGATCATGTCGTAGGTTCCCGCTGCCACTCCACTATCACCCGCCCCCAGAATGATGCTATTGCTGCCGCCCGGGGTGAGCGTGATCAGATCGGCACCCGCGCCTGCGGTAATGGTGTTATTGCCTGTACCTACGGTAATATTGTCGGCGCCGGCGCCGGTCTCGACGACATTGTCCCCATTCCCCAATGAGATGGTGTCTGCACCTGCGCCGGTGCTTACTGTGTTGTCGCCATTACCTGCAGTAAAGCTGTTGTCGCCGTCGCCCAGGTCGACGGTGTTATTGCCCGCACCAGCGGTACCGACATCTGCCCCAGCGCCGCCGGTAACGGTGTTGTCACCACCACCCAGGGTAAAGCTGTTGTCGCCATCGCCCAGGTCGATGGTGTTGGTGCCCGACCCTACTGAAACAGTATCGTTGCCTGCACCGAGAGTAATGTTGTTGGCACCATTGCCCACCGTGATGGCGTCATCGCCCTCGCCGGCATCGATTTCATTGTCGCCGTTGCTGGCCGTAATGGTGTCGTTGCCGCCACCACTGGTGATGGTGTTATTGCCCAGGCCGGCTTGAATGGTGTCATCGCCATCACCGGTTTCAAAGGTGTCGTCCTGGTCGCTTCCCACCAAAACGTTATTGCCAGCACCACCGGTAATGGTTAGGGCTTCCGTGAAAGCTCCACCCGGCTGCATTACGATGCCGCCACTAAAGTCTGTTGCGTCGATATCGGTAATGCCGGTTCCCGCCAATGACGACAATATCACCTGGCCGTTACCCGCGATGCTACCGGTAATGGTTAGGGTGAGCGCCCCGGTAATGTTGGTCATCGCAAAGGTTTGATCAGCAGCCACCCCTGCACCCAACTCCAGATTGATGTGCTCGATATTCTGTAGGGTAACTCCGCTGGCCGTGGTAATGGCATCGGCACTTTCAAGGCGCGCCATTAGCTCGTCGTGGTCTTCGGTGGAGGCGTCAAGCAACGCGTCGGCGGAATTCAGCGTGGTATCGGGCGAGCGAATGATTTCATTGGCGTCGGTAAACCGAAAATCTACCGGGTTCGTGCCATTGAACGCACTTTCAGTATCCGCGTAATCGTTGCTTGTAGTAAGCACAAAGGTCTCACCCGCGGGGCCGGTGTTAACAAATAGCAGCTGCTGGGCGGCTTCTACGGATTCCGGGGTTTCATCCACGCCGGCAACGACTTCGGCGGCGTCATACTGGAGCGTACTTAAAATGTTTGGATTGGAGTTCTCCCACTGTGAGAATTCTATTGCCACCTCGGTGCGATTAGCCACATAAGCACCATCACGCGGGTCAGCTGCGGCGGCATTAATAATCAGGGCGACCAATTCCGGGCGTTCGATCATCCCATCGTTGAGCTGAGCGACCCAATACGCTAGACCTTCGGGATCGGGTTCGCGCCCTAGTACGTTTTCATAGAGGAAACCAACATAGAACTCGTTGGTGATGGCGGCGCCGGCGGGCACCTCACCATGCCGTACCCCATCAACATAAATACCGGCAGCCAGTTCCTTGAAGGCGTTAGGTTGCGCTGCCGGATCATCGCCTTGCTGGGCGAGCAGCTCGTTGTAAACCGCTAAGTAATACGCCATCGCCTCATATTCAGGCGCGCGATTAAAGTACGAAAGAAAAATACCTGCAACGTCCTGCTGAGCCTGCTCAATGGGTAGAGTAGCCATGAATGTCACTCCTAAGGTTGCAGAAGCAATTACACCCCCGCAGGGGCGCTTGCCAGGATTCGCATTAACCCTGTGAAGGCAACTCTACCGACATTCTGTGTACATTTCTTGTGACGTGGGTCACAAAAATGAAAATAACTGCGGTTTTAAGCCACTTTTACCGGTACTTACGTTTTATAATGTAAGGTTTTTTTGGGAATTCTTTGGGTTTAATACCGCAGTTAAGCAGGGACGCGCAAAACCATCCGGTTGTTACGACGGAATTACATCCGGCGTAGCAGGCATCGCGCGCTTATGTGCCGACGCACGATATGTGCGCAGGATAATGTCGAATGCTTCGGGCGATACCGGTTTGCACTCCAGAAAGTCGTCGATATCCTCGTAACTGACCCCAAAGGCTTCTTCGTCGGGACGCAACGGAGCCAAGGATTCCAGATCTGCCGTGGGCACCTTATTCACTAAACGCTCAGGCGCCCCCAAATGGGCGGCCAAGGCCCGCACGCGGCGCTTGCTTAATCCGGCCAAAGGCATTACGTCGGCAGCGCCATCTCCATACTTGGTGAAAAACCCCATCAACGCCTCGGCAGCGTGATCCGTACCGATCACAAGGCCGTCGTAAGCCGCCGCCACCGCGTACTGAGCAATCATGCGCTGACGCGCCTTGACATTACCCATGGCCAAGTCTTCATGATGAATGTCGCGGAAACCCACCTCCGCCGCCCGCAGTGCGCGATACATGCCCTCGGTAGCCGGCTTGATGTCAATGGTGTATTCCGCATCGGGCTTGATCGCCCGTAACGCCTCCTGCGCGTCTTCCTCGTCGGCCTGCACGTGATAAGGCAAACGCAAGGCTACAAACTGCGCCTGACCACCTTCTTTACGGATGCGCTCCACGGCGCGCTGCGCCAAACATCCCGCCAACAGCGAGTCAACACCCCCGCTGATCCCCAGGACATAGCATTGCAGCCCGGTGCGCCGCAGGTAATCCACCATAAAGCCAATGCGTCGTTCCGCCTCGTGCTGTACGTCGAAGTGCTCCGACACGCCCAGTTCAGCGGCAATTTGGCGTTGCTGGGCAAGGCGATCGTCGTCAGACATGCGAACCCCTCTTGGAAGATGATGTAAACAACCCGTGATAGTACGGTATACGCTCTAAAGCATAATCGGCGCTGGCCTCGCGCACCGCATTGCGGTCCCCTTCGAAACGCCGGGTTTCGCTAAAGACCACCGGTTCACCGTTGGCACCGCGGAACGCCCAGGCATAGCACTGCGTACCCGGCGGAATCTCCGGATCGGTGGAATCCGCCACACCAGTGTTCGACACCGATACATTCGCATCGCTGTTGCCAAGCGCCCCCAACGCCATTTCGCGCGCCACTGCCTCGCTCGTCAAGTTGCAACGCGCCATCGTGTCAGGGCTCACCTGCAAACAGCGTTGCTTGGCTTCCGGCGAATAGGTCACAAACGCGCTGTCCAGCAAGGAACCAGCGCCCGGAACATCCGCCAGGCGGGCCGCGATAAGACCCGCGGTGCACGACTCGGCGGTCACCAGCAGAAGGTCGTGCTCGCGCATATAGTTGGCCACGTCAGCCAAAGTAGTCATAGTGGGGTGATGGTTGGTTGTTGGGGTGGCGCAGCGGGGGCGAACGAAGAGCAGCGCCAGGGGATGGGAAAGCAAAACGAATGCCTGCTTGGTTGGGAATTGGTGGGCGTGCAGTGTCCGCGGGGCGATGCAGGACGAGGGGGCGGTGGAAAGCGTGGAGGTGATGCACCGGTTGGGGGCAAAGGTGCACGGAAAAAGGGCGGGGGGTTCGCGCTGGGGCTTTGGTTGCAGCAATGCCCTGCTTAAGAAAATGGGCAAGAGATTTATTTCATGAATGAGGGTAGCCAAAGGCTGAGTTGTGGGAATGCGATTAACACACCCATCATAATGATCAAAATAAACACGAATGGCGCACTACCCCGGAAGATATCTACCAACGTTACATCAGGCAGCAAGGCATTCAGCACGAACAAGTTCATCCCCACGGGCGGGGAAATCATGCCGATTTGTATCACCATCACGATGAGAACGCCGAACCAGAGAGGATCAAACCCCAAATCGAGCACGATGGGAAAGAACAACGGAATGGTCAGCAACACCATCGTCAGCTCTTCCATCACGGTTCCAAGCAACACATAAACGCCCATCATGGCGACAACGATGTAGATGGGGGCCACCTCCAACGAGCGGATCCACTCGCTTAAGTCGTGCGGCATGCTGGTGAAGTTGATGAAGTTGGCGAATAGGTTGGCGCCGATGATGAGGGCGAAGAGTATTGCGGTGGTGCGCACAGACTCCTGCATAACCTGCGCCACAAACACCCCGCACCTGCACAACTCGCACCCTACTTGTCCGGAGCAAAGTTTGAGCGCGAGTGTGTCAGGGCATCTTCCTGCCGCTTTAACGTCAAAGCAAACAGTCAGCCGGTAGTGATATTTGCCTTACGAATAATCTCCCCGTAATGATCCATTTCTTTTTCAAGAAACTTGGCAAACTCTTCAGGGGTACCCGGCGTTACGGTAATACCCGATTGAGCGAGGGCATCTTTGACGGCCGCACTTTCCAACACGGCATTCACGTCGGCGTTGATCTTGGCAACAATTTCGTCGGGCGTACCCGCTGGCGCGATCAACCCGTTCCATGAACTCGAGACAATGCCAGGAATGCCCTGCTCTGCTAGCGTGGGAATGTCGGGTGCAAAGACAGAGCGTTGGGGGGCAGCGACGCCCAACGCTTTGAGCTTGCCGGCTTTAATTTGTGGCATCGCTTCGGGCAGGTTGGCAAACATCACATTAACCTGGCCAGCGATCACGTCCGTCATGGCGGGATTTTGACCCTTGTAAGGCACATGCAGCATCGGCGTTTGCGCAAACATAGCCAGCATCTCGCCCGCCAGGTGGGCTGAACTGCCATTACCGAAAGAAGCGTAAGAGACCTGCCCCGGCTTCGACTTGATTAGCTCGATCAGCTCTGCTGCGGTGTTGACTGGAAGCTGTGGATTAGCCACTAATACGTGCTCGGAACCCGCCATTTTAGCCACCGCTCGCACGTCTTTCTTGCTGTCGTAGGGGAGATTTTCGAGCAGGCTATGGTTCACCGTGAAACTGCCGGTCACCGTTCCCAGCGTATAGCCATCGGGTGCTGCTTTCGCCACGGTGTTTACCCCAATGGTGGTGCCAGCACCCGGCTTGTTCTCGATGACCACGGGTTGTCCCCACCGTTCGGACAGCTCCTGAGCGACGCGGCGGCTAACCGTGTCAGTCGTGCCACCTGGAGCAAATGGCACGATCAAGCGCACGGGTTTGTTCGGAAAGCCTTCTTGTGCTTGCGCCATGGCAGGCAGGGAAATCGCCAACGGCAGTGCAAGCAGTGAAACTAATACATGACGACGACACTTCATTTTTATCTCCATATTGGCCGTTCTGTTCTGATTAGACACAGCCCTTATATGCCCCTCAAGGCAGGCTTGGTGCGCTATACGCCCCCGAAGGTGCGACGGCGCCGTGCTTCCGTGGAGAGCAACCATGCTGCCCCTGTTGCTGCCCCACTGCTGTGAAGTTTTACGCGGAAGTGGGTTCTAGGCAAGCGCAGAAGGTGTTCGCACGCTAGCACCCCAAATTGAGTTGAAGCGTGCCTTAACGCTGCAAGCAATCGGCGCGCTCGTATTGAGTACACTGCACGTATTCGATGTAACGCGCCCTCGTGCCGGGGGTATCTTGCTTCCTTCAACGCTGCGCATTTCCATGACCGCCTTCCATACGGCCTCCCCAATCGCTCGCCGGCTCCACTGCCGATCAGTGCTTGGTCTCTTAATAACCTGCTTTGCGTTTGGCAGTGCAGGGGCGGCCAGTGCCACACCCTTATCCTCGCCATCACCTGGCGTAATGTCAGCGGCTGCGATGACCGTGGCTGCCGCCGCTTCACCAAGTGCCGCTTTCGAAGCGCGGTCTAATCGAGCAGACACCGGTTTCATTACTCGTTTGCTCCACCGCCCCGTGCCTGGCGGCGTCGCGGTCGTGGACTTAGGCACACACCCGGAGCAACCGCGCGCTCGGTACAAGGGGCGATCGGTGATGGTGCTGCAAGATCAGGGGCGTTGGATTGCAGTCGTGGGTATTCCGTTGAAAACGCCCGAAGGGCAGCAGCAACTTGAGGTGGAAACCGCCCAGGGTAAAGAGCGTTTAGCCTTTGACGTGGGAACACGCCACTATAAGGAACAACACATTACCCTGAAAAACCGCCGCATGGTGGATCCGCACCCAGACGACTTGAAGCGTATTCAGCGCGAGCTGGCAGAGCAGCAGCAAGCCTATCGCACGTTCACGCCGCGTCTGCCCACGAATGTTTTGTTCGATAAGCCGGTGTCCGGCCGCCTTAGCAGCCCTTTTGGCTTGCGCCGATTTTTTAATGGGCAAGAGCGCAATCCGCACTCGGGGTTAGATTTTGCCGCCCCAGCCGGCACGCCGATACGCGCTCCCGCGGGCGGTCGCATCATTCTGGTGGGTGACTATTTCTTCAATGGCAAGACGGTGTTTATCGACCACGGACAAGGCTTAATTAGCATGTTCTGTCATTTGTCGTCGATCGACGTGAAGGTAGGCGACGAAGTGCAGCGAGGCGAGGTTGTGGGCGCTGTTGGGGCCACCGGACGCGCCACCGGCCCGCACTTGCACTGGAACGTGAGTCTGAATGATGTTCGCGTGGATCCGGCGATCTTTATTGGCGAGTTTGCGCCTTGAGGTGTGGTTCGACAGCCTCTGCACAGAGGCTTTAGGTGCAGATCTGGCGCGCCAGGAGACCATTACCCGTAGTGCCCTAATCGGTCTTGATCGCACGGGGACACGGCGCATTGCCCGAGGCTACTCACCCTTTTGCTTCGTCCCAAATATCCGGTCACCCGCGTCGCCCAGGCCCGGCACGATATACCCGTGCTCGTTCAACCCCTCGTCGATAGACGCAGTGTAGATCGCGACATCCGGGTGTCTTGTGGTGACATATTCGATGCCTTCCGGTGCCGCCACCAGTACTAAAGCCCGTATCTCCTTACAGCCGGCTTCCTTCAAGAGGTCGATGGTAGCCACCATCGAGCCGCCCGTGGCCAGCATTGGGTCGACAATCAACGCCTGGCGTTGATCAAGTTCACCGACGAGTCGCTCCAGGTAGGTGTGGGCCTGCAGGGTTTCTTCGTTGCGAGCGATGCCCACGACGCTAACGCGTGCGGCTGGAATCAGGGTTAGGACGCCGTCGAGCATACCGATGCCCGCTCGTAGGATGGGCACGACGGTAATTTTTTTGCCCGCCAGGCGCTCGGCTTGCACGGGGCCGCACCACCCCTGTACGGTGTACGGCTCCAGCGGCAGATCTTTGGCGGCTTCGTAGGTGAGTAAGGCGGCTATTTCCTGCGCCAATTCGCGAAAACTTTTAGTGCTGAGCCCGTCCTGACGCATCAGGCCAAGCTTGTGACGAATCAGAGGATGGCGAATTTCGTAGACGGGCATGAGACGGTGTGAAGCAATGAAAGTTAAGCCGAATTGTAGGCGGTTCTATCGAGCCGCAGTTCAGGCGCCGGTCCGCCCAGGTTTCTGCGGCGACTACTTGACATCCTCCCCCGCCTAAAGTTGGGGGATTCCTACTGCGCCCACCCCGGC
>CAZMVM010000122.1:5004-9821 GCA_964569785.1 uncultured Pigmentiphaga sp. | reverse complement strand
CGCGCTTTCTAGCCGTCGCGTTTCACGCGTCGGATAGCGCGATGCAACGCATTAGTCGGAGCCAGGAAGACGCCGCTCGCTCACTTGGCCTAAACCTGTTACAAATTTTAAGACGCCTGTACCTTCCCCTGCTTCGACCAGGGTTATTGGCAGGCTTTCTCCTGGTGTTTGTGGATGTACTCAAGGAAATGCCGATCACACTGATGACCCGCAGCTTCGGCTGGGATACGTTGTCAGTGCGAATCTTCCAATTAACATCCGAATCCATGTGGGAACGCGCTGCGTTGCCCGCTCTGTTCATTGTCATTGTCGGGTTGCTACCGGTCATGTTGATTGTGCGGCAAACCGAGAATTTGCCTGGCAGTAAAGGATAAGGCGGGCTCAAGCAGGAAACGGAAAGTGAACTATGCTGGACATACGATCCATCTCCCTGGGATACGGTAACCATACCGTCATTGATAACCTCTCACTGCAACTGGCTACCGGAGAGATCGGTTGCTTGTTAGGCGCTTCAGGCTGCGGCAAAACGACGGTATTGCGCGCGATTGCCGGATTCGAGCCTGTGCGGGCGGGTGAAATCCACGTGGGCGATGAGTGCGTGGCGGGTAATGGACGTATGGTCGCGCCCGAGGCGCGACGCATCGGCGTGGTGTTCCAGGATTACGCCCTCTTTCCCCATCTTACTGTCGAGACCAACATCGCCTTCGGCTTACGTAAGATGAGTCCCGCCCAACGTCGCGCGCGTGTCCGCGAAATGCTGGAGCTGGTCGATCTAGTCGATACGGCCACCCGCTATCCCCACGAGCTCTCGGGGGGGCAGCAGCAACGAGTAGCCTTGGCGCGCGCGCTTGCTCCAGGCCCACGCCTCATGTTGCTCGACGAGCCTTTCTCGAATCTAGACGTCACCCTGCGCGAGCGACTCGCCGAAGAAGTGCGCAATATACTCAAGTCGGCGGGCGCCACAGCCATTCTGGTTACCCATGATCAGCGCGAAGCTTTCGCGATCGCTGACAAAGTAGGCGTCCTCGGCGATGGACATCTGCGTCAATGGGACACGCCCTACAATCTCTATCATCAGCCCGCCGACCGTTACGTAGCCGAATTTATCGGCGAAGGCGTGTTACTGCCCGGCACCGCAGTCAACGACACCTGTCTGTGTACGGAGCTCGGTGAATTCGAGCCGGCTTGTGCATTGCAGCCATGCACGTCGCCCTCGGCGAATGGAGTGGAGATCCTGATTCGCCCAGATTCCGTCACCCTCGATGATGCCAGTCCAGTTCGCGCTCGCGTCGTGTCTCGGGCATTTCGCGGCGCCGAATTTCTCTATACGCTTGAACTACCGTCGGGCGGTCGCATCCTGGCACTGGCGCCCAGCCGCAAGCCGTACGAGGTGGGGTGTACGGTGGGCGTACGCCTACTGACAGCGCAGGCCGTGGCATTTCGTTGCGCCGCCTAAACCATTGTTCGAATCACAAGTGCGGCCGGCCCCTGGAACAATCATCTCGAAGCGCCGAGGGCCAGCAGGCGTCTCCACGAGCTGGCGCCCCATCTGACGCGCAACGCCGTCCCTACTCGTTACAGCGTATTATCCGGGGCGACCAAGCGGCGCACACCGTTCTGGGTCGCGAGCAATGCAATGTCGGCTCCGCGCAGCGCAAATAATCCGCAAGTAACAACCCCCGGCATGTTGTTCACCTGGGCTTCAAAGGCTTGCGGATCGATGATGCGTAAACCATGCACGTCGAGAATCTCATTACCGTTGTCGGTCGTGAAGCCCTCGCGCAGACGCGCATCCCCACCCAACGCAACCATGCGGCGAGCAATGGCGGCTCGCGCCATGGGAATCACTTCCAGCGGCAAGGGAAATGTTCCCAAACGCTGAACCAGTTTGGTTTCGTCGGCAATGCACACAAACCGCTCGGCGACGCTCGCCACAATTTTCTCGCGCGTTAACGCACCGCCGCCCCCCTTGATCATGCACAGGTTGCCGTCAATTTCATCGGCTCCATCCACATAAACGGGAAGGGTTTCGACGTCGTTCAGATCAAGCACCGGTAAGCCGTGACCAGCCAACCGCTCAGCGCTGCGCTCTGAACTCGCCACCGTGCCACGGATTCGGCCCTTGAACGCCGCGAGACCATCGATGAACAAATCGGCTGTCGACCCGGTTCCCACGCCGATGACGACATCCGGCCGAGCAAGCTCCGCCACCATTTGCAAGGCCGCGTCGGCAGCCTGCTGCTTGAGTTGGTCTTGTGAAAGCATGGAATTGTCCTGAAGTTTCGTGCTGAATCGGTAACTGAAAGGGATGAGCGCCGCTAATACCCGCGCGCCAATGTCGCTTCGCGGCTGCGCGAGCCCCAAGTCTGGTCGCTATGGCGACCTGACAGGCAACCTATTATGTGCCAACACGACGCATTTCGCTCTCGAGGCTCGCCTGTGTGGCAGGCTGATCTCCCTGCGCTGGCTCCGGGCCGGTGTGAACGCCCTTAAGGGCGGGTTGAGATTGATCGCGAGCAGTTGCCGCACCGGCTTCATTATCCGAAGCGTCAGGCGACGTAGCCGGCGGCGATGGGGCATCCAACTGCACGTCGCGATCTGCGTGGACACCCTCCGAGGTAGTCTCTGCGTCGGATGAGCCCGCCTCGTGGATGCGCTGTGCCTCTGCAGATAAATTATCAAGATAGATCGATGCCGAACGCGCGGAATCGGGCAGCGCTTCGACTGCCTGCAGATTGCGTAACATCACTCGGGTTCGCGTTTCCGTTTGGCCAATACGGGTACTTGCCGTCTCCAGTGCCTTGCGCACCCCGGCCAACGCGGTGCCAAATTTGCCAAACTCACTCTTAACCGCGCGCAGCACCTGCCAAACTTCAGCCGAGCGCTGTTCGATCGCCAGAGTTCGGAAGCCCATTTGCAGGCTGTTCAGTAAAGCCGCCAAATTAGCGGGCCCCGCGACATTGACGCGCGCTGACTGCAGCCGATCGAAGAGCCCCGGCCGCCGCAAAATTTCTGCATAGAGCCCCTCGGTGGGCACGAACATTAGGGCGAAGTCCGTTGTATAGGGTGGTGCGACATACTTCTGTGCGATGCGGCGCGCCTCCTGCTCGACGACTTTTTCAAAGGCGTTACCCGCCTGGCGGATGGCCTCTTCATCCGCCCGCTCGTGCGCATCCATCAAGCGCTCGTAAGACTCTTTGGGAAATTTGGCATCGATTGGCAACCAGATGGTTTGCCCGTCTTCACGGCCGGGCAGTTTCAACGCAAACTCGACCGCTTCGTTAGAATTCGGCACGGTCTTTACATTTCGACCGTACTGATCGGGCGTCATCAAGTCTTCGATCAACCGCGCCAGCTGCACCTCGCCCCACGTGCCGCGTGACTTCACATTGACCAGCACACGCTGTAGATCACCAACGCCCGCGGCCAGCTGCCGCATGTCGCCCAAACCCCGATGTACGGCCTCCAAGCGTTCGGACACCAGCCGGAACGAATCGCCCAAGCGCTGCTCGAGGGTTGCGTGTAGTTTCTCATCGACCACACGCCGCATTTCTTCGAGTTTGGCGGCATTCTCCGTCTGCAGCGAGTGCAAGCGGCTTTCGACAGTCTGACGCATGTCGATCATGCGGCGCTCATTGATTTCCGTGAGCTGCTGCAACTGTTGCGCCAGTTGACCCGAGAACCGTTGCATCGCTACCGCATGTTCTTCCCGCGCGGCGGCCGCGTCGCGTGTCAGTACTGTGCGCAGGTTCTCCTGGTTGCGCGCTAGTTCTTCGCGCAGTGCGCGCGACGCGTCGTCGAATTCGTTACGCAAACTGCGGTAACCATCCGCCATCTCGGCCCGCACCAAGCGCTCAAGTTTGTCCTGCGCAGCAATCAGGTGCTCGACACGAGGATCGGGTGCCCGCCGGTTACGGCCCGCTAACCAGCCGACGAACGCGCCCAGTAGCAATAGGCCACAGCCGGCTGCCCATATCCACCCGGCGACCTCGCTCACAACCTCTCTCCACTATCGATAAATGTCTTGATCCCCATGCTACCGAAAGGGCTATTGCGATTTACGCACTGACGACACCCAATAGCGGTTCGTCGTTAATGAGGCGTCTCAGGTTATCCGCTGCACTGCTGGCAAGCCGACGTGTCGAGGCCCCACTGCCACTGCTCGCGATGTGCGGTGAAATTACGATGTTGGGCGCTTGCCACAACGGGTCGCCGGACGGGAGCGGTTCAGGGTCGGTGACATCCAATGCCGCTCCGCCAAGCTGTCCTTTGCTTAAAGCATCGATAAGCGCAGGCTGGTCTACCAGCCCACCGCGCGCAACGTTCACAAAGAGTGCCCCTGGCTTACACGCCGCGAACATATGCATATCGAATAACAGGCGGGTCTCAGGTGTGAGCGCGATCGTACACATAATGACATCGGCTTGGGCAATGGCTTTGCTGAGGTCTGACAAATGATAGGCCTCATCGACGTTCTCATCCTGTCGGCCCGAGCGCGAGACGGCTGCTACCCGCATCCCGAATGCCTTGGCCCGACGGGCCAGGTGGCGCCCGATTTGCCCGTACCCCACAATAACCATCAACCCCCCTTCAAGCGTGCGGGTATGCGCAGCCGGTGCACGGGACCACTCGAAGCGCTCAGCCTGCGCCAAGATGTCAGGCACACGCCGCACGATGGCGAGTAGCAGGGCCATCGCGTGCTCGGCTACCGTGGGAGCTACCGCCCCTTCTGCATAAGTAATGGTAATCCCGTCTGGTAAACCCGCCTCTTCAAATCCCTCGCGACCCGCGGAGATGAAATGCATCCAGCGTACCTT
>CAZMVM010000122.1:0-4994 GCA_964569785.1 uncultured Pigmentiphaga sp. | reverse complement strand
ACGCTTCAATGCCGCAATCACTTCGCGCGCCTCGGCAACCGGAGCGTCGGCGAGTACCAATCCCTCACAATCCGGCAAAGCCTCTAACACCGCGGGCAACGTTTCAGCAACAACGATTTGGGCTCCTTCCACGGATTGCAGTGCGTCGCGCACTTCTTGCTTGGCCAGGGCGAATCGTGCCCAATACAGCACGCGCATACCAGTCCTCCTTGTTTCGAGTCGTATCTAGCGGGGTGCAGCTTGCCGTTTGCTGACGGTCTTGGGCCACCTGCGATACCCAGCTCGCACCAATCGCCAAACCAGCAACGATACTAACACCGCGCCGAAGATATAGACGGTGAAGAAATCGTTTTTACCGGCGCGATGCAGCCAAAAGTGTCCCAGCGCGAGTAACCCCACCAGATAGATAAGCCGATGCAGGCGTTGCCAACCCCGCCCCAATCGCCGCATCCACCCTTTTGATGAAGTAGCCGCCAGGGGAATCAAGCCAAGTAAGGCCAGAAAGCCAAGGGCGATAAACGGACGCTGGGCAATGTCATTCAAGATCGCCGAGAAGTCAAACCACTGATCCCACCAGACATACATAAGAAAGTGGACGCAGGCATAGAAGAATGTGAATAGTCCACACATTCTCCGCACATGAATGAGTGCGTGCTGGCGCGTAATGACCCGCAACGGTGTGACTGAAAGCGTGACGAGCAGGCAAATGAATGTCCATGTGCCTGCAGAGCGAATCAGAAACTCGATCGGGTTGGCACCGAGCTGGCCCATGACACCCAGCACGACCCAACGCGCGACCGGAACCAGCCCGAGCGCAAACAGTACCGCTTTGAAAGTGCGCAACCGCAGCCCGACAGTCCGCAGGTCGGACGCAGCCCCGTAGGAGGCCGCGCGTGCTTGAGCCGCGGCTTGCGTCTTTATGTGCGCAGCCGTGTTCAGCCCAGGGAGCGGTCCAATACGGGGACTGGCGTCACTGCCCGCGTGCAACATAGCGCCCGGCACCTTCTGGCGGGACTTGTCGTGCACATCCGGCACTAAGGCTTGCCGATCGGGCTGGGCAAGCGACTCCTGACGCAGCGTGTGCTGAAAACGCTTAGACAACGCCGGCGATGGTGCCGCCCCAAGTTCGGACTGTGCCGATTCCCTATCGCGTTGATGAGGGGCCTCGGTTGAAGAATGCTGCGTGTTCTCGTTAATACTGGACACGTAAATCCATGCCCTGATAAAGGCTCGCAACCTGGTCAGCGTAGCCGTTAAACATAAGTGTGGGGCGCTTCGGCCTGAAGAAACCGTCTACCCCAATGCGCCTTTCGGTCGCCTGACTCCAACGGGGATGATCGACCTCGGGGTTTACGTTTGCATAGAACCCGTACTCATGTGGCGCGGCCCGGACCCAACTGGTTTGAGGTTGCTGTTCGGTGAATCGTATACGCACGATAGATTTAGCCGATTTAAACCCATATTTCCATGGAACCACCACTCGCATCGGCGCACCGTTCTGGTGCGGCAAGATTTGGCCATACATACCAAAAGTAAGCAGCGTCAACGGATGGTTGGCCTCGTCGAGCCGCAACGCTTCGATATAAGGCCAGTCCAGAACCCGACTGCGCAGGCCGGGCATGGCCTCGGGTTGCACGGTAGTTTCGAACTCAACGAACTTGGCATTGCCCGTGGGCTCCACTTTTCGGATCAATGCCTGTAAGGGATAGCCAATCCAGGGAATCACCATTGACCACCCCTCGACGCAACGCAAGCGATAAATGCGCTCTTCCAACGGTGCCAGCCTCAATAAATCATCAATATCGAGCACCTGCGGATGCAGTACTTCTCCGCTCACTTCGACCGTCCAGGGCCTTTACTGCATGCGATGCGCGTAACGAGACGGGTCCTCTTTATTTGTGCCAAATTCGTAGAAATTGTTGTAGGTAGTGGCGTCCCGGAACTCGGTGGGACGATCCATCACGACGTAGTCCTCATTGCGCGAGAACGGCAGAGTGACTTGTTGCGAAGGGTTCTCAGCCGACCAAGCCATGCGCGACAACTTCGGTGAAGCCGCGGCGAGCGCTAGACTGCCGGCCCTCGCCATGAAAATGCGGCGCTGCTGATAAACGGAAAAAGGGGTGATCTCCGAGGGGCGAATGGAAGACGGTTTACGTAGGAGCATAATGCCCTCCTTGCGATGCAACAGCATGTAGTGGGCACTGCAGAGGGACGCGAGTCGGGACGTGCATTTCGCGATCTTCGAATTTCCAGTATATACCTCGCATCCCGGGTAGCAAGCGGGCCAGATGATGGCTGGATTTAGCCGAGACGTTGTGGGTGACGGGCCGGCAACGCCCCCGCCGGGGCGGCATAAAAGGATCACCCCAACGTGAGCGCGCCTCCCGTCCCCAGCATGGTCATCGACATTACATTGGCCGGGGGTGTAAGTGCTAGGCGCGCTCAATACGCCCCTGGACAAAACGGGCAATCAGCATGCCTACCGCTACTAAACCGATGAGTATGGTCGCCAGCGCATTGACCTCGGGTTTGAGGCCCAGACGTACACGCGAGAAAACCTCGAGTGGCAACGTGGTCGCGCCCGGCCCGGACAAAAACGCAGCGATGACCACGTCGTCCAGGGAAAGCGTGAACGCCAGCAACCAGGCCGCCAACAATGCGGGCGCAATCAGTGGCAGAGTGATGCTGAAAAATACGCGCAGCGGCGCTGCGCCCAGATCCATGGCCGCCTCCTCAAGGCTGCGGTCAAGCTCACGGACGCGCGACTGCACAATAACCACCACGTAGGCTGTGCAAAACATGACATGACCGGCCCAGATCGTGAACGCGCCGCGGCCCGCAGGCCAGCCAAACACATTCCCCATTTCTACAAAAAGCAACAGCATGGAGATCCCCAGCACGACTTCCGGTACCACCAGGGGGGCACTGACCATAGCTACATAAAGCGAGAAGCCCCGGAACCGCCCCATGCGCGCCACTACATAACCCGCCCAGGTGCCGATAATGACGGCGGCGGTGGCGGTCAGGGCAGCGATGCGTAGTGATAACCAGGCAGCCGAGAGCAGCGCGCTGTCATCGAATAGCGTGCGGTACCACTTCAACGAGAAGCCGCCCCATACCGTAACCAGAGTGGACGCGTTGAACGAGTAAACCACCAGGCTAATAATGGGCACATATAAAAACGCAAACCCCAGTACCAGCACTGTCGTGCGTAGCCAATTGTGTTGTCTGACCATCAGCGACGCTCCTCAAGCTCCTTAACCTGGCTGTACTGGAACAAGGCCAAAGGAACCAACAGCAACAAGACCATCACGCACGTCACGGCAGCGGCCATCGGCCAGTCGGTGTTGTTGAAGAACTCGGTCCACATGACCCGTCCGATCATGAGGGTGTTCGCGCCGCCCAGCAGCTCGGGAATCACATACTCGCCGACGGTGGGAATGAATACCAGCATGGCGCCGGCAATCACGCCGTTCCGTGACAAGGGCAAAGTCACGGAAACAAAGGCCCGCCAGGGCTTAGCGCCGAGGTCGTAGGCCGCCTCGAGCAAGCGCTCGTCCAGCTTTACCAGGTGTGCATATAGGGGCAGGATGAAGAAAGGCAGATAGGCATAGACAAGGCCGATATACACCGCGATATCGGTGCGGTAGATTTCAAGGGGAGCGTCAATAATGCCCAATGCCATCAGGGCATTATTCAGCAAACCATCATTCCGCAGGATGCCCATCCACGCATAGACACGCAACAGCAACGAGGTCCAGAACGGCAAAATGACTGCAAATAGCAGCAAGTTGCGTGTGCGCGGGTTGGAACGTGCAATGTAATAGGCCAGCGGGTAGCCGATGAGAATACAGAATACCGTCGTAATCGCAGCCATCCGCAACGAGCTGAGATAGGTAGCTACGTAGAGGCTGTCGGTAAACAGCATGACGTAGGCTCGCAGATGCAGCGAAAGCTGCACCACACCTTCCTCGATCTCAGCCAACGGAGTGTAGGGGGGAATCCCGAACTCCATGCCCGAGAAGCTGATCTTGACCACCAGCAGAAAGGGCACCAGAAAGAACAGCACCAGCCACACGTATGGCGGAACGATGGCGAGTGCGCGTTGGCGCGGCGATAAATAAGAATGAGGCGATGCCATGACCTGATCTACTCACGAAGCAGGGTGACCGCATCCGCGCCCCACCCGACATAGACTTCATCGTGCAGCGCTGCCATGTTCTCGTCAATCAACGCGAGACTCGGCACGCTGGCCTCGATGATTTGACCCGACTCCAAACGCACCTGATAAACGGAGCGGCTTCCCAGGTAGGCGACATGGGCGACGGTGCCGCGGGCCCAATTCTCGAGCCGGGCAGGCGGAGTTCTCGTCACGACGATCTTCTCCGGACGCACCGAGGCGGCAACTTCCATCCCTAGCGACTCACCAACACCGTGGTTCACCACTAGGGGGCGCGGCAGGGTGTCGACTTCCACCGTGACATGATCCGGTTCATCTTCGATGATGCGGCCCTCGAACAAGTTTGTCGAACCAATGAATCCGGCGACAAAACGCGTGGCGGGATGCTCGTAAACCTCTTGAGGGGATCCGCATTGCTGAATCAAACCATCGCTCATGACCGCAAGGCGGTCCGCCATGGTCATCGCCTCTTCTTGATCGTGCGTCACCATAATGCAGGTGACGCCCACTTCTTCGATGATACGAACGAGCTCGATCTGGGTTTTCTGGCGAATCTGCTTATCGAGCGCCGACATGGGCTCGTCTAACAACAATAGCTTTGGCCGCTTGACCAGGCTACGCGCCAACGCCACGCGCTGCTGCTGCCCTCCGGAAAGTTGACCGGGCTTGCGTCGCGCGTACGCCGTCATTTGCACCTGTTCCAAGGCAGCATAAACCCGTTCCTGGATTTCGTTACGTGGTGTTCCTTCCTGCTTCAGCCCGAATGCCACATTGGCTTCCACCGTCATGTGGGGAACCAAGGCATAGGACTGGA
>CAZMVM010000121.1:0-9875 GCA_964569785.1 uncultured Pigmentiphaga sp. | reverse complement strand
CTGATCCTTAGCAGTCTGGAACAGTGCATTGCTTACGCACAAGCCATACAAAAGATGGGGTTTCGTGCACTGGAAGTAAACATTGGCGCCCCCCATGGTGAAGAAGCGGCACGCGGCGCCATCCAACTTGAGCGCGACTCCGACCGCATCGAACATATCACGCGTGCCGTGCGTGCCGCTACGACCCTGCCGTTATGGATCAAGCTAACCGGTCAGAGTGAAGACGTTGCCGGGATGGCCGATGCAGCGCGTCGCGGTGGGGCTGATGCCGTTATCCTGATGGGACGCTACATGGGATTCATGCCCGATCTCGAAACCCAACGCCCGGTCTTGAATACTTCGGCAGCTTGGGGTGGCTCGTGGGCTCTGCCGCTTACCGCGCGGTGGTTGGCGCTCAGCCGCAGGAAACTGGGCCAGACATTTCCGCTCGTCGCTACCAATGGCGCACGCAACGGGCTGGATATTGCGCGCTTCATGTTGGCCGGAGCCTGTGCGGTACAAATGACTTCCGCCATTTTTACGCAAGGGTACCAGGTTATTACTGATTCGCTTGCACAACTGGAGCAATATCTGGCAGAGCGCGCCCAGCAAGCCGGCGACTTGATTGGGCTCGCCGCAGACCGTTTACAAAGCTATCAAGAGCAACCAGACCGCCCCCAAATTTGGCGGCATTTCATGCCACCCATTGACCCCGGCCCCGATCGTTAATTGCAATTCACTCTGGTGTTAATTACCTTGCGGGGGAAGCGCCTGCCCCCGCGGCGGTCGTGATGGATTGCAGCCGTGAGTGGCTTGCGGGTTTATGCTTCTTTGCGCCGAAATACCAAGCGGTCCTCTTCTGAAGCATCAGCCGCGAATTTGTACCCTTCCAGGTTAAAGTCACGCAGGCCGGCAGGCTGGTCAATTTTGTTTTGGATGGCAAACCGCACTAACAGCCCGCGAGCACGCTTAGCGTGAAAACTGATTACCTTGTAAGTACCGTTCTTCCAGTCTTCAAACACGCAATGAATGACGCGCGCCTGCAAGGATTTGCGGCGCACCGACTTGAAGTATTCCTCGGAGGCTACGTTGACCAACACCGGTTCTCCGCCCTGCTCTTCGAGACGCTGGTTAATGTAATGGGCCAATTGATCGCCCCAAAATTCGTACAAGTTGCGTGCGTCGCCCACCTGCAAACGCGTACCCATTTCCAAACGATAGGGCCGCATTAAATCAAGTGGACGTAGAACACCGTAAAGGCCGCTAAGAATGACCACGTGCTCCTGTGCCCAGTCTAGCTCGCGCTGCTTTAATGAGCGTGCATCCAACCCCTCGTAAACGTCTCCGTTAAAGGCCAGTATGGCAGGACGGGCCGAGTCTGCCGTAAACTCTGGCCGCCACTCGGCATACCGCTGCACGTTTAGCTCTGCCAATGCTGGGCTTAACGACATTAATTGGGCGATTTCCTCGCGGGTCTTCTGTTTGAGTACATTGATCAGCTCGCTCGCTTGCTCTACGAATAGAGGCTGGGTAGCGCCACGAACGTCGATAGGAGTTTCATAGTCAAGCTTTTTGGCTGGGGAGATCGCATAAAGCATGGCAGGAGTCGACCTATAAACGATTTGAGTTTCGCGTCTATTCTAAGGTGCAGGGAGTTTGAGCCGGCGTGGGCCACACTAGGCAGCCGTCCAGCCCCCGTCAATGGGCAGCAGCGAGCCGGTGATGGAGCGAGCAGCGTCGCTGCACAGATAAACGGCCAAGCTGGCCACTTCTTCGACGCGGACAAACTCCCGCGTCGGTTGAGCTGCGAGCAAGATGTTGCGTTTGACTTCTTCTTCAGTGATGCCGCGCGCTTGCGCAGTGTCTGGAATCTGACGCTCGACAAGCGGTGTCCACACATACCCAGGACATATCGCATTCACGGTAATACCGTGCTCGGCAAGCTCGAGTGCCACGGTTTTCGTGATTCCGGCAAGGCCGTGCTTGGCAGCAACATACGCCACCTTATAGGGTGAGGCCACTAACGCGTGCGCGGACGCCGTATTGATAATGCGCCCCCAACCGCGCGCCTTCATCCCGGGCACCGCAGCACGGATCGTATGAAACGCCGCGGAAAGGTTGATCGCGATGATCGCATCCCACTTTTCTGAAGGGAACTCCTCCACCGGGGCGACATGTTGGATGCCCGCATTATTGAGCAGAATGTCCAGGCTGCCGAAAGCCTCTTCTGCCTCGCGCACCATCGTGGCAACTTGGGCCGGCTGGGTCATGTCGGCCGGCGAATAGCGAACTTGCACGCCGCATTCTTGTGCTAACGACGTGCACAGTTGTTCGATCTGGGCAGGGTCGCCGAACCCGTTCAGGGTAATGTTGGCACCTTCATGAGCCAACGCCCGTGCGCAGGCCAACCCGATGCCGCTGGTTGAACCGGTGACCAGGGCCGATCTGCCTTGCAACGATTTGCCTGACGACATAGCACCCCTTTTCTTGGATAGCCGTTGACGCTTCAGTATAGCGAGTTATGTTCTAGCACATGCACTCGCTCCAAGCTTCAGGCGCTAAATAGTGGGTGGGAAGCCCGGGCCGGCGGCCGCGGCATTAGGCCGAAGAGCGCGTGATGAGAACGACGGCAGTCGCGGCAATCCCTTCGCTTCGGCCGAGAAAGCCGAGCGCCTCATTGGTTTTTGCCTTGATGTTGACACAGCCCAGATCAACCAACTGCAAGTCCTCGGCAATGTTCCTCTGCATCGCGGCAGCATGTGGACCGATTTTGGGAGCTTGAGCATGAACGGTGGCGTCCACATTGCCAACCTCCCAACCCGCTTCGCGCACCCTTGCGTAGGCCAAGCGCAATAAGTGTCTGCTGTCTGCCCCGGCCCAGTGGGAATCGGTGTCGGGGAAGTGCCGGCCGATGTCACCTAATCCTGCCGCTCCCAGCAGTGCATCGGTAATGGCGTGCAGTAAAACATCGGCGTCGGAGTGTCCGACCAGGCCTTTTTCAAAGGGTATCACTACCCCACCGATAACTAGAGGTCGGCCTTCGACCAAGGCATGGACATCATAGCCCTGCCCCACACGTATACGTCCTGCTATTCCAGCCATTTTTCTATCCATTCAAAGTCCTGGGGCCAAGTGACCTTGAAATTTATCAGAGATCCATGCACCAAGAGCGGCTTTACGCCAAGTTTTTCGACGCTGCCTGCTTCGTCGGTGGGCTCCAGGCCCAAGCGGTCGATTTCCGCAAATGCCTTTCTCAATAAGCCAGCCCGAAACATTTGAGGGGTTTGCGCCTGCCATAAATGATCGCGCGGCAGGGTTTGAGCGACCCGAGGCGCGCCTGATTGCCGTGGCCGTGCGGCTTGCGCCGCTGACCCTCCTTCCGTACCTGCTTGCAGCCCAGACTCGGACTGCGGTGTTGTTGCGCGCAGCTCGGCCAGTGTGTCGAGCTTGAGCGTATCGGCTACGGGTAAAGCCAGTAACCCCCCGACGTCGTCGTCCAGACAGGCGTCAACGAGAGCAGTCAATGACTCCGCCGGCAAGCCTGGCCGTGCCGCATCATGCACCAAAATCCAATCAGCATCCAACGCGCCGCACACTTCTAACGTGTTCCGCACCGTGGCATAGCGGCTGGGTCCTCCTGACCGGATCCACCGCACCCGCGATAAACCCGCAAGGGCCTGGCCAACATGTGAATCATTCGCACTGACGGCGACCACCACCTCATCGACCCTCACGTCTTGCAACAACGCGCGCACCGACCACCAGAGCATGGGCCGGCCTGCGATAAGACGGTATTGTTTCGGGACGACTGCGGACGCGGCGGTGGTGCCAGACAGCTCGCGCGCCGCTGCCCTGGAGCCCACGCCAGCCGCGGGCACAATGGCCAGAATGCGGGAAGGATTCGAGATGCGGAGATTTTTCATAGGCGGATGATACCGCCTGAGGACTTCGGATTCGTGTCCGAAGCCTACATTGAAGCCCGGCCCCCCTTAATCGTGGTGGCGGCGAGCAACGAGCGACCGCGCGACGACCAGCACGGCACCGGCTAACACACCCACCAGGGCATTCAATAATGTCATCGCCATGACGGACCAGATTGCCCCTCCAGGATAGCCGGCGACTGCTCCCGATCCACTCAGTCAGCGCGCTTATTCCGTGCACGAGAATGGAGCCGCCAACCATAAACATGGCAGCGGTGCCAACAACCGTGAGTGCTTTCATCAAATACGGTGCACTGCGTACGATGCCCAACCCAACAGCTTGAGCCCACCGCGACGACTGTCGACTCAGCAAGAGACCCAAATCGTCGAGTTTCACAATGCCAGCAACTAAACCGTAAACGCCGACCGTCATCAGCAGAGCGATCCCAATCAGGACCGCCACTTGCACCCCGTAGGCCGCACCAGCCACAGCCCCGAGCGTAATCGCAATAATTTCGGCGGAAAGGATAAAATCTGTGCGTACAGCACCCTTGATTTTCTGTCGCTCGGCCTCAACTACGTCCACAGCTGGATTCCGGATCGCCGCCGCGTGGGCCGCCCGACGCGCGTCCTCTTTCTCGTCTTCCTGCGGCAGGAGGCGGTGGGCCAGCTTCTCGAACCCTTCAAAGCAGAGGTAGGCACCACCCAGCATCAATAATGGTGTAATTGCCCACGCCGCAAAGGCGGCTATCAGTAAGGCGGCGGGCACCAGAATTGTCTTGTTTCGCAACGAGCCTTTGGCGACCGCCCACACGACTGGAAGCTCGCGACGCACCGGAACTCCACTGACTTGCTGCGCGTTCAGTGCCAGGTCATCACCCAGCACTCCGGCAGTTTTCTTTACGGCCACCTTGGTCATGGTGGAAACGTCATCCAATACCGATGCAATGTCATCTAATAATATAAGCAAGCTGGTGGCAGCCATGGAAACACTCCGCTACGGAACTCCAGGGCCACAGCGAGTATCGTGCCGCCAGTGTTTTCTATAATTAGGTTTCATGTCTGAACTTGCCCCTACCCTGACCTCCCCTGTCCATAAACTCGCCCAAACACTGAAACGCGGCCAACGATTCGCCCGCCCTCGTCCGGCGGGTGCCGGGGACGCGTGGCTTTTGGCCGAGCTGGCACGTCATACCGGCCACACGCTCGTGGTGCTAACGGCTGCACCGTTAGATGCACAACGTTTGGCCGACGAGATCACGCTGTTCGATCCCAGCTTGCGCGTGCATCAAATGCCAGATTGGGAGACCCTCCCATACGACACATTTTCGCCGCATCAAGACCTGATCTCAGAACGTTTGCGCACACTGCACGCGCTCATGCAAAAAAACGTGCAGGTGTTGACAGTACCGGTGACCACCGCGCTGTATCGTCTAGCGCCACCGCAATTTCTGGCCGCACATACGTTTTCCTTCCGTCAGGGTGACACGCTGGACGCTACAGCACTGCGGGATCAATTGGTGTTGGCCAACTACACGCATGTGCAACATGTGACGGCACCGGGAGAATTTTGCATCCGGGGCGGTTTGTTCGACTTATTCCCCATGGGTTCGGCGGTTCCTTACCGACTTGACCTGTTCGACGACACGATCGAATCGATCCGCGCTTTCGATGCCGATACCCAACGCAGCCTGTACCCCGTCAAGGAGGTACAGTTGTTGCCCGGCCGTGAGTTTCCTATGGACGAGGAGGCCCGCAATCGGTTTCGTGCTCGGTTCCGTGAAGTTTTTGAAGGCGACCCATCACGTGCTCTGCCGTATAAGGATGTGGGCAACGGCATCGCATCTCCTGGAATCGAATACTATTTGCCGCTCTTCTTCGACACGACGGCTACGCTGTTCGAATATTTGCCGTCGGATGCGATTGCGGTCACCTTGGGCGATATTGAAGGCGCCATTCGCGGCTTTCTCCAGGATGCGCAAAGCCGATACAACTTTTTGAAGAGCGATCGCGAGCGGCCGCTGCTGTCCCCGTCTTCGTTGTTCCTAGACGCAGAAGACTTGTTTGCAGGCTTGAAGGGTTTCGCCCGGTTAGCCTTGACCGACGAAGGCGAGAGCAACGATTGCCGGATGCCGCCGCCGGTTGCTGTCCAGCGACAGGCGCAAGACCCCGTATCGCGCTTGCGCGCTCAGATTGAGCGTGCGCAATCGGCTGATAACGGCACACGCCTATTGTTGTGCGCCGATGCGCCGGGTCGGCGTGAAACCATCAGCCAGATGCTGAATGAATATAACCTGCACCCTGCGCCAGTAGGTTCCATTCACGAGTTTCTGGAGAGCGATGTCAGCTTTGGCATCACCGTGGCGCCGCTTTCGTCGGGCTTCGCACTTCCGCACCTTGACATCGTCTTCCTGACGGAAAACGATTTGTACCCGGGTCATGTGTTGTACCGGGGACGGCGCACGCGTGAGCGCGCAACCAACGTGGAAGCGATGGTGCGTGACCTCTCCGAACTGCGCGAACACGATCCCGTTGTGCACGCCCAGCATGGTATCGGCCGCTATCGCGGCTTGGTGAACCTCGACTTGGGCGAGGGCGAAACTGAGTTCTTGCATCTTGAGTACGCCAACGACGCCACCCTCTACGTGCCGGTTTCTCAGTTACACCTGATCTCCCGCTATAGCGGCGCCGACCCTGACGCGGCACCTTTACATCAGCTCGGGTCGGGGCAATGGGAAAAGGCCCGGCGCAAAGCTGCCAAGCAGGCGCGCGACACCGCCGCCGAATTGCTGAATCTTTACGCACGGCGAGCAACTCGGGAGGGACACGCATTTAAGTTGCCGCTGAGCGACTACCAGGCGTTTGCGGAAGGATTCGGGTTCGAAGAAACTCCCGACCAAGCGGCGGCCATTGAAGCAGTGATCAACGACATGGTGTCCGGCAAACCGATGGACCGTCTAGTCTGTGGCGATGTCGGCTTTGGCAAGACCGAGGTTGCCTTGCGGGCTGCGTTCGTGGCAGTGGCCAATGGCAAGCAGGTGGCTTTACTGTGTCCTACTACGCTGTTGGCAGAGCAGCATGCGCAGAACTTCGCCGACCGATTTGCGGATTGGCCCGTCAAAGTGGTTGAACTGTCGCGCTTCAAGTCGACGCGCGAAGTGACCACCATTATTGAAGAGATCAATTCCGGCCAGGCAGATATCATCATCGGCACCCACAAGCTGTTGTCGGACAAAGTGAAGTTCAAACAGCTTGGCCTGGTTATCATCGACGAAGAGCACCGCTTCGGCGTGCGTCAAAAAGAGGCCCTTAAGGCACTCCGTGCCGAAGTGGACGTCCTCACACTGACCGCAACTCCCATTCCGCGCACCTTGGGGATGTCGCTTGAAGGCATACGCGACTTCTCCGTGATTGCCACTGCGCCGCAACGGCGTTTAGCCATAAAGACGTTCGTACGTCGCGAAGACAGCAGCACGATACGCGAGGCTTTGTTGCGCGAGTTGAAGCGTGGTGGACAAGTCTACTTTCTGCATAACGAGGTCGACACAATCTCCAACCAGCTCGCGCGCCTTGAAGAGCTGGTGCCGGAGGCCCGTATCGCCGTCGCTCATGGCCAGCTTCCTGAGCGCGAGCTCGAACGCGTCATGAAGGGCTTCTATCAACAGCGTTACAACGTGCTGCTGTGTACAACCATTATCGAGACGGGCATCGACGTGCCGTACGCAAACACCATTGACATCCGCCGGGCGGATCGTTTCGGCCTCGCTCAACTGCACCAGCTGCGGGGTCGCGTGGGTCGCTCCCACCACCAAGCCTATGCTTACTTACTCACTCCCGGCGAGGAAGCCATCACCTCGAACGCGAAGAAGCGACTGGAGGCCATTCAGGCCATGGAAGAACTCGGTTCGGGCTTCTTTTTGGCAATGCACGATCTGGAAATCCGTGGTGCGGGCGAAATCCTGGGTGAGTCGCAATCGGGGAATATTCAAGAGGTCGGCTTTCAGATGTACAGCGATATGTTGGCAGAAGCTGTACGTGCATTGAAAAATGGCCAGGAACCGGACCTCACCGCCCCGCTTGCGGCCAGCGAAGAAGTGAATCTTCATGTTCCCGCATTACTGCCCGACGAGTATTGTGGCGACATTCATGCCCGTCTGTCGCTCTATAAGCGCTTGGCAAGCGCAGACAGCAACGACGAGCTGGACGAGGTTCATGAAGAGCTCGTCGATCGCTTTGGACGCCTGCCGGAGCCCGCACGCGCCCTGCTTGAAATCCATCGGTTGCGCTTGGCAGCCAGGCGCGTGGGAGTACAGAAAATCGATGCTACGGACAGCACAGCCGTGCTGCAATTCGTTCCCAATCCACCGATAGAGCCGCTGCGAATCATCGAGCTCGTGCAGCAAAACCGTCATATCAAGCTCGCCGGGCCGGACAAGCTGCGCATGGAGATAAAAGGGGGTGGAAAGCTGGAAAATCGAGTAAACGCCATTCGCTCGGTGTTACGCACGCTGGCTGCTGCTTAATAGCGTCAAGGCTTGCGCCTTCCTGCGGGCGGTCATTCCCCACAATTCGGTGGGGTCCTTCCAATTTCCGCTCGCATGGACTCGGCTACCGAGCTGCCGATAGGCCTTGCTTTCAGCGCGCGCTACCCAAGGCTCCGACTCGTTGACCCTGATGCTTCGAAGACTGCGCACACCTGTAACAACGCCTGGCCCACGTCGGCTGGGGGTTACGCTGTAGCGTGGGCGAGGCGCTTCTCTTCCTAGCTCGACCGCATTCAGCGCCCCGTTGCGTTCGACAGTGGGGAGCTCAGCGCGGAGATCTCACCATGAACCGGGCGCCCTTCAAGCAAGGTTAACTCGGCGGTCATATGCTTAAGCCTATCGAGCGAAGCCGTCAGTGGGTCCTCAGGCAACACGGGAGCATCGGTGCCGCCACTGGTTTCCACCCCAGCGTCCAGCAGCGCTCGAATCGGGATGGCGTAGCCTGCGCGCTCGGGCCCCCAATACCGAAGCTGGTTATGACCGAGCAAGAATGCATGATCCTGGACCGTTGCCAGTACCTGCATTTGATTCATTCGCTTCATGGCCGCCTCGCTGGGCAGGAACACGTGCATTAATGCCCACCGTAATGGAGCAATCTCCGTTTGCGCATTGACTTTTTCGTAGATATCGAGCGCTGTATCAATGGTGGCATCTCCCGCCGCGTGGGTCTGCACCTGCCACCCCGCCTGCGCCAACCGCTGGAACGCCCGCTCGAGTTCGGCTTCGCCTCCGGGCGGAAGCAGCAGCACGCCTCGGTATTCTGGGTCGGGTTGCTCACCCTCGACGATTTGATAAGGCGCGTTCAGGTACGCGCCTTCAACCCCACCATCAAGCAAATACTTCACGCCATCAATGCGGAAGAGGTCGTCGCCCTGTCCCGGTCGATACTTCTCGAGAAAGGCGTCAACATCAGCCTCCGATTGCATGCGATACAACGCATGGGTGCGCACGGTGATGTCACCATCGGCCCGCAAGCGCTCATAAATGGCCAGCTGCGCCGGGTTCAGCCCTGGTTCAACCACCCCCACTACCCCGTAGTGATTCAATTGCTGCATGAATTGCTTTAAGAGCTTCGCCTGTTCTTCTGCCGGAGCTGCCGGCGGAAGTTTGGCTGCCATCATTTTGGCTGCGCTTTCCAGGAGGACGCCTGTTGGCTCGCCCTCTGCGTTGCGAACTATCACACCACCTTCCGGGTTGGGTGTTGCTTTGCTGATACCGGCAAGCTCGAGTGCGCGGCTATTAACTGTCACAACGTGACCGCCGCGCGGAATATAAACTGGGTGATCCGGCGCTGCTTCATCAAGTTCCCAGCGGGTCGGTAGCCGGCCTTCTTTTAGCCCGCTTTCATGCCAGGCGCTGGAAGCGCGCACCCACTCGCCGACCGTTGTGGCCTTGGCCCGTTCCTGAATGGCCTTTTGTACATCGGCAATCG
>CAZMVM010000120.1:0-9904 GCA_964569785.1 uncultured Pigmentiphaga sp. | reverse complement strand
AATCAGGGTAATTGGTTTTTCTGGGTATTGAGCCACCGCAGAGGTCGTCGCTATTTTAAAAAGCCGGAGGGAGCCAGTCAACGAATTGCTATGATTGGTTCAAACCATTCCGTGAACTCGCATCTACGTTCGTATGTCTAGCGAAAGGCTCACCTACCCTCACTTCCCTAACTCGCACTCCGGCCGCAATGCTGCAGTGCAAACCGTCGTTCGGTATATGGAAGTCGCGGGCCTTGCTCCTGGTGACCGGTTGCCGCCTGAAAGAAAGCTCGCCTCGGAGCTCGGCATGACCAGGGACGAATTGCGCAAGGCGCTTGATGCCCTCGTTCGCGATGGAACGATATGGCGGCATGTTGGAAAGGGGACTTTTGTTTGCGATGTTGGTGGCCGAAGTAAGGTTGCCGATGCACTCAAGCTCGAATCTTCTTTCGACGTTTTGAGTAGGACAAATCCCATGGAACTTCTCGAAGCCCGTCTTTTACTCGAGCCCACGCTTGCCGCCATGGCGGCATTGAGGGGAGCAGCCCTTCATTTCGCCGAGATCAACAAGTGGCTGCACGCTGGGCAAATGGCGTCCGATTACCAGTCATCCCAAAAGGCCGGCGATGCGTGGCATCGGAGCATCGCCGTCGCTGCTCAAAACCAACTGCTTCTTTGGGTTTTCGACCACCTGTTTCGCGTTCTTGACAGCATCGACTGGGGAAGGTTGACACCCGCCGCCCACCCGGAGGGAGCATCCGAGGTATGGGCAGATCATCGGAGAATTACGGAAGCGGTTTGTGTTCGCGATGCATCGGCAGCAGAAAGGCTGATGCGACTTCATCTTGAGGGATTGCGACGGCGCATTGCCTGTGCGATCTAGCTTCGCGCGACAAAGGTTGTTGTTTAACTCGCTGCCATTCGTCGCTGGAGAGGGTAAACCCCGATCGTATCGCTACCCGCTTGGCCAATAACATCAACTACCACTGACGAAGACCGTGTCTGGAGATAACAGCTGAACATAACGGGCACGATGCGAGTGCTGGATTGCTGGTGCCACGTGAGTACGGTGAACGCTTGGCTGCAGTCGTCAGGCATCACTGCGCATCGAAGCTGTTACGTCGCACAGGAACTCGCGGGCAGGCATATTTTGAAGCGTTGTTTTCCTATAGAGCTTAGCGGCAGTTCGAGCCGTCCCACTTCGAATCACTGTTAGGGAGAGGCCGCCGCAGGGGCTTCGGGCACGATTTTCACTCCCCGGCGCGCCATGTCGTTGCAGACATCCTCGCCAAATCGTACCGACGACCGTCGTTTTGCTTTCAGACGCTGAAGCGTCTTGTTTGCATACGTACGCTACGTTCTAATGCTTTTGTTCTGCGGCAGAATGCAGTGCGGTCATCCGTATTACGACGCCACATCCACGAGTCGCCGTAACCTCGTAGTCTGGCCCAAAGTAAAAAGAAGAGATGAGCGAACCGTAGAGCGCTGTTCCCCAAGAGGCCGGGATGCCGGCCCTAAGAAGAAACCAAGCGGAGGAAACGAAGATGAAGAAAATTTTTTCAGCTGTGACGGTGGCATTAGGGATATGGGGTGCAGCGACTTCAGGGGTTGCCGCAGAACGACAGATGAAAATTTCACTGTGGATTCCCCCGGCGCATCCCATGGTCGGCGACCTTCAAAAGTGGGCTCAATCGTTATCAGAAGCAACCGACGGTACGATCAAAGCGACGATTTATCCAGCACAACAACTTGGAAGAGCCGCAGACCACTACGACATGGCCAAAGACGGTATTGCCGAAATGGCCATGGTAGCGCCGGGGTACACGCCGAGTCGCTTTCCCATTTGGAGCTTGCTAGAACTGCCGTTTAGCTTCAGTAACAGTACGAGCGGCGCGCGCGCTTTGCACGAATGGTATTCGAAGTATGCAGAACAAGAAATGAAAGATGTGCGAATGTGCCTCGTTTCCATGCACCATCCCGGTGTATTCCATTTCAAGGAAGACGTTGTCAAGACTCCCGATCAATTGGCTCGAAAGCGCATTCGGCCCGCTGGTCCCGGAATGGCGCAGTTCGTCACCTCCCTTGGCGGGTCGACCGTCCAGGCGTCACTTCCCGAGATCAGACAGCTGGCTGAGCGCGGCGTTGTCGATGGCGTCACCTTTGCATGGGACATTTTCGTTATCGGTGCGGATTCGGTGCTGAAGTATCACATGGATGAGCCCATGTATGTGACGTCACAGGTGTATGCATTGAACAAGCGCTTTTACGAGTCGCTGGATGCTAAGCAGAAAGCAGCCTTGGACGCCCACTGCACGCCGGAATGGTCCGAGCGGATTGCGGGCACCTGGGCCAGACAGGAATTAGCTGCACGAGAGAAACTGCTCAGCATGGATGACCACGAGGTGTATAGCTTGAGCGAATCCGAGCGAGCGGCTTGGCGGAAGGCCGCGGAGCCACTTACCCAGCAGGCTTACGAGGCAGTGCAAAAACGTTACAACATCGACGCAAAAGCAGCTCACCAAGAGCTGCTGGAAACTCTTGAGCGACATAACGCACACTATACAGCCGACTTAAATGGATAGACTCGCATTTCTGATCGAGCGTTGCTCCGGCGTGCTGCTGGGCGCAGTTGCAGTCATCACGGTCGTAGAAGTTGTGCTCCGCCAGTTCTTCGGGCTACAAGTGCCCGACGCCTACACAATAGCCGGGTTCATGCAGGGCGTGGCTATTTTCTGGGGCATTGCAACGGCTGCGCTCGCTGGGCGCCACATAGCAGTCGATATTCTATGGAGCGCCCTTGGTCAGCGTGGCAAACGTTCACTCGATATCTTCGCAACTTCCATTACCGCGCTTGCACTTGCAATCCTAAGTTGGATGATGGCAGCGAAGGTTATCAGCGCCTACGAGAGCGGTGAAACCACCTTCGAATTGGCGATGCCGATATGGCCCCTGGTGCTTGCAGCCACTGCTGGGGCTACCGGTGCTGCCCTGCTAGCACTGCTACGACTACGTCGCCTGCTGCGCAGCAGTAGCGGGAGCCGTTTGAAGATCGATTCGGGGAATGCTGCATGATCGGCAACGGCGTGGTGGCTTTCTTCGGGTTCGTTGCGTTGTTCACACTGATGGTCCTCCGGGTACCGGTTGGAATCTCAATGGGCATCGTCGGGGTGGGCGGATTTGCGGCCGTGCAGGGTCTGGAACCCGGGCTGAGCCTGCTGATCGGATCCCCCCTTAGCACAGCGACCGATTACACGCTTAGTGTCATCCCCATGTTCATCCTCATGGGTGTCTTTGCCTCGGCAGGCGGCATGAGCCGTGAGCTGTTTGAAGCCTGCCGCGCGTGGGTGGGACATCGCAAGGGTGGCATTGCTGTCGGGACAATTCTGGCGTGCGCCGGCTTTGCTGCCATTAATGGTTCGGCGGTTGCCACAGCCGCCACGATGGCCACGACTGCATTGCCTGAGATGCGCCGTGCCGGCTACCCTGCATCAATGGCTGCTGGCACGGTCGCGGCAGGTGGAACGCTAGGCGTCATCATTCCTCCTTCCGTGGTCATGATTATTTATGGACTGCTGACTCAGCAAGACATTTCCAAACTATTCATGGCCGGCATTCTTCCAGGTCTACTGGCGCTTGCCATCTATGTGGCAACGATTTGGTGGTTGGTGCGCCGCAATCCCGACCAATTTCCCGCGGCCGAACGGCAGACCTGGGGGGAACGATTTCGTGCGCTGCGAAAAGTATGGGCAACGCTGGCTCTTTTCGTCGGAGTGCTAGGCGCTGCGTTTGGGGGCCTGGTGACCATCACGGAAGCCGCCGGAGTGGGTGCAGTGGGAGCCGGTCTCCTCGGTGTCTTACGCGGTCGATTGCGCGGCTCCGACATCCTCAACTGCCTTACCGAAGCCCTTCGAGTTACAGCATCAATCTTTGTAATAGCGATAGGCGCGTATTTGTTTGGATACTTCTTGACAGTGACGCAGGTTACGCAGGCATTTGTCGGGTTCATGCTAGACCTGCCCATAGGCCCATACGGGGTCTTGATGGTAATCGTCGCGATCTACCTCGTCCTGGGCGCCATTATGGATGAGCTTGCTATTTTGCTGCTCACCATCCCAATTGTCTTTCCCGTTATCACGACACTCGGATTTGATCCCATTTGGTTTGGCGTGGTTATCGTCATGACCACCACCTTGGGACTTATTACACCTCCCGTCGGTATGAATGTGTTCGTGTTGAACTCCATTGCACGCGACCTCTCGCTCGGCACAATTTATCGAGGCGTTGCACCCTTCATTCTGGCTGACGTCGTTCGTTTGTTAATCATCATTGCGGTGCCGTGGCTGTCCTTAGTTATCCCGAACGCATTCTAAGGGGCAAACAGGAGATTAAATGAAATGAGCTCAATTATTGAAGCCAGCGATTACTTCGCCATTCAGCATTTGGTGTCATCGTACGTTTGGGCGTTGGATACGGGCGATCTCGCCACTCTATCCCAGCTCTTTACAGATGATGCATTGCTGCAAGACACCAGTGGCACAGAACATTTTGGCAAAGACAATATTCTTGCCTACTTCTCGTCACTGACGCGCTCCGCTAAATTTCGAGGGCGTCAGCATCATATTGACCACCCCCTCTTTGAGCGCACCCAGGAAGGCTATATTTGCCGTAGTTACTGGACAGTCACCAAATGGGATGCCGTGGCAGCAACAAAACTGATTGAAGTGGCAGGGCATTCACGTGATATTTACGTCAATACGTCGTCAGGATGGCTCATGCGAGAGCGACGCCTTTACTACTGGACGAGTACCGACTGCCCATGGGGGCCGACATCCTAGGGAATCATCGAAAGGAACGCGACGAGCTCACGGCTTAATTGCGCTGGGCTCCCATTGCCCGACTGATCTCCGCCGTTTCCTTGCGAATTTCCGCGGCTACCTCACCGTCGGACTCCAACGCAAAACTTCCCGTGGCTCCTAACACCGTTAACACCGCCACCACTTTGCCAGTTGCATCAAAAATGGGTGCGGCGATGGCACTGATGCCCTGCAAGTTAGTGTCCCTGACTATCGCCAGACCACTGGCGTGAACCGCGTCGCGCACCGCATCGACATATGCCTTGAACGAGCCGCCGACCCGACCCTCCTTCGCCAAGAGACGAAACTCATCCTGTGCCAGCTCCATTAGGCGAGGGTCAGCGTGGTAAGAGAGAAAAACCCGTCCGGTCGCCGACAGCAAGAGGGACAGTACCGACCCGACCCGAACGTTCACCGTGACGGGTAAACCGGGCTCGTCAAACCGCACGATGGTCGGGCCTTTGTTGCCCATCACTGCTAAAAAGCAGGTCAGGCCAAGCGTCTCACACAGGCGAGCGAGTGGCGCTTCGGCCAGTCTGAGTGGATCGGCCACACGCATCGCGACCAGGCCGATCTGGATAGCTTCGGGACCCAGGTAGTACTGCTGCGAGACTGGGTCCTGCGCGACGAGCCCCTCGTCTACCATGCTTCCCAAATAGCGGTGTACTTTGGCGGGGTTTTCATTCATGTGACGAGCGAGCGCCGTCAGACTCGCCCGGCCGCCCAACGCTGCCAGACCCTTAAGAACCGCAATACCAGTAACCGCGGCCTGAACACGTTGGCGGCGGTCGCGTCGAACGGGAGCTTCATTTACAGAACCAGCCATGGAACCCGAACTATAACCAGAAATTTATAAAGACAACGAGTATAGGCGTTCAACCGCGAACGTAAGACATCCCCGCGCACGTGATGGGCCCAGTTACCTGACGTGCCACCTCCGAACTCATCCGTGCTCTGGCAAGCCGACCTTTGCTAGAGCGGGCAACTCTCTTTAAAGAGTTTGGCTGCACTGAAGGCGAGTGAGTTCGCCTTTCGCATGGGCAGCGATGCGATCAAGCCGTCTATTTTGCACGCCCGTACACCGCTGCTGATCTGCTTTGAAGTCACACAAAGCAGCTGCCTAGCGGGCGCAACCACTCACCGTCGACACAGTTTTTGCCCGTCAGATACAAAAAGGCATACGGGACTTCTTGCGAATTTTACGCAATGCGTTTTATATTTACGCTAAATGAAAAAGAAACGTTTAGAGTTTGCTCGTTTCTTTCGATGAATTACGAGGATCCCATGAGTACCGTTATGCCTTCCGTATCCGGGTGCCCGTTTCATTCGGCGTTGCA
The DNA here is from genome assembly GCA_964569785.1 of uncultured Pigmentiphaga sp. Taxonomy (GTDB): domain Bacteria; phylum Pseudomonadota; class Gammaproteobacteria; order Burkholderiales; family Burkholderiaceae_B; genus Verticiella. The sequence goes on along the minus strand of CAZMVM010000120.1, from coordinate 3,735 downwards.
GGCCGCGCCGGCTGAGCAGCAGGCCGACCTGCTGGCTAAGGCGCACGCGTTTGACCCCTTTCAGGACGCCTACATCGTCAATCCCTCTGAGTATGTGCGGTGGGCGCGCGAACAGCTGCCCGTCTTTTACAGTCCGGAGCTCGACTACTGGGTGGTCACGCGCTACGCGGCAATCAAGGACATTTTTCGCGACCCAGTAACGTTCAGCCCGTCGAACGTACTCGAGCCGGTCGCGGCTCCGGCTCCCGAGGTGGCTGAAATCCTGAAGCAATACGACTACAACATGAGTCGCACCTTGGTGAACGAAGACGAGCCCATGCACATGGCACGCCGTCGCGTGCTCATGGCACCGTTTACGCCCGAACACCTGCGCGACCATGAGCCGATGGTTCGACAGCTTGTTACCGAGGCGATCGACAGCTTCATTGATGATGGCGAGGCCGATTTAGTCCGTCAGCTGTTCTGGGATGTGCCGTTTAGTGTTGCCCTGAACTTTCTAGGCATCGACGACGAACGGGATCGCGAAGAGATGCACAAATTCGCGATCGCCCACACCATCAACGCCTTTGGACGGCCGACACCAGAACAACGCATCGAAATTGCACACACCGTTGGGAAGTTCTGGCAGTTCTCAGGTCAGGTTCTGGAAAAAATGCGCCAAACCCCCGATGGACCGGGCTGGATGAGATACTCGATCCGCCAGCAGCAGAAATACCCGGATGTGGTCACCGACTCCTACTTGCACTCGATGATGATGGCCATCATCGTCGCGGCGCACGAGACTACGACATTTGCCACTGCCAACGCAGCCAAATTCCTCCTCGAGAACCGAAAAGCTTGGGATGAGATTTGCCAAAATCCAGAGCTGATCTCCCCTGCCGTCGAGGAGTGTCTGCGGCATGTGGGGTCCATTGCTTCATGGCGACGCCGTACCACCCGTGAGGTCGAGATCGAAGGAGTAAGAATTCCCGCAGGAGCGCGGTTGCTATTGGTTGTGCATTCCGCCAACCATGACCCTGCTGCATTTTCAGACCCCGATACCTTTGACATCCGTCGCGACAATGCGGCTAACCATTTGTCGTTTGGTTTCGGTGCACACCAATGTCTGGGCAAAAATCTGGCTCGCATGGAAATGCAGATTATGCTCACCGAACTCACCCGCCGTCTCCCGCATATGTATATGCCGGAGCAAGATTTCGAGTATGTGCATAATCTTTCCTTCCGCGGGCCCCAGCAGTTGCGGGTGAAATGGGATCCTGCTCAAAACCCTGAGCGCCAGATTGATCTCAACACCCAACCCTTGCCCGAAGTTCGCATTGGGGCACCGCTTGCACGTTACTTGTCTCGTCCAGTTCGGGTGACAGCGGCAAAGCTTGTTGGAGAAGGCATGCTCCACTTACGGCTGGAGTCGCCCAATGGCGATTTGCTTCCGGGCTGGGAGCCCGGTGCGCATATCGACATTGAGTGCGGCGACACCGGCATTTCGCGTCAATACTCGCTCTGCAGCGATCCGAACGACCGCACAGGCTGGGAAGTAACCATTCTTTTAGAACCGGAGAGTCGCGGCGGTTCGGCCTGGCTGCACGCCAACGCAAAACCCGGTACGGACCTGAAGGTTCGAGGCCCCCGGAACCATTTCGCTCTCGATACCACCGATAGATCCCCGCTTCTTTTCGTCGCTGGGGGAATTGGGGTGACACCGATCATGACCCTGGCCGCAGCAGCCAAGCAGTCCGGACGCGATTATCAATTTCACTATAGCGCGAAACGTGACGGCTGCATGCCATTCGTAGCCGACTTGCGCGACATTCACGGCGATCGGCTGTATTGTTATGTCAGCGCAAATGGCGTCCGTAACAATTTCGATGTGATGCTGAAAGACGTGCATCCCGACACGCAGGTGTATGCCTGCGGGCCAACTCGCATGTTGGACGCCTTGGCCGAGGCAATGCAGCGCAAGGGTATGCCGGAATCGGCCTTACATGTCGAGCACTTCAACGCAGACGCGGGCAATGCCAGCATTGAAGCACGCCCCTTCCATGTGGATTTGCAAGTGTCGGGTCTTTCGCTGGAGGTACCAGCGGATCGCTCCTTACTCGAAGTACTCCGCGCTAACAATATCGACGTACAGAGTGATTGCGAAGAAGGCCTGTGTGGCGCCTGCGAAGTCAATGTGATCGAAGGCGAGGTCGAACACCGGGACATCGTGCTTAGCCCTGCCGAACGTCGCAGCAATCGCCGCATGATGTCCTGCTGCTCACGAGCGGCGGGCGATCGACTGAAGCTGGAGCTATAAAGACGCGCCGCAAAACGTGTCGTCGTATCGTAGCATCGAACGGGCCGCGGCCCGTTCGATGCTACGAGTTAGAATTGTTGGAATATTCTAATTCGCCGGTTCGGCCATCACCGACATAATCACGTTCGCCGGATCGCTTCACTACCGGTCTGGAGTCCAACGACACGAGCCGAAAATGTCTTATTTAGGATCTCCCGCGCCTGTACTCTCCACTTGTCATCTATTGCAGTAGCTTTTCTCGCTAGCCGCGGCAGAACGCGTCCATTCACCCGCTTTCGTTTCTCTCTTCCTGCGGTAGACAAAGGCATTTATTGCCAGGGCAAAAAAAGCGGCACCTGATGAGTGGAAGGACACTCCTTCCGAACATCAGTGTGCCGCTTTTCGATTTTCCAGCCGCATGGCTGCTGAAAGGTGAGCTAGCCAGCGACCATGAAACGTTCCACTTATTCGTTCAACGCACCCGAAATCTCTACCGCTTCCTTCCAGAAAGGGAGGCCATCAGCGACGAGCTTTCCGAATGATTCAGGGGTCATGAATTCTGCTTGCATGCCTAAAGATTTCAGCGACTCTTGCAACTCTTCCGAAGCCAGCGCCTTTTTCAAAGCCTCACTTAATACCTCGATGCGATCAGCAGGCGTGTTGGCGGGAGCCAAAAGACCCATCCAAGAGCTGATTCTCACGTCGGGGTCGATTTCACTGAAGTATTGAACGCCTTCAGGCAAGCTCTCAAAGCGACGGTCGTTAGCCACACCTAGCACCTTGATTTGACCTGACTCCAGGAACGGCTTGGCCGGTGCAATACCCCCAATCATCAAAGGGACGACACCCGCAACCAGGTCCACCATGGCCGGACCGGCCCCTTTATACGGCACGTGCAGCAACGACAGATCTTGAGACTTTTTAAGAAGCTCGACCGACAAATGATGAACCGTGCCAACACCCGGAGAGGCATAGCTGTACTTGTCGGGATGCTGACGAATTTCGGCAATCGCCTGCTCTAAATTGTCTGCAGGAAACGATTTGCCCGCCATAAGAACGACGACGTTTTCAGCGATAAAACCAACCGGCTCAAAGCTTGTTATTGCGTCGTACATGATGTCGGGATACATGTGAGTGTTGATCCCGTTTGTGTTCGTGGTGGCAAACAGCAGGGTCTGGCCATCGGATTTTGCGCGCGCAACATAGCTGGCAGCGATGTTACCAGCGGCCCCCGCCTTATTCTCTACAATGATGTTGTAGCCGGTCTCCTTGGACATCTGTTCGGCCACACGGCGAGCAGTAATATCGCTAGCGCCACCCGGCGCAAAAGGCACAACAATGGTTATGGGACCAGACGGAAACTTCCCTTGCGCGTAAGTCGGGGCGAGCGCACAAGCAGCGAAGCCAATGCCCATAGCCAAGGTAGCAAATAATTTTTTCATAATATCTCCGTTCGGGAA
>CAZMVM010000119.1:2099-9968 GCA_964569785.1 uncultured Pigmentiphaga sp. | reverse complement strand
GCCCGGCACCACGCTGCACCGCGCCCCGGAGCGGCACAGCGTCCTCGGGAGGGAACGTTAAAGAGCAGGGTCGCTAGGACGTCGCAGCCTCGTATAGGAAGTCGCTATTGATTTCATCGACAGAGGCAACGCCGGCGATGAGCATGGCACGCTCGAGTTCGCCCGCAATACGATCGTAGACGCTTTTGACGCCGGGTGCGCCGCCGAGGGAGAGTCCGTATAAGATGGGGCGACCCAGCGCGATCGCATCGGCGCCTAGGGCTAACGCTTTGAACACGTCAGTGCCCCGCCGGATCCCACTGTCCATAATGACGGGTACGCGGCCGTTAACCGCTTCAACTATGGGTGGCAACAACGTGATGGCGGCAGGAACACCGTCCAAGCCCCGACCGCCGTGATTAGAGACCTGGATCGCTGCCACACCTCGCTCAACGGCTTGCGTAGCCATTTTTGGTGAAACGACACCTTTGAGAATGATCGGCAACTTCGTCGCGCTTTGAATGAATTCCAGATCATCCCAGCCCAGGCTGCGTTTGAAGAATGGTGTCTCGCTATGAACCAGGGGCAGATTAGGCGGAAACGAGAAGCCACGGCGCACCGTCTCGTCGGAGGCACCCGGTGCGAACGCATCGATAGTGAAAACAATCGCTGTGAAGCCCGCATCCTCAGCGCGTTTGAGGAGCTCACGTGACGGACCACGATCATCGTGTAGGTAGATTTGAAACCATTTTGGACCCGTCGTGGCAGCAGCAACGTCTTCGATCGTCTTATTTGCGGCCGTACTCATCGTGTAAAGAGTACCCGCTTCACCCGTGCCTTGCGCTGATCCAATCTCGGCCGACTCATGGGCGAGGCCATGAGCTCCCATAGGAGCTGTAATGATCGGCATGCTGAGCTTCTCACCCAGTAGCGTCGTGGTGAGGTCGGGAGCAGGCTTGTTGACCAGATATTGTGGCAGCAACCGAATGCGGTCGAGTTCCTTCCGGTTGGCTTTCAAAGTAACCTGGTTGTCGGCACCGGCAGCGATGAAGGCGAAAGCTCCCGGTGAGAGCACTTCAGCCGCTTGCGTTTCCAGGTCATCCAGGCTACCAATGACCAGGGGGCGCTCCCCGGAGGGTTGGATATAAGGGGCGGGCTCGGCAACCTCACCAATAGGGCCCTTATCAATAATTTTCTTTGCCCGAGTCTTAGCAGGGGCGGCAGGAGCAGCAGAAGCGGCCGCAGTGCCATTGCCTGAGTTTTGGGCAACCACAGAAAGCGGGATCGCGGTGGCGGCGGCGCCCACCGTTGCCGTAGCCAGGAATTCACGACGGGTGAGAACGTTACTCATCGAACACTCCTTTGTTCCGAGAAACAACCAACCTAACCTCTCACAAGCCCGTTTCCCGTTACTTTTTTGGGACAATTGCTTCATGAGCATGCACAATTGCTTCATGAGCATGCACAAGTGCGGGTCGATGGTTAGGCTCGTGTACCGTCTCGACGCCAATTTTCTGCTCTTGGTTGTTTCGCAAAGGAAAAGGGGAATAAGAGAGCCGCTAGCGTCGAGTCGATTGACGCTAGCGAAGTTCATGCCTTGAGCTGGGCCGCCGGGCTGCCTCCAAGGCTGGGAGGTCTCCCTCAACGGTGAGACGGTGTTGCGCTCAGCAATGAGTTACATCGGCTCGTCGCCATCATAGATAGCAAGTTGCTGCTCAATGGTAGCTACGGCAGTGCCGCAGGCAGGTATCCTCGTGCCGCCTGCCGGTGAGTCAGTCGGCGCCGTATGTCAATGAGGTTGAGGCAGGCCAGTACCATTTGGTTGTGCTCGCAATCCCCAAGCCTCTACCAGGAGGACAGCCTTCTTTAGGGCTGAGTCGGAGCAGCGGTTAGGGTTTGAAGCCGTATAAAATTGTAGAACCGCGATTCCAAAAGAAAAGGCCAACGCAAAGGCTGGCCTTTTCTATCAATCTTGCAAGAAACTTGGTGGGTCGTGCGCGATTCGAACGCGCGACCAACGGATTAAAAGTCCGGTGCTCTACCGGCTGAGCTAACGACCCAAGCCCGTTATTATGGCATGATGTTTATGGTGTGTCAAGTTCGGGAGCGATTGTCCCGAAGATTCCGGAGCGAGGTCGTTTGCCGTGCTCCGACCATCAAATGTCCACCACGATTTTCCCAAAGTGCTTGCCACTTTCCTGATAACGGAACGCGTCCGCGAGTTCATCTAAGGCGAAGTGGCGATCGATGATGGGACGCAGCTTGGCGTGCTCAATGGCCCGGATCATGTCGATTTGATGCTGCCGGCTTCCCACCAGGAACGCATGTAATCGAACGTGGCGTGAGAGTGCCACCGCGAGAGGCAGTGTGGGCGTGATGCCGCCGAGCACACCGATGAGCGATAAGTAGCCCCCGACCTTCACGGCATTCACTGACTGCTCGAGGGTGTCGTTGCCTCCCAGGTCGATGACATGATCGACGCCGACATTGTCGGTCAATTGGCGTGCAGTGCGGCCCCATTCGGGATCGGAACGGTAGTTGATGACTTCGTCAGCACCAAGCTCTTTGAGTCGCTCAAGCTTTTCATCGCTGGATGAGGTGACGATAACGCGCGCACCTGCCAGTTTGGCGAATTGCAGAACGAATAGGGATACGCCGCCACTACCTTGTGTGAGCACGGTGTCTCCCGGCTTAATCGAGTCGTTGACGAATAATGCACGCCACGCTGTAAGTCCCGCCGTCGTGAGCGTGGCAGCCTCGGCGAAACTGTAGCCTTGGGGTATACGGGTGAATGCTGTGGCCGGCATGGTGACAAACTCACGGGCATACCCGTCAATGCCGTCTCCGGGCACCCGGCCGAATCCTGGCACGGTGGCGTCGCCATCGAGCCAGTCGGGGAAAAAAGTGCTAACGACATGATCGCCCTGGGCAAACTCGGAGACACCTTCGCCAACGGCGACCACCTCTCCGGCTCCATCCGACATGGGAATGCGGTCCTCACGGCGAGGTGCGAGGCCACTGACAATCACGTAATCGTGATAATTGAGTGAGCTGGCGCGCAGCCGTACGGTTATTTCTCCTGGGCCAGGGGACTGCGCCGGGCGCGAGCTTACTTGCAGCCGATCCAGGCCGCCTCCTGCAGGCACGACAATACACTTAACAGACATTCGCTTCACTCCCTTTCCAACTTAGGTTGTTTAAAAAGCTCCGGCCCCAAGCTGCCTCATGATTCAGGCCTGTATGACGCGGCAACCCTCAACGTTAAGGGCAGCGGGTTTGCATGGCAAGGTACAGTCGCGGCACTTGAAGTGCTGTAAGCACGACGTGGAGACGAGACACGGTTAGAATCGATATAGGCTTTTGCAGCAGGAGTATTGGATGCGTTTGGTGAAAACTACCAACCACGCCCTCTCGACCGAGCGCAGTGGGCCGCGCAGTACAGGAGCTGACCGTTCCGGGTGGTCGGCCAACCCGCAAGGCGCGGGCCATGGAGGGGGCGGTAGAGGCCCAGGGCAGCATCAACCGGGAGGCTTGCCTCCGCGTAACGTCTGGCTGGCGTTCGTTCTGATCCTCCTGCTGAACTACGTGGTCGTCAACTTTTTTTATACCGGCCGCGACGATCCGATCACCATCCCTTACACGCTGTTCAAGGAAGAAGTAGCGCGCAGCAACGTCACGTCGATCTACAGTAAGGGGCAGAGCCTGGAAGGCACATTTGCGGAACCCGTCACCTGGCCTCGCCAGCCTGGTACGACTGCCGGTACTCCGCGGACATCACGCCACTTCAACACCGAGCTTCCTGTATTTATCGACCCTGGGCTGGAGTCATTCCTGCTTGAGCATGGGGTAGAAATCAGCGCGGTACCCATCCAGCAAGGTAGCCTGCTGGCAACATTGCTGTTGGGCTTTGGGCCGGCTATCGTCATCATCGGGTTTTATGTCTGGATTTATCGCCGCCTGCAGCGCGGCGGTCCAGGCGGCGGTGCATTGCTCGGAATGGGGAAGAGTCGCGCGCGTCGCTACGACCAAGACACCGAAAATAGGGTCACTTTCGATGATGTCGCTGGTATCGATGAGGCCGAGGCCGAGCTGGCCGAGATCGTCGACTTTCTAAAGAACCCCAGCAAGTACACGCGTTTGGGCGGCACCGCGCCCAAAGGGGTGCTGTTGGTAGGGGCACCAGGAACCGGGAAAACGCTCTTGGCCAAGGCGGTGGCGGGCGAGGCCGGGGTGCCTTTCTTTTCCATGAGCGCCTCTGAGTTTGTTGAGATGATCGTAGGAGTAGGGGCAGCGCGGGTGCGTGATCTGTTCAAACAGGCTCGTGAACATGCTCACGCCATTATTTTCATTGATGAGATTGATTCCGTAGGGCGCGCACGAGGGCAAGTGGCGATAGGTGGAGCTAGCGAGCAAGAGCAAACCTTGAATCAAATCCTCACCGAGATGGACGGATTCTCCAGTCGTGAAGGGGTGATCGTGCTCGCCGCCACGAACCAGCCGGAAGTGCTCGACAAAGCCTTGCTGCGGCCGGGTCGATTTGATCGGCGCATCGTACTGCATTTGCCCGACAAGAAAGGACGGGAGGCCATACTTGAAGTCCACACCCGTAATGTTCCGTTGGCCAATGATGTTAGCCTTGCGGAAATTTCCCAGGCGACGCCGGGGTTGTCGGGTGCAGATCTGCGGAACCTTGTGAATGAGGCAGCCTTGCTGGCCGCCCGGCGCGAACAAGACTACGTGCATCAAAAGGACTTTTTTGATGCGCTCGAGAAGATCATTCTGGGGCCAGAGCGCTCGTTACTGCTCACCGACGAGGATCGGGAACGGATCGCCTATCACGAGGCGGGTCATGCCATTCTTGGTTTGATCGTGCCCGGCGCCGATCCAGTTCATCGAGTCACAATAGTGCCGCGCGGGATGGCGTTGGGTGTTACCTATCAACGTCCCGCTGAAGACCGCTATCACTATTCAGAAGATTACCTGCGCGCGCGCATTATCGGCATGCTGGGGGGTAGGGCTGCGGAAGAGGTCGTCTACGGTACGAAGACGACCGGTGCGGAGAACGACATTGCTCAGGCCACTGAACTGGCACGCAATATGGTTGCGCGTTGGGGCATGAGCGACAAGCTGGGTATGGTGCAACTTGCACCGCCCCGTAATCCGTACTTGGGGACAGTCGCCATGCAGCCGCGGGAACACAGTGAAGAAACAGCCCGTCTCATCGATTTAGAAGTGGCACTCATCATTCATGAGAGTCATGAAGAGGCGAAGCGGTTGCTCACGGAGCACCGTAAAGAGATGGACGCCCTGGTTGCCGCGTTGCTTGAGCGCGAAACCCTGGATGAAGAAGAAATCCTTGAGGTCACCGGGCTCGGTCCGGTACCGCCGGCGCAAGGGCAAGCCGTGAGGGGCAGGACGCCTAACCCCTAACTAACCTATTTAGGCGGGCGTGCCACAAGGCGCACGTCGGACGCCCTTCGTACGGGTGGGAGCTACAGCGCACTTGTTTGGCTTCATCAGCTTGTTAGGGGCGCGGGGTGCGTTGCAACCACCCTGGCATGATGCACGCGAAAAAGAAACACCCCAGCCCCATAACAGCAATGATCAGCACCATGGGTCCTGGGGAACCATCGGCAACGACACCCAGCAGCCAGCTCAAGAGTGCGCCCGCGCCGTATTGCAGAGAGCCCGACAGACCCGCTGCGGTGCCTGCGGTACCGGGAACGGCCGACATGCCGCCCGCCATTGCGTTAGCCGCGACTATACCGTTCATCGACAAAAATACGAAGAGGGGAACCACAATGCCCGCTAACCCAAATGCGCCGGTTATGCCGCAGGCCGCGAGCACCAGGCCGGCTACGCTACATCCCGTGGCCCCCCATTGGAGCGCGCGTTGAGAGCCGATGCGTTTGACAAGATGGCGATTCACGACGTTGAAGACCATCATGCCGGCGACGTTGATGCCAAAGAGCAAGCCGAAGTACTCGGGTGGTACGCCGAAATACTCGATGTAAACGAAGGGGGTACCTGCAATGTAGGTAAACATGGCGCCCGAGAAGCAGGTGCCCGTCAGTGCGTAGGATAGATATCGTCCACTGCGCAGCAACGGCGAGTAGCTCAAGGCTACCTGACGCCAATTGCGGGCGCGGCGTTTGGCCGCCGGCAGCGTTTCTGGGATGGTCCAAAGCGCAATCAGCGCAATAACGCCAAAAATGGCAAGAAACCAGAAGTTGGATTGCCAGCCCACCCAAAGCAGCAGTTGGGCGCCTACCAAAGGCGCCACCATGGGAGCGGCGCCCATGATCAGCATCATGAGGGAGAGGGTGCGAGCGGCCTCGTCCTGCGTGTAAACGTCTCTAACCATCGCGCGGGCGAGGGCAGGTGGCGAGCCTGCCCCAACTGCCTGCACGAACCGCCACCCCGCAAGTTCGTGGGCCGTCGTGCTAAACGCACACCCCACACTCCCAATAATGAACAGCGTGATGCCTGCTGTGATAGGCCCGCGACGGCCGAGCCAGTCGCCCAAGGGGCCCCACAGAAACTGACTTGCGCAAAAACCAATGAGGTACGCCGAGAGTGAAAGCTGAATCTCCGCCTCCGAGGCGTCCAGCGCGTTTGCAATACTGGGTAGAGCGGGCAAATACAAGTCGATCGCCAAGGGCGAGAAGGCAATCAAAATGCTGAGGACGGCGACAAACCAAGAAGAGCTTACAGTCAGCGATGCCAGTTTCGAGGGGGAGCGAGTCATGTAACGGGTTAGTTCGACAACGAGTAAGCGGCAAGAGGGCGACGCATGAGGACCAGCCGGAGAACCGCTCTACCTACACCCGACGCTTTCCAGTGACTGGGGCGGCGGCTGCGATCGGGACGCTCCTTCCTGCGAAGGCTGTCAGGGTGGGAGGCAGTTACCTCGGCATGGGCAAATAACTGTTTAGGTTACCAGCAAGCTAGAGTGCTGGGTTGTGCAACAACGCAGATGGTGAGACTGCGTATCGGTGGGCCAGGCCATGATGCGGCGGCGAGGCGCATGGGGAGGTAGCGAGCGCGCGGGCCGATGGGCAATAGGGTTAAGACCCCCGGCTTCGCATCGTTCCGATCCTGCTGGTGGTAAGGTAACGGGATTCAGTATTAACTTGTATGTAGAAACCATGTCTCGTCTTGCCGATACATCCGCATCCTCGGGCCTCGGCCAACCCGACTGGAATTTGGCCGACTTAGTCAGTCGACTTCGTGAATCGCGCGAGCACACGCACAAGGTGCGCCATCGGGGACGCTTACGTGAGCTGCCCTCGCGCGTCGCATTGATGGAAATCCTCGACGGCCTAGCTGCCGCGATGTTTCCCACCCACTATGGCAAGACCGATCTCACCGACGAAAGCATTGATTTTTTTGTAGGCAACACGCTGAATCAGACGCTCAACCGTTTGCACGGCCAGGTTCGGCGGGGTTTGTTGTTTCTTGCCGACGAAGATCAGTGGACTGTCGAAACCCTGCACGAAAAAGCTACCGAAATTACCCGCGATTTCGCGGCACAACTGCCAGATGTGCGCGCTTTGTTGGTCAGCGATTTGCACGCGGCGTTTCAGGGTGACCCTGCAGCCACCAGTTTGTCGGAAATCTTACTGTGTTATCCAGGGTTTCAGGCAATTACCTACTATCGTCTGGCGCACGTTCTGTATCGACTCAGCATGCCTCTGCTGCCTCGCCTCATGACCGAGATTGGGCATTCGGCCACGGGAATCGACATTCACCCGGGCGCGCGCATAGGGCCGAGCTTCTTCATTGATCATGGCACGGGCGTGGTCATTGGAGAAACCGCCGAAATTGGGGAGCGCGTGCGCATTTACCAAGCGGTTACCTTGGGAGCCAAGCGCTTCCCAACCAACGAAG
>CAZMVM010000119.1:0-2089 GCA_964569785.1 uncultured Pigmentiphaga sp. | reverse complement strand
CAGCTTACAAAAGGGCATCAAGCGGCATCCCATCGTAGAAGATGACGTCGTGATTTATGCCGGCGCCACTGTGCTCGGGCGCGTCACCATAGGGCGTGGCTCTACCATTGGGGGCAACGTGTGGCTCACACAGAGTGTTCCCCCGAACAGTTACATCACGCAGCCCAAGTGTGGCCCCGGTGAAGGGTAAGGCGCGCGCCCCTACAAAGTCAGTCCGCGCCATACGGAGAAAGCAGGTAGTTCTGAAGCGTCACTGGCTGCAATAAGAGCCACGTTTGCACGTCCGCACACCTTCCGGTTACGAAACGTTGCTGCGGTGTGATTGGGAATGAATTCTGCAAAGGGGCAGAGTCATCCTTTTTACGAAGTAGCCCATGGAAGAAACTCCGACACGACGGCCTGGTCGGTGGATGCGACGTCGATTTGGAAGCGAGCGACTATCGCGTTTGCACATCACCAGCCTGACCGAAATGCTGGATAGGCTCGAACTTGCACAGCAGGAAAATGGCGAGGTGTCCGTGGGTGCAATGCTCGAGGCGACGGGCCGGCGGTCGTTCGGACCCTTGTTACTCGTTCCTGGGTTGTTGGTGCTCTCACCGCTGAGCGGTATTCCGGGAGTGCCAACCCTGGCTGGCTGCCTGGTTCTGTTGATCACGGTGCAACTGTTGGCAGGGCGCGAGTGGTTTTGGTTACCGCGTTGGATACTCAACCGCACCATCACCCATCAATATTTCATGAAGGTTTTGCACGGTCTGCGCCCATTTGCCCGCATAACCGACAAGATGCTGCGGCCTCGTTTGGTAGGGCTTACACAAAACACGGCCGTTTATGTGGTCGCTTTGGTGTGTTTGATCGTGGCAATTACGATGCCGCCGCTTGAGCTCGTGCCTTTCGCGGCGACATCCGCCGGGGTGGCTCTGACAACTTTTGGTTTGGCTTTAATCGGGCACGACGGCCTGCTTATGCTGGTAGGGTTGCTGGTCATCGCTGTCAGCATTCTGGTGGTGGCCGTTAACCTTTTGTGAGGGCGGGGCCGCTTGCGCGTTGGGACGTGGCTGTGCGCTGCTGGGTAGAAGCGTGCGGCCACTACCATAGCGGCCCCAGTATTCGCGCGCGAACGCGGCCCCGAAGAAAAAGATCAAGGCTGAGAAGTAAATCCATAGCAACAAGGCAATGACCGAGCCTGCCGCGCCGTAGGATGAAATGATATTGCCCCGACTAAGGTACAGCCCGATAGCCGTCTTGCCCAGATGAAACAGAACCGCTGTCAGCAGCGCGCCAGGCCACACATCGCGCCAGCGCAGTTCGGCGGACGGCAGGGTCTTGAGAACAACGGCAACGAGCAAGACAACGACAAAAAATGAGAACGCGCTGCTAATGAGCTGTGCAGCCAGCGAGAAGGTCGCTTCATCGAAAAGCAGATGCCAGTATTGCTGCATTGCCCGCAAGACTGCGTCGACAAACAGCGAAGCGAGCAGTACCGCAGCGAGCGATAACACCACCACGAACGAAAGCAGACGGCTGATCGCGGTTTGTAGAAGGCCAGCTTTGCTTTTCCCTGGAGCATCCCAGATTTCGTCGAGACTGCGTTTTAGCTCGGTAAAGGCCGTGGTCGAGCTAAAGGCAAGCATAGCGAGCGAGGCCCATGCCGCAACGGTTCCGCCACGTGCGTACTGGACGTTGGCCAGAATGTTCTGCACTGCGTCTGCACTGCGTTGATCCGCAATGTCTCTAATGCGCTTCAGAAGCTCATCCTGTAGGGCTTCTGCGCTAAAAAACCATCCGCCTAATACCATCAATAGCACCAGGATGGGAGCAAGCGAAAAAATCATGTACAGCGCTAACGCAGCGCCTTTACTGGCCGCGCGCTTACTACTCCAGCGACGAAAGGCATCCAGAAATAGGGCGATAACCCCGATAGACTGAATGCGCTTAATAGTGGCTTTGACAGACATGATGATGGTACACGGCGTGATAGCGTCAGGCTTGCGATGAGTTGTGCTGGTCTGCCATTGTGCGTTGTTTTCTGAAGGGGAACAAGATGGCTGGTATTCTGGCGGGTCTGCCATTGAAATGGCCCATGGGATCA
>CAZMVM010000118.1:0-10018 GCA_964569785.1 uncultured Pigmentiphaga sp. | reverse complement strand
TTGCGCGGATCATGATGACGGCTTGAGCAAGGGCAATTGATCCAAGACCATGTCTCTATGCCATTTCTTTGTACCGGCGGCGTGGAAACAGGGGGCACCCGCCCTACCCGCTGCAGCAACTGTTACCGATTTACGCTTGAGGTAGGCGGGTCACGTTTGCGCAACACCGTACTCCTATGTTGGCATACGCTAGGGTTTACACGGAATTGACTCATTAGTCAGTTTACCTGACTATATCCTCATGAGCACAGATTTCCGATCCCCTGCGCCCCCGGTTCAGGCCGACGTCATCATCGTCGGGGGCGGTCCTTGTGGGCTCATGCTCGCGATCGAGCTTGGGCGGCGCAACGTATCCACCGTTCTAATCAACGACAAACCCAGTACCGCGCTCAACCCGCAGGCGAATGCGACCCAGGCGAGAACGATGGAACATTTTCGGCGCTTGGGGTTTGCCGACGAAATCCGCCGGCAGGGTTTACCGCCCGATTTCCCCACGGACATTGCTTACTTCACACGATACGCACGCCATGAACTGGCGCGCTTTTCATTGCCGTCGTCAAAACAGGCCAAAACACTGATACGCAACATGGGCGGCTCGTGGAACGCGGCCGAGCTACCTCATCGCGTGTCCCAGAAATTTGTCGAGCAAACGCTGTATCGTCACGCCAAGAAGTACCGCTCCAACTCGCTGCACTTTGGTTGGCGCATGCTGCACTTTACCGATACCGGCGACAGTGTAGTGGCCGAGCTAGAGCGCCTGGAGGACGGCCGGCGTCACACCGTTCGGGCTTCATATTTGGTGGGGGCTGACGGCGCACGCAGCACGGTAAGACAAGAGCTCGGCTTTCAATACACGGGCGAGACCGGCGTCGTGCGCGACTTTATGGGAGGTCGCATGTACGCCGTCTACGTACGTTGTCCCGATTTTTATCGCGTAGTACCCCACCCGCCAGCCTGGATGAACGTTACGTTCAACCCACACCGGCGTGCGTTCATGGCAGCCGTCGATGGGAAGTCAGAATTTGCCTTTCATACGCAGCTCCGTGAACACGAAAGCGAGGATACCGTCACCGACGACTATGCCCGCAAAATGTTCCGCGATGCCGTCGGTGCCGATGTGACTGTCGAAGTACTCGCGCGCGGAGGCTGGACGGCCGGGCACAGCTTAGTCAGCAATCGCTTTCAACGCGGACGCGTGTTTATTGGCGGAGATGCAGCGCACCTGTTTACGCCCACGGGCGGGCTCGGCTACAACACGGCCGTCGAGGACGCCGTCAATTTGGGCTGGAAGCTTGCCGCTGTCATCCACGGGCAGGCCCCCGCGCAACTACTCGATTCGTACGAACTCGAACGACGACCGCTAGCCGTCCGTAACACCTCGTACGCGAAGGTCTTCGCGGATTCATTAGGCAATTACCGACCGGTACCGGAAATAGAAGATGACACCCCCGCGGGTGCTGCAGCACGCGCCATTGCCGGCGAGTACCTGGCACAGCATGGCCGCATGGAATTTAATATTCCGGGGATTACATTCGGGGGGAGGTACGACGAATCCCCGGTGATCGTGAAAGACGGATGTACACCCCCGCCTGATGCGGCCAATGAGTACACCCCCACGGCTTGTCCGGGCGGTCGCCCACCTCATGCATGGCTGGACGACGGCCGCTCGCTCTACGATTTGCTCGGGACCGAATGGTCGCTGCTTGTACTGAATGCTCCCGACACCGATGTGCACTATTTTCGGGAGGCCGCTCGGGCCCTTGGCATCGACCTGACCATCGTCAAACCGGATCAAGCCAACGAGCTGCTCCCGTTGTACGAAGCACCGCTCACCCTCATCCGGCCTGATCACATGGTAGCGTGGCGCGGCAAGGCTGGAAGCGACGCATTACCAACTTTGCGAACGGTGCTGGGCATGCAAGACGCATCGTAAAGCTGGCTCAATCGACGTTGTCAGCCAGCCTTGGACAACGTGGCGCAAGCAAAAACGTCGCATTCCCGGAAGAGACACCATCGCTTCCGGCTGTCGCCCGCCAACGAGAGGTGTGGACTCAAGCAACGGCAAGCGCCATACACCCGCGCTTGATACGCATTAACCCGTCTATACACGCTAAACAGAATCACCCGAAATACAACCCGAATGTTACCTAGGGGGAGAACATGCGAAAGATCGATATTTACAGCCATGTGATGCCGCAGCGTTACTTGGACATCATGCGTGAGCACTCACGTGATCCCGGGATCGTAAAACGAATGAGCAACTTGCGCATGCTCTGGGATATGGATGCCCGCCTTGAAATGCTCGCACAATGGCCGGAAGTTCAACAGGTGCTGACGCTAGCCCTGCCGCCCCCAGAGTCCTTAGGAGATGGTTCACGCTCTGCCGAGTTCGCTCGGGTGGCAAACGACGACATGGCAGCGATTGTCGACAAAGCGCCCAATCGCTTTCCTGCCTTCGTGGCGTCGCTGCCCATGAACAACGTCGAGGCGGCTCTCGAGGAGATGGATCGGGCTATCACGCAGTTGGGCGCCCGCGGTATACAGCTCACCACAAACATTAACGGACGCCCGTTGGACGACCCCGAGTTTTTCCCGGTTTTCGAGCAGGCGACAAAGAAATACGGTGTTCCGATTTGGATGCACCCGTTTCGCCCCGCATCCGAGTCCGACTACCCAACCGAAGAGAAGTCGCGTTATGAAATATGGCAAGTGCTGGGATGGCCGTACGCCACGAGTGTCGCGATGGCGCGCCTGGTTTTCTCGCAAATGTTCGATCGGCTCCCCGAGTTGCGCATCATTACTCACCACTGTGGCGCAATGATTCCTTATTTTGCAGGCCGCGCGGAAACTCTCTGGGCACAACTGGGCAGCCGCACGGCCGACGAGGACTATTCCGCCTTGCTGGAACGCATGGCAAAACGGCCGATTGACTACTTCAAAATGTTCTATGCTGATACTGTTCTCGGTGGTTCAGCCTCGGCACTGCGATGCGGGCTCGATTTCTTTGGCGCCGATAAAGTAGTTTTCGCTAGCGATTGCCCCTTCGATCCCGAGGGAGGCCCGATGTTTATTCGTGAAGGCATTCGCTCGATTGAAGACCTCGACCTCTCGGAAGACGACAAAAAGAAAATCTACTTGCTGAATGCACTTAAACTGCTAGGAATAGAACAACAAGTCTTCGATTGATCACAAGAGCCCGACATAAGGGTTGATGACCTCGGGGCGGCGCACCCAGGCCGCCTATTGACAATAACTACGACTCTAAAGGAGGCGAAATATGAACAGATGTCTTTCCCTACTGGCGGCACCGCTCGCCACTGCTACCCTTTTAGCCACTGCGCCCGTTACCTCTTTTGCAAGCGAGTACCCGACGCGCCCCATTACTATCGTCGTGCCCTACACTCCCGGTACGGGGATAGACCTGATAGCGCGAACCCTGTCGCCGCGCCTTACGGAAGCCTTGGGTCAACCGATCGTGGTGGATAACAAACCCGGCGCCAGCGGTAACATTGGCGCTGATGCAGTCGCCAAAGCCACGCCAGATGGCCATACCCTGATGATTACGGTGAATACCTTCACCATTACGCCCGCCCTTTATGCTTCCATACCCTACGACCCCGTCAATGACTTTCAACCGATCAGCCAACTGGCCGTAGGTAACCTGGCACTGGTGATCAATCCGTCAGTACTCCCGGTGTCATCGTTCGAAGAGTTCGTCCAGTACGTGCGGGAGCGCCCCGGAAAGCTGAACTACGCTTCCCCAGGCAACGGTACACCGCAGCATTTGGCCATGGAAATTCTCAAGGACCACCTCGACCTTGACGTCGTACACGTCCCCTATAAGGGCGCAGCCGGCGCCAGTGCCGATCTGATGGGTGGGCAAGTAGAAATGATGATACTGCCCGTGCATACGGCTCTTCCCATGGTTGAAACCGGCAAGGTCAAGATGTTGGGGGTTTCAGGGGTGCAGCGCTCAGCGTTGGCACCTGACACGCCCAGCTTTGCGGAATTAGGGCTGGAAAGCGTCGATATCGACATGTACTACTGGCTTGCGGCGCCCGCCAACACTCCGCCGGCTGTGGTCGAGCGACTCAACAAAGAAGCCGCTACGGCCATCGCGCGCGACGATGTTCGCGAAACGCTCATGAAACAAGGCATGATTCCCACCACGAGCTCACCCGAGGCTATTTCTGAAATGATTGCGCGCGATGTGGATCGCTGGAAGACCTTCGTCAGCGATCTCGGCATCGCGAACCAATAGGCAACCCACAGAGGACGCATGCGCGGCGCCGCGATACTATAAAAGCTTATCCAACCTGTCGGAGGTCTTTATGCGACGCATACCTGCACATCGCGGCCGCCAGCGCCTTGAGTCGTTCTCTACCAAAACCGGGTCGGCAGGCGCACTTGCCATCGGCGCTCTGGCCGTCGGAGCTCTTGCTATAGGTGCACTCGCTATCGGCACTCTTGCCATCAAGCGCATGGCAATTCGCCACGCACGGATTCAATCGCTGACCATCGACGAGCTCACCGTACATCGTTTACGGCATATCGGTAGCAACGATGAGCCCACGAGCGATAGCGCGAGCGCCCCGTGAGTGGGGTGCGCGGCTGGGCAACGATCGTTCTCCGGCGCAATGGCATAGCCTGCATATTCTGTACGTTTATAAAAATCTCTCGGGGTGAAACGGCTGAGCATTTAATGCTGGCGTTTCACCGCACATGAGTTGCGCTAGCAGCATGGCCGTTGTTGGCCCTTGGGTGAATCCTTGGTGCCCATGTCCAAAATGCGCCCACAAATTTGAAAACCCCGGCACCCTGCCAATAACGGGAAGCATATCCGGCATGCAGGGCCGCAAACCCGACCATGGTTGTGATTCGACAGGCGCCCCTAAATTGACAAGGCGACGTGCATAACGCTCGGCCCGCCGCAGTTGAACGGGAGCAGGAGGCGCTCCCCATGCTGCGATATCAGCACCGGTTGTGATGCGCAGACCCCTCCGCATCGGCGCCATCACGTAAGCCCCCCCAACATCCATAAGGGGTAAATTCAATTGAGGACCGGCATAGTGCCGATGATACCCTCGCTTGTAAAACATCGGAAAGCGCACCCCGAAGCGTTGAAAGAAGTGGGCCGACCACGGACCGAGACTGACAACGATATGTTCCGCTTCTAACACACCTAGGCTAGAGCGCAGCCGCCAGCCGCGGTTTGAAGTCGCTTGAACGGTGGTGGCATCGGCATGTGCGAAAGTGCCCCCGCGTTGCAGAAATAATGTGGCGTAAGCATCGACCAAGCTGCCCGGATCGGACACCGTCCAGGAATCGAGCCAATGGACACCGCCTGCTCCTCCCTCGTGTAACGCAGGCTCCGCGGCGAGTAGTTCGTTGGCGGTCAGCAGCTTCACCGGCACGCCATAGCGGGTGTGAACCCGATGGGCCAATTCAAGCAAACGATCGAACCCCTGCTGCGTTCGGTGCATCATGCGAAAGCCGTCGCGCCGTACCAGGTGCTCGGCTTGAGCGTCGTGAATGAACTCGGCGTGGTCGCGCGTCGCGCGCCGCGCGAGCTGTGCATAGTGCGCTGAAACATCGTGGTGTCGAGCCGGCATGGAATACTTCGCATAGTGGACTAGCGGCCTACCTTGCTGCAGGACACCCCGCCAGCTGTAATGCAGCTCATTACTGAAGCCCAACACCATGGCAAGCAACTTGCCCAGTCCCCAGGGCACGGCATGAGGCTCGACCGCCTCTGCTTGAATAATTCCCGCGTTGCCATAGCTAGTTTCCGTACCTGGCGGGCCTTGATCGACCAAGGCAACGGCCCACCCGAGCTTTTGCAGCTCCAGCGCTGTGGCCACTCCCGCCATGCCAGCGCCCAGCACAATGACTGAGGACATACTGTCTCTACACTCTAAAGTGGTGTGACCAAGAGCAGAGAATCCCACGAGGGGATGTCTGCATCGTCATTAGAACGTCCTCGCAAGTGGAGGATTTCCGAGCCAGCTGCTGTAGGGGTCGGCGTGCCTAAATTCACCCATTTGTTCCATTTTGGAAACTTTTGTTACACCCCCTCCTACTCCCCAATGTTACCTTCAAGTTGCTTCACTCCGTTCCGTGATACGAAATCGCAGGAGCTGGGGGAGACGGAAACCCTTCGATCAAACCGAGGTAACGTATGAATAATAAGTCTTACAGGTTTTTGAAGGCAGTTGGCATCATCGCTTCTTCATTAACGATAAGCTACACACCCACCCATGCCGCACAAGATTATCCAAATAAACCAGTGCGTGTCATTGTTCCCTTCGCGCCGGGCGGGTCTACTGACATTATTGCCCGTCTTGTTGGCGAGCGCATGGGCATCGAGTTGGGGCAGCCGTTCGTGATTGAGAACCGCGGCGGTGGAGGCGGATCGATTGGCGCCACCGAGGCCGCGCGCGCCGCGCCCGACGGCTATGTGTTGTCGATTGCCACCGTTTCCACGATGGCGGTCAACCCGGCGTGTCACGAGAAGCTTTCCTACGATCCGCTGAAAGACTTTCAGCCTGTCACGAATTTCGCCAACACGGCGAACGTGGTGGTCGTCAATCCCAAGTTTCCCGCGAATAACTTCGACGAGTTTGTCGCTGAGCTGAAGAAAAATCCGGGTAAATACTCGTACGGAACGTCCGGTCCTTGCAGTGTCAATCACCTTGCAGGTGAAGCGTTCAAACTGGCTACAGGCACCGACATGGTTCACGTACCATACAAAGGGTCCGGTCCCGCCATTGTGGATACCGTGGCAGGACAGGTGCAGGTGCTGTTCGATAATATTCCGTCCTCTATGGGACAAATCGAAGCGGGCCGCCTAAAACCCATGGCCATCGCCTGGCCGCAGCGCTTACCCAACCTGCCGGACGTCCCCACGTATGCGGAAGTTGGCTACCCCGAGCTAAATCAACCGGTCTGGTATGGCTTGCTTGCCCCGGCGGGCACTCCCATGGAAATTGTCAACAAGCTGCGCGATGCTGCCGCTAAGGTCTTGTCTCAGCCAGACGTCATTGCCACTCTGGAAAAGCAGGGAGCATCGCCTTCGGGGAATACGCCTGAAGAGTTCGCGGCCGAGATCCGAGCCCAATACGATTGGGCCAAAGAGATTACAACCAAACAGGACATTTCCATGCAGTAGTCGCATGGCACCTCTGAACCACGCCTTTGTATTATCGTGAATGCGTGGCAAGCGGGCCTTCGCCCTGTTGCTACCTGGCGGGGGGCGAACTCCCGCTCATACCTCCAGCAGCCGGCGCCGGAGCGAAGCTCCGGCGTAATGCATGCACCACACAAAGCGTAAAGCATGATTGCGGGCCGCATCCGCGCTAAGTGCCGCTGCCTCTCGTTTGTAATGCGACACCAACGCGGGCTTAGTTACAAGCGGAATCGGTCACCATACGCGCCCCACTGGCCTACCAGCGAACGGTTACACCCACCTGTACGGAATTAAGTCCAGGATTGGGTCGCTTGATGCCGGCGTTAGAAAAATGCGATAAGCGTGCATTGATGCGCATGGCATCCGTCACTTGGAAGCCCACGCCGATGTGATCTCCAAATTGGAACGCCGTGCTCAACTGCTTATCTGCGAAGCTGGTCGTATTAAAGACCGTTGCCCCAATCCCTGCTTCGAGATAGAGCTGTGGCGTAAGCCACCACTGAAACATCGGAATGGCGCTTAGCTGCCACGCATTGCGGTGCGAGTCTACGGGGTGACGATCATATCGCCAATACGAAACACCGAGCTCCCCAACGAGATGAAGGCGTGTTCTTCCGACAGGGTATGACCAAAGCGGCTGCGTTTCGTAATTCAGGGTAAAGCGATGTATATCGGAGTGTGCACCGTACTGCACGCTCCAAGCGCCTTGCGTCGGGACCGAGAACTGCTCTGCAGCTGCGGGCGTTATTGCAGCGGAGATCAATCCGCCAGATATCAA
The DNA here is from genome assembly GCA_964569785.1 of uncultured Pigmentiphaga sp. GTDB lineage: Bacteria > Pseudomonadota > Gammaproteobacteria > Burkholderiales > Burkholderiaceae_B > Verticiella. The sequence continues at coordinate 2,054 of CAZMVM010000118.1, read as the reverse complement.
CAGAATGCGCGCGAGTTTCAGCATGTATGAGAATCTCCATGTACAACGTGTTAGAGTCTCAAGACCAAGCAGCAACCGAAGTACCGCGAGTCATGAAACCACGTCACTTTCGGCGCCGCCTACGAATAGGCAGCGGTAGCCTCGTGCTTATAGCCGGGTTGGGCTGTACCTCAGCTGCTGAAATCATCCACACTGAGCCCTCGCAGTTCTCGCCAATCATCGTTTACGAGTCGGGAACCGAGCGTTGTATGAAGTTTGGCAGCATCCACGCTTTAGGTCGGCAGTCGTGCTTTGAACCGGCAGCGCCGGAAAAAATGGTGTTCGATTATACCCGCACGATGATGACCGCATTATTCGTACGCCCGCAAATCAACCGGGCCCTGGTTATTGGGTTAGGGGGCGGTACCCTGCCAATGGCACTGCAAAAGATTGCACCGCAGGCGCGCCTAGATACGGTTGAGATCGACCCTGCGGTCGTCAGTGTCGCCAAGCGCTTTTTCGGTTACAAACCAGGCCCCAACCACTACATTCACGTTGCAGATGGGCGGGAGTACGTGCAACGAGCGATTGCCGAAGGCGCGAAATACGACCTTATCATGCTCGATGCTTTCGACACCCAATACATTCCTGCCCATTTGATGACGCGGGAATTTCTGGAAGAACTTAAAACACTGCTTGTGCCCGGTGGCGTACTCGCTGCCAATACTTTTTCGGCCAGCAAATTGTACCAACGAGAGTCTGCCACCTACGCGGCAGTTTTCGGTTCATTCTTTAATCTTCGATCGGGCAACCGGGTAATCTTCGCCGTGAACGGCACCCTGCCAAATGATGAAACATTACGGCGTAATGCCCAAGCACTACAACCACTGTATGCAAGCTTTGGGATCGACGTCGATTACCAGTTGAACCGCTTTGCCCGTACGTCGCCGGATGAACATGATGGCGCTCCCTTGACCGACGCCGAGCTTGAGACAAAACAGGTTACCACTTCAGTGCACCCTTCTGTTGGCATCAACTACAGCTGGAACACCTTCCCCGCCTCATGCCCAAGCATGAGCACGATGGCGGAGAAGGCGAAGGGCAATGCGTCGAATGCTGCGGCGCCCCTAACTTGCGGGGCGGCTTAGCCGGCGACGCGCTGCTTCAGTTTTTCGAGCGTCTCATTGAGCTCGCTGGGCAGACGCGCCTGCAAGCGGTCGAACAGCTCGCGATGCAACTCCAGCTCGTTGCGCCAAGCCGCGTTGTCAAATTTCGTGATGCGCTCGAACTGCTCTTGCGAGAAGCTCAACCCATCCCAAGTCATATCTTCGTAACGGGGCGTGATCCCGAAAGGCGTATCCTTGCCCTCAACCTTGCCTTCGATACGCTCCAGCATCCACTTGAGCACGCGCATGTTCTCGCCAAAGCCCGGCCAGATGAACTTGCCGTTGTCGTCAGTCTGGAACCAGTTCACGCAGTAAATTCGCGGCAACACTGCTCCACTTTTCGACAGGCGCTCTCCCATGTTGAGCCAGTGCTGGAAGTAGTCGCTCATGTTGTAACCGCAGAAGGGGAGCATCGCGAAGGGATCTCGCCGCACGACCCCTTGCTGACCTACAGCCGCTGCCGTGGTCTCGGATCCTAACGTGGCGGCCATGTATACGCCTTCGAGCCAGTTGCGAGCCTCGGTTACCAGGGGAATGGTATCGGAGCGGCGTCCACCAAAAATGAAGGCATCAATGGGAACCCCTGCCGGGTTATCCCATTCGGGGTCAATTACCGGGTTTTGCACCGCAGAGACGGTGAACCGAGCATTCGGGTGTGCTGCCGGGCGCCCGCTGTCGGGAGTCCAATCTTTGCCTTGCCAGTCGAGGCAGTGCTCGGGTTCCGGCCCCATGCCCTCCCACCAGACATCGCCATCATCTGTGAGGGCAACATTAGTGAACAACACGTTCTCGCGCAGCGAGGCCATGCAGTTGTAGTTGGTCTTCTCGTTGGTGCCGGGAGCCACCCCAAAGTAACCAGCCTCTGGGTTAATAGCGTAAAGGCGTCCGTCTGGGCCAGGTTTGATCCAG
>CAZMVM010000117.1:2751-10155 GCA_964569785.1 uncultured Pigmentiphaga sp. | reverse complement strand
GCCCCATTGCGGCGGCGGAGCCGTCGCCGCCCCTGCCCACGGGGCGGGATGCTCTTCGATTATCCAGCGCTGCGCCCGTTGTCGGGATGAACGATGCTAACGACAACGACGCCTTGGCAGCGGCCCAGGCAGAACTCGATCGTTTGCGCGATGAGCAAGTGGCCAGCCAGCGAGCACTGGCCGATGCCCAATCCCGGGTGTCCGAGCTAGAAAGCACGCTTGCCCAGATGCAGCGTCTCCTGCAGATGCAAAATGAGGCTTTAGCGCGTTTGCAACAAACGGCGCCTGCCAGCGGTTCTGGGAGTGCACCAGCGGTCGCCGGGGATGGGGCCGCAACAGGAGCGTCAGCCGGATCGGCTGAAGCCAATACATCTGAACATTTAACCGCCACAGACCGAAGCATCGTCTCATCGCAGCACAATGAACGTAGCGGTTCACGTGAGGCAGCCCGGCCCGAACCCACTCAGCGCGCAGAAGAAGCGAGTAGTAGCGCGGACCAAAGCGTGGCGACGTCGGCGGGGAGGTCCGACCCTGTAGGTGCGCTAAGTGACACGGCGGCCGACGCCACGGGCCCAGGCAGCACGTTCGCGCCAGAGCGGGCGGTTGGTGCTGCGCCCGCGGGGTCGGAAAATGTCCAGGCATTAAGTGAAAGCCCGGCGGCAGAACTGTCCGGTCCTGCTGGCACACAGCAATCCCAGACCACGGTCGATTCAACGACAGCGATTGCGGGCCAAAATGCGCAAGCATTTGCATCGGGCGAGCAACAAGATGCAGCCACCGGTAGGCAACCTGATCAATCGCCAGCGGCAGCCGGCTCCCTTGCTCCTCGGCCCACATCGCCCAATAGGGGCGTCACGTCAGAACTCGCAGCAAAGGATGCCCCTCAAATCGGCTCAGGGCCCGACAACGCTGCCAGTGCAGCTGAACCGGGGGCGCAAGCGTCAGGCGCAGCGCAAAGGGGTACCTCAAGCGCGCGTAGCGCAAGTGAGAGCATCGTTGCTCAGAGCAGCACAAACGCACCGGCTGCCAATGATGTTTCTCGGTCCGAGTCGGTGGTGCCGTCCGGCGGCACAGGTCAAGCCGGCCTGTCGGCGCAGTCAGCAGGCACAGACGCAAGCGGCGCAGGGGCGTCCAATGCGTCCTCCGCTGCCGAGCGATCGGCGCTAGCCGGGTCGCCCAGTGGAACATCCAGTGTGCCGGCACAACCGAATGGCGACGCGCGCGAATCTGCTCCGGCTGAGCAACCCTCGGCCACCACCACGGCCGCGAGCGGGGAGCCATCCAAAGCCGCCGGCCAACGTGCGAGTCAGCCGGACGCTATTCAGCCACACAACGTTGAGTCTAACGGGGCTAGTGAGAGCGCCGCTCGTTCCGCGTCAACAACAGCGGCTGCCGATGAAACGCCGGGCGCCGCTGCTGAAACTGCTAGTCCTGCCGCCAGCCCCGTGGCGGCGTCCTCCGGTTCGACAGAAAGTGATATGGAACATGCATCGTGGCTAGAAACGTATTTTTGGCCGCTCATTATTGTTATTGTCTTGTTTGTTGCCCTGGTGGTGTTTAACGTATTCCGGAAGCGCCCGGGTGCGGGCAAGCCACTACCACCCCTGCCCGTTGATTTCGATCTTGATCTTGAGCCGGGCGAGGGCGCCAAGGCAAATAAGGCCACGTCGGATACTGTTAGCGACACGACACGCGAAGGAAAGGCAGGGACGACGCAGCCAAACAGCTAAGCAAGCCATTCCGGTTCCCGAACCATGCTTTGGGCGGTGCCGTCGATGTCGAATCGCGTGCTGTTGCCTGCGGTTCCAGTTCTCAAGCATGCAACCATAAAGCGTAGACAAACTACAAAACCAAGAGGCTAGCCGGGCTAATGAGGTGACGGCTAGCCTCTAAACTTGTGGTGGCGGTGTCTGTAACGCCTTGACCGCGCCACTTCGGGGGGGCAGTTCAGCGAACACTCTCCCCCCAAGTGTGTTGTGTGGCTACAAAGGAGAACGTCGTGGATTATTTGCTTTCGAGCTTATCGACACCTGCGTCTTTGATGAGCTGGCCCCAATTCTCAAACTCCGAGTCTAGCCATTCCTTCATGGTGGCGTGGTCCATGTAAATTTCGTCCTGGCCGATGTCCTTCAAGCGTTTTGAGACTTCAGGGCTTTTCACCACTGTTTCGAGGTCGGCAGAAATCTTGGCCAAAATGGGCTCAGGCACTCCAGCGGGCACAAAAACCCCTGCCCAGCCCATTAGGTCGAACCCCTCGTAGCCTTGCTCCTTGAATGTTGGAACATCAGGGAGAATGGAAAACCGTTCGGCAGCCGCTTGAGCCAGGGCTTTGGCCTGACCGCCTTCGATCAGTCGACGCGCGGTCACCCCGCCGGTAAACGAGACAGGCAACGTACCCCCGACGAGGTCTTGTGTTGACGCCACATCGCCCCGGTAGGGGACATGTACGAGCGGGACGTTGTACTTCGTCTTCAACAACTCCCCATATAAATGAGCCGATGAGCCAATACCCCACGTGCCGTAGGACATTCCGGTGCCTTGCTTGCGTGCGTATTCGGCCAAACCATCGATGTCATCAAATGGTGCGTTGGCCGGGGCCATGAGTACAACACTACCTGCCGCCAGACGGGCTACCGGCTCGAAGTCGGTCTTTGGGTCGTAGCTCAGTGATGGTTGTAGGTACAAATTGGCGATGTGGGCTGTGCTCGTCGTCATTAGCAGGTGATAGCCATCGGCGGGGAGCCGCGCAGCATGCTGGGTCGCTATGACGCCGGTGGCACCGGTACGGTTTTCCACCAATACTTTCTGGTTCCAAACTTCGGAAAGCCCTTGCGCGATGGTGCGGGTCAGGATATCAATAGGCCCCCCGGCTGGCGACCAGGTGATGAGGGTGACAGGGCGATTGGGGAAGTCCGCCGCCTCGTTGTTTGCGTCTTGAGCCGTGGCCACACCTGCCGCGCCGCCCACACCCATGGCAACGGCGATGACGGCGCTCAACGCGCATCGGGTGTATCGTTTTTTCATGTGCTCCTCCTCGGGTTAGTCGATGATGTAGTTGCCTGCCTCAAACTTGATGGGCGGCGTGTCAGGGTCGAAAAACACACCGACCGGATCTCCCCCAGCCTGGACGGTTTCGACCTGCTTTTGCAGCATCCGCCGCAGCATGACAATGCCGCGATCGGAGGTGGCCAGATGTTCCTGCGAGTGCATGGCGATGGGCCGCTGGCTAACCTGCGCTTCATAATCGCCGGGAAACTTTTGATGCTCTTCTTCAGTCAGTTCGTGCCACAGCTTTCCGCCCTGGCGCGAGCGCATTTTGCTCAGCTCGCCTGCTTCGGTGACGCGTCCGGCTACATAAATGCGGAAGTGGTGATCATCGATGGGCAAAACCCAGCCAATGGATTCGACGCGGCCGCCTTTTCCTAACCGGGGGTTGGGAATAACTCTTAATGTCGGTAGGGCGGCTTCGCTGACACGTCGGAAGGTGCGATTTTCGGGTAATTGACGAACTGAAGTTACCTTCACTCCGTGTTCCGTGTAATCGAAGGAAACCTCTGGCATGATAGCCATCTGCTCGACAAACTGGGTACCGCTAAAGTTGGCGTGCAACACCACCACGTGAAACGGATCGACCAGATTCTCATAGTGTTGAAGCCAGTTACAGGGAATGATTTGCGGACCCCCTCCGCCGATGCTGCTGTCGTCGGCTTCGATGAATTCGCCTTCCTCCAGCGTTTCCAGGGCCTCGTAGCGCGGCAGAATGGGCTTCTTTTCGGGTGGACCCATATAAACCCAAATGAGCCCATAGCGCTCTTCCACAGGATACCAAGGCTGAATCAACTTCTCGCGTGCGCGTCCGCCGTTGTTTGGCTCGCAGGGTTGTTCCAGGCAGCGACCATCGACGGAAAAGAGCCAACCGTGGTAGCAGCAGCGAATCCCGTTCTCTTCAACTTTGCCATAGTAGAGGGAGGTCCCGCGGTGGAAACAATGCGGGTATAAAAGCCCTGGTCGTCCTGACCCGTCCCGAAAGAGGATGAGGTCTTCGCCAAGGACGCGTACTTTGCGCGGAGTGCTGGTGGCGTCGCTGGTTAAGCCTATGGGATGCCAATAGCGGCGAAGAACTTCTCCCATGGGGGTACCTGCCCCAACTTCGGTTAATGTGGCGTTATAGGTAGGAGTGGGCAAACCGTAAGCGGTACCCTTGTTCATGATGATCTCCTGGCTGACAACAAAATGATCCGACTTGCCACAGTTTTTTTGCCGGCTGCGTTTGTTGCAAAGGCTCTGCGCCTGAGCCGGTTTTGACGCTGAGTCGGTTCCGATATTGCAGCAAATGGTAGGAGGCACCCTTGAGCAAGGCAATTCGAAAATTTGGATAAGAGATATGGCTGAACGTGATATCCGCGAACTCGACGTGAGTATGCTGCGTACATTCGACGCGCTGATGCGTGAGCGCAGTGTTTCACGAGCGGCCGAACGTCTGTTTCTCAGTCAGCCCGCTGTCAGTGCTTCACTGAATCGGCTGCGGCGGGTATTTGACGATCCTTTATTTACTCGCACGTCGCACGGTGTCATTCCCACTCCGCGTGCGCTAGCCTTGGCGCCGCGCGTCGAGGGTGTGCTGGAGCGACTGAATGCGCTGTTACGGCCAGAAGAGGAGTTTGATCCTGCGACGTCAGAGCGCATCTTTCGCATGAGCGGTAGCGATCACACCGGTCAACTCGTGCTCCCCGCCCTTGGGCGCCGGCTGTCCGCCGCCCGATCGCGCATTCGTGTGGTGTTCGAACCCGGTCAACTGTCGGCCCTGGTGCGCCGCTTGCAAAAGGGTGATTTGGACATCGCTTTCTTACCAGGGGAATGGCCGCTCGCGCGGGTCGAGTCGGCCTTGCTGTACGAGGATAGTTTTGTATTCGCCGCTCGTCCGGGGCATCCTCGCTTTATGCAAGGGGTATCCCTGGAAGCCTTTTGTGAGGTGCCGCAGGTTTTCTTCGGGTATGGGGCATCGGGTTTGGAAGGCATGACCGACGACGTTCTGCGCGGCATAGGACGGGAGCGCTTTGTGCAGTTCGCGGTGAGCAGTTTTGGACAGCTCACGAGCATATTGGAACAGACCGATTTTGCGGCAGTGATTCCCTCCCGTGTCGCTACCCTGTACGGCCGGCGTCTGGCCATTCATTCGCTGCCATTTCACTTGCCGCCTTACAAGCTCTATATGTGCTGGCATCCGCGCGCGACGGACGATCCCGGGTTGCAATGGTTGAGGAGGGAACTCAAGCGCGCGGTGAATGTTGATTTCACTGCGCAAGCCGTGGGTTCTCCATCACTCGCGTAATGCTGGCAACTGGTGACGACAAGATTCACTGCCGGTGGTCAGCACGTGCTCGATGCACAATGGGTGAGGCTGCCTTTCCCAGGGCGATCTATATTAGGACGTTTCGGATGGTTCAGTTTTTGTAGTATGAGGTCGCGATTTTCATGCACTTAATTCGCAAATCCGTGGGTGATCGGCATTGTCCGCGTGCCCAGGCCACTGACGAGGGCGAGGCATGCCGCGCATTGCGTTAGGGGTGTGTTACGACGGTTCGCCATGGTTGGGGTGGCAAACGCAAACCCACGGGCGCACGGTGCAAGATGAGCTTGAACGTGCCTTGGCAGCCTTCATCGGGAAGCCGGTATCCGTGGTGTGTGCAGGGCGAACCGACACCGGCGTACATGCGGCGTTGCAGGTGGTGCACTTGGATACCGACGTAGATCGTCCGGAACATGCTTGGGTTCGCGGGGTCAACTCACATTTGCCTCCTAGCATTGCCGTGCGCTGGGCCTGTCAGGTCGACGATCAGTTCCACGCACGCTTTTCTGCGCGGTCGCGGCGCTACGTGTATCGTTTGCTGGTCGATCGCGTGCGCTCCCCGCTTTGGGTCAATAGGGCAGGGTGGAGTTTTCGTCCCGTCTCAGTTGAAGCCATGCGGGAAGCGGCCGAATTCTTGATTGGCGAACACGATTTCACCAGCTTTCGGTCCTCGGAGTGTCAGGCTGCTTCGCCCGTCCGAACTTTGCATGAACTCGATATCCAGGCGCATGGACGGTTCGTACTCATGACATTCAGGGCGAACGCTTTCCTGCACCACATGGTACGTAACCTCGTAGGAACGTTAGTGTATGTGGGGCAGGGACGGCAACCACCCGAATGGGTGGCCGAGGTGCTCGCTGCGCGTAACCGGGCTGCAGCTGCGCCTACCTTTGCTGCCGCAGGGCTGTATCTGACTGGCATCGAGTATCCCGAATACAAACTTCCGTATTTGGACGCCAGCGCGGAAATACGCGACAATGTGTAGTTTGCCGCAGACGCGCAATCGAACCGTGTCTTTGGCGCAATCAGGTTGTTATGAGTCGAACACGCATTAAGTTTTGCGGCTTAACCCGCGAAGACGATATTGACGCTGCGGTAGCGGCGGGCGCTGATGCCATCGGGTTTGTTTTCTACCCATTAAGCAAACGCGTTCTCACGCTCGAGCGCGCCAAGCACTTGCGTGCTCGTGTGCCCGCGTTTGTAAACGTGGTGGCGTTAACCGTGAATGCAACCGAGGACGAGATCAACGCCATTGTGCGTATCGTACAACCTGATCTGCTGCAGTTTCACGGCGACGAAACGCCCGAGTTCTGCGAACGCTTCGGCCGCCCCTACCTACGTGCATTTCGCGTGGGCGCTCCCGGTCTGGACACTCCGCCTGCTTTGCTAGAATCCTGCCTGTTCTACGGCAGCGCCGCGGGCTGGTTGTTCGACAGCCATTCGGACGGGTATGGCGGCAGCGGCAAAAGCTTCGACTGGTCGTATTTGTCCACGCTCGCCGGTATTGCGAACGCGCGGCCCGTTGTATTGTCGGGCGGGTTGCATGCCGCCAACATCCGGCAGGCGCTCGCCGATGTGCGTCCGTACGCTGTGGATGTCAGCAGTGGCGTGGAATTGGCGCCGGGCGTGAAGTGTCCCACAAAGATGCAGGAATTTGCCAACGAAGTTCGGCGTTTCGACGCCACTGACAGCAGCCCCCTATGATCGACTACAACTTCCCAGATGACTCGGGGCATTTTGGTCCGTACGGCGGATCATTTGTCTCGGAAACCCTCGTGCATGCCCTCGACGAGCTCAAAGAGGCGTATGCACGATACAGGAACGATCCGGACTTCATCGCTGAGTTCGAGTACGAACTAAAGCATTTTGTCGGTCGCCCTAGTCCTGTGTATTACGCTCGACGCTGGTCGAGGGAACTGGGCGGGGCGCAAATATGGTTCAAGCGTGAAGATCTTAACCACACGGGCGCACACAAAGTAAACAACTGCGTCGGGCAGGCGTTGCTGGCCAAGCGCATGGGCAAGACCCGCATTATTGCCGAAACCGGCGCGGGG
>CAZMVM010000117.1:0-2741 GCA_964569785.1 uncultured Pigmentiphaga sp. | reverse complement strand
GTGAAGACGTGCGGCGTCAGGCGGCCAACGTGTATCGCATGAAGCTGCTGGGCGCCACCGTGGTGCCGGTAGACTCGGGCTCGCGCACCCTGAAGGATGCGCTCAACGAAGCCATGCGCGACTGGGTCACCCATGTCGAGAATACGTTTTACATCATCGGTACCGTCGCCGGGCCACACCCGTATCCGGCGATGGTGCGTGATTTTCAATCGGTGATCGGCCGCGAGTGCCTCGAGCAAATGCCGCGTGACGCAGGACGTCAACCTGATGTCATCATCGCGAGCGTGGGTGGCGGTTCGAACGCCATGGGTATTTTCTACCCTTATATCCCGTACACCGACGTACAGCTGGTGGGAGTCGAAGCCGCAGGTGAAGGCTTGCATAGTGGTCGCCATGCTGCATCACTCGGCGGCGGTAGCGTGGGTGTGCTGCACGGCAACCGCACCTACTTGCTGCAAGACGAGCACGGCCAGATTCAGGAAACCCATTCGGTTTCGGCGGGGCTTGATTACCCGGGCGTAGGTCCCGAGCATGCGTGGCTCAAGGATACCGGCCGTGCCACTTATGTCAGCGTCACCGACGAAGAAGCGTTGGCGGCGTTCCACGATTGTTGCCGCATAGAAGGGATTATGCCGGCCTTGGAATCCTCGCATGCCATTGCGCACGCCGTACGCTTAGCACCTACGCTGCCCAGCGACAAGATTCTTCTCGTTAACCTATCAGGCCGCGGCGACAAAGACATGCACACTGTCGCCGAGCGCGCAGGACTCCAGCTATAGGCCGGCCATGACAGTGTATTCATCTTCTCCACGCCTGGCTGCAACGTTTGCCCGTTTGGGTATTGTGCCGCCGATTTCACCTGAAGGTGCTCTGGCAAGCGCACGCAAGGCGCTGATCCCTTATCTCATGGCAGGTGATCCACAGCCCGAGGCGACGGTAGGCATTATGCACGCGGCCGTGCGGGGGGGCGCAGACATCATCGAGCTGGGTGTGCCATTTTCCGACCCTATGGCCGACGGTTCCGTCATCCAGGCGGCGGCTGAGCGTGCATTGCAGTACAACGTTAGTCTGCGCGACGTCCTCAACATGGTCGCCGAGTTCCGTAGAACTGACGATCAAACGCCGGTCGTGCTGATGGGGTACGCGAACCCCGTGGAGCGTATGGGGCAGGAAGCGTTTGCCCGCGAAGCCGCGGCCGCGGGAGTCGACGGTGTTTTGATCGTCGATTATCCGCCCGAGGAAGCGCACGATTTCACGCCCATTCTCGAGCGACACGGGCTTGATCCGATCTTCCTGCTTGCCCCCACGTCCACCGAAGCCCGCATCGCTGCCGTGGCGCAGATTGCACGTGGATATGTGTACTACGTGTCATTGAAAGGGGTGACGGGGGCCAGTCATATTGATACAACCGACGTGGCGAACAAGTTGGCAGTCGTGCGCCGGCACGTGCGCATCCCCGTCGGCGTGGGATTTGGCATTCGTGATGCTGAAAGCGCGCAAGCCGTCGCCCGGGTGGCTGATGCCGTTGTCATCGGCTCGCGCCTGGTGCAGGCTATCCAGGAGGGCGTAGCATCGGCGCCCGCGTCCGCACAGGTTCAAGCCGCCGCTGATGCTACCGAGCAGTGGTTACGCGGCATTCGGCAGGCACTGGACGCCTTGCCCACCGCAGAATCGACATAAGCTTGTCAGGAACGGTTGGCCGGCGATGATCTCTACCCTTGGCGTAAACCCTTCCGGCAGCCGCAATTTCCTGACGTGAACGATAACTACAGACAGGATTCACAACAGTGAGTTGGCTCGATAAGCTGATACCGCCCCGCATCAAATCGTCCCAGAAGCCGGGGGCCAAGCGGGTACCCGAAGGGGTATGGAAGAAGTGTCCCGGATGCGAAGCGGTACTTTACCAAGACGATCTCAAGAACAACCTGCAAGTCTGTCCCAAGTGCGGCTATCACTTGCGAATCAGTGCACGAGAGCGGCTCGACATCCTGCTTGATCGTGAAGGCAGGGTGGAAATTGGTGCCGACATCGGCCCGGTCGACACCCTGAAGTTCAGAGACACCAAAAGGTATCCTGACCGCTTGAAAGAAGCTGCAGCGCAAACCGGAGAGAGCGAAGCGCTGGTGGTAATGAGTGGTTCGGTGCGCGCGTTACCGCTGGTCATGGCGGTATTCGAGTTTCAATTCATGGGCGGCTCGATGGGCTCGGTCGTGGGTGAGCGGTTTGTGCGCGGCGTGCAGGCTGCAATCGAACAGCGTGTGCCGTTTGTGTGTGTGGCGGCTTCCGGTGGCGCACGCATGCAGGAAAGCCTGCTTTCTCTCATGCAAATGGCCAAAACTAACGCCGCACTTACCCGGCTGGCGCAGCGGCAGCTTCCCTTCATTAGTATATTGACTGATCCCACCATGGGTGGCGTATCAGCCAGCTTTGCCTTCATGGGCGACGTCGTCATCGCAGAGCCCGGTGCCTTGGTAGGGTTTGCCGGGCCCCGGGTTATTGAGCAAACGGTGCGCGAGAAGCTGCCTGAAGGTTTTCAACGCTCGGAATTTCTACTGGAAAAGGGCGCGATCGACATGATTGTTGATCGCCGCGAAATGCGCGACGAGTTGGCTCAATTGCTTGCGTTACTCACCCGACAGCCCGTAGAAGCGCTGCGTTAATGTACGCGGACAACAAAAGAAAGCGCCCCCCTCATTGGGCCCAATAACGTCTTACTTTCGTCAGGGTGCGGACCACTTTAG
>CAZMVM010000116.1:0-10191 GCA_964569785.1 uncultured Pigmentiphaga sp. | reverse complement strand
TCACTGCGGCGCGTCTGGGAGCCAACACATTGCTGCTTGAACACTCCAATTGTCTGGGAGGAACGGCAACCTACGGCATGGTGGCCCAATGGGTGGGCTTCTTCAACGGCGATACGCGCGTGGTGGGCGGGATTCCCTATGAGCTCACCGAGAGGGTGCGCAAGCTGGGCGGCAGTGAGGGGTTCACGCGCTACGTCATGGCCGAGGCCAGCAGCAGCCCGGTGCCTATTTTTAATTTTCCATTTAACCCGGAGATTGTTAAGGTCGCGGCAGACCGCCTGGCCCTGGAGGCAGGGGTGAACGTGCGTTTTCATACTCGCGTCGTCGCACCTATATTAGCGGACAGTGCCCGGGTCAACGGCGTTATCTTTCAGGATATTGGCGGCCGTCATGCCGTGCAGGCCAAGGTCGTCATCGATGCCACCGGCGACGCTGTCGTGGCTGCCGGTGCCAGTGTGCCGTGCGAAGGGTCGGAAGCGGGTCTGCGCAAAAACCGCCAGCCATGCACCATGGTTTTTCGCATGTCCAACGTCGATGTCGCGCGCTTTCGTACACTGCCACGGGAAGAGAAACGTGCGCTCGCACTCGAGGGTCTACGCGACGGCCGCATCTTTTGGGAGAGCCTCTCGTTCTGTAGCACGCCCGATCAGATCGACGCCATTTGTCTCATGAGCCGCATCCCCGATATTGACGCGCTCGACGCTGAGGACTTGACCCATGCCGAAATTGAAGGCCGCAGGCAAGTTTATTCGATCGTCCAATTCCTGCAGGAGCGCGTCCCCGGCTTTGAAAAATCCTCTCTTGCCAATATTGCTGCCCACGTCGGCGTACGCGAGACCCGCCGTATCATCGGACAGCATACCCTCACGGAAGAAGAAATCGTTGGGGGCACACGCTTTGAGGATGCTATTGCACTGGGCGCCGGACCGATGGATTTGCACGAGGCGGGCGGCACGGGTATTTCCCTGTGGATGCCAGAAAATCCCTTCGAAATCCCCCTGCGCTGCCTGATTCCCCAGCAGACCGAAGGGCTCGTAGTCGCCGGACGTGCCATTTCCGCGACCCGCAGTGCGAATGGCGGAAGCCGGCACATGGGAACAGCGATGAGCTTAGGACAGGCCGCAGGGGCCCTGGCCGTAGAAATGCTCAACGACACACCCACGGCCGACCAGTCACAGCGGGTGCGTACCACCCTGCACCGCCAAGAGGCGTTAATCAGCATCGAGGACGCTTTGGCTGCCGAGACACCGAAAGCGCACTTTAAAGTCGCAGTTTAAGAGCACTCATTGAAACAAAGCGGGGGTGCCATGCGCACTTCATTCAACCCCTGGAGGATCATCTAATGAAAATAACCACGCAGCTGCGTCGCGGATTTCTCAAAGCAGGCGCAAGAGCGGGACTGCTCGTAGCCGTAGCCTATTCATTCACAGCCCTAAGCCCCGGTGTCGCCTCTGCGGATGAAGCGGCCAACTTTCCCAATCGGCCCCTGCGCTTGGTTGTGCCCTTCCCGCCCGGTGGGCCTTCTGATCTAACCGCCCGGGCGATCTCAAACGGCATGGCCGACGCACTGGGACAGCCCGTTGTCGTGGAGAACCGCCCCGGGGCAGGGGCAATCGTTGCCGCTCAAAATGTATTGGGTTCACCACACGATGGCTATACCCTGATGATGGCGAGCAACATCATTTCGACGGGAAAAGCGTTGTACCCTCATATGCCTTTCGAACCGTTGAAGGACTTCCGAGCAGTGGCCGGAGTATTTCGCAGCCCGCACATCGTGGTGGTACCTCCCAACTTTCCCGGCGATAACATTAACGATCTCATCGAATACGCCAAGCAACAGGGCGACAAGATGAACTACGCCTCGTCCGGCGTGGGCACGATGCCGCAATTGGGGACTGAGTACTTCAAACAGTTGACGGGGGCGCCCATGCTGGCAATTCCGTACAAGGGCTCCGGCCCCGCGCTCACGGCCGTCATGGCAGGCGAAGTCCCCGTGTATTTCGATATTCTGCTCTCTGCCCAGGAGTTCGTAAGGGCAAAGCGTTTGAAACCGCTGGCAGTCACCAGCCGGGAACGCGTTCCTCAGTTTCCAGACGTGCCCACCGTGATCGAGCAGGGAATCGATAATTTCGAACTCTACTCCTGGTTCGGCATCGTCGTGCCTTCCGACGTTCCCGATGCCATCGTGGACAAGCTGAACGAGGCTATCAATACGGCGATGCAGACGCCTCAGTTCAAACGTCAGATTGAATCCTTGTCTGCTTTACCGATCGGCGGTGAGCCCGAAGTATTTCAAGGCATGATCGAAGCGGACGCCGAACTTTGGGCACGTATCATTAAAGAAGCGGGACTGACCATCGAACAATAAAGTCAGCTTGAGTTACCGCGCGGCAGGCGGCTAATTGGCCTGCCGCACTGCTTCCCCTCAGACCCATACCCCGAGCTACGGAGGGCAGCTAGTCCGCGCACGGGCATCCTCCATAAACATCACCCGCCCAGCCGCAGCACACGCCGTTTGTCCCCCTCATCTCGCGAGAAGCATATTCAAGAACGGTTGCTTCGGCTCAGTTATCTCTTACCTGCATACCGTTGGATGCGCTCTTTAAGACCAGGAACCGCGGCAGAATGAACGAGCGCGGCAAGGTCGCGGCGAGCCTGTTGGGCGTCGTATGTACGTGCAGCCGTTAAGACAGCCCGGTGCGTGCTATCGGGTAACCGCGCAACGTATTGACTACTATCGCTGACGTGGCATGTACCGATGCTGTCGTCAACGATCTGTGTCACCAGGCCTAAAGCCTTCGCCTCTGTTGCATTGACGCGCACGCCACTCGACACTAAGCGCTGCGCTTGTGACTCCCCAATACGCTGCGCAAGGCGAGCAGTGCCCAAGACAATTCCAAACCCTGCTCCGGGGAAGCTGAAAAAAGCATCAGCAGTTGCGAGCCGTACATCACAGGCAGTAAATAGATCAGCGCCTGCTCCAATGGTGGCACCTCTCGCTATCGAACACGTGCTGAACGGAGCCAATGCAACGGCCTGCAACATTAACTCAATACGGACAAAACGGGCCAACAGGGTATCGTCGGTTTCGTCTTCGAGCTCACTCAAATCGAAGCCAGCACAAAAGTGACGCCCCACGCCTTCAAGCACCATTAGACGCGTACCATCTTGAGCGCATGCCTGAACGGCCCCGTGCAAAGCATGGACGAGCGCGGGCGAAAGACTGTTACGCTTGCCTTCTCGACTCATTTGAAGCTGCGTTACCGGACCCTTTCTGTTTACGATCAGTTCGTTTGCAGGAACCCTCATAGAGCCCTTCCTTAATCATGTGGCACACTGAAATAACGTGCGCGCAATTCTTCAGTGTGCTCACCGAGCGCAGGCGGACGCATTCTTATAGGTAAAGCCCCTCCATTAATACGATAGGGCACGCCGAACGTACGAGTCTTTGCGCCACCGGGCAGCTCCAAATCCTGAACCATCCCCATATATTCGGTTTGCGGGTCTTTAAGCGCTGCTTCGTAGTCGTTAATCGGGGAGACCGGGACTCCCGCTTGCCGGAACTTCTCTTCCCATTCCTGGGTAGTGGCGGTTGCAAAGACAGGCTCCAGTAGCTCTTTAAGAGCCGTCTGATTAGCGGCCCGCGACGCGGGAGATTCGAACCGGGGATCATCTGCAAGATGTGGCAAGGCAACGACATCACAGACCGCTAACCACAACTTGTTATTTCCTGCCGCGATAGCGAAAAAGCCGTCGGCGGCTCGGTAGGCTTGATACGGAGCATTACGAGGATGCGCCGACCCCATTCGCCGAGGACTTTTCTCATTGCCAAAGTATTCACTCGTCTGCAACGCCGCGATTCCCAATGTGCATCCGAACATTGGTATATCCAGATGCGCTCCACGTCCCGACATTTGTACTTCCCGCAAGGCGGTTGCCACCGTATAGGCTGCATACAATCCGCTTGCGAAATCTACAATCGGTACCCCGCACTTCACTGGAGGCTGGTCCGGCTCACCAGTAACGCTCATGACACCTGCCGCTGCTTGTATGGTGAGATCAAACCCCCCTTCACGTGCGCGAGGTCCGGTTTGACCAAAGGCGGAGATAGAACAATAGATCAAACGCGGATGATCAGCTGCAAGGGTTGCGTAATCCAGCCCTAACCGTCCCATGACTCCGGGTCGGTTGTTTTCGATTACGACGTCCGAATCAAGAATGAGGCGACGAGCCAACTCACGGTCGTCTGCCTCCTTCAAATTAAGTACCGCAGAACGCTTGTTTCGGTTCAGCGACGCGAAATTCTCGCTGAAGCCTTCTCGATGCGGCGGCCATTGACGTAGCGCGTCGCCTTGCGGGGCCTCGATCTTCCATACCTCAGCCCCCATATCTGCCAATAGCATTCCACAAAAGGGGCCTGCTGCTACCGTACAAAACTCAACTACTCGTACGCCACGCAAAGGCAAATCAATATGTGCCATATGAGCTCTATTAGATGGATAATGTATCGTTGAGGTTAGATTCAGGCGCGGTACACCCTAGTGTCCCTGATAACGCTCGTGGTTATGCATCGCATGCCCATATGTTAGGTAGCGTGTCGTTGACATACCCCGAAATAAACTCCCGCGTCGCTCCATTTTCCAAAAAAACGTTGCGCCTGATGGCCCCGATGTTGCCGCCGTACACGTGAATGCTAACGGAGACATTGTCATGTGCATTACGCACAACATGTACGACGTTTCCTGGAAGGGTTTCAGTCTCGCCGGGCCCAAGGATGACCTCGTCGCCTGCCACCAAGTTTCCTGACTCATCCGGCTGAAAGGTTTGACTTCCTTCGCTCCCACGGAGCACCCCGACCACCCCCCAGGTTTGATGGTCGTGTACCGGGGTTGCTTGCCCTGGCTCCCATACAAAACTCACAACGGAGAATCGTTGGAGCGGATCGCAATAGAGCAGATACTGTTGATAATGTTCGGGATGCGATCTCGCATACTGATCAGGAAGCCAATTGTCTATGGCCACCAGCTTTGACAGCAGCGGCTCAGAAAAGCTAGCGAGCTCGGGAGAGTACGGCGCTAACTTCGTTACCAGTGCCGTCATATTGGTCACAAACTCACGCAGCGGTTGCAAGGTAACAGGTTTTGCGGAACGACTCACGGCATTTTGTCCTTACTTTTTAAAGCGGTGAACGGGGAGCACGGCCAGCTTCCAGGATTAACGACCGCGAAAGTTCGGCTTCCGTTTGCCACGCATGGCAGCTAACCCTTCCTGCAGGTCAACACTTTGCGCAATGCCGTCCAGCATATGTTTCTGACGATAGTAGGAGGCAACAGGGTTGTCGGGAAGCGTGTCCAACGCTAGACGCTTCATTGCTTGAACCACGAGCGGCGCGTTTTCTGCAATCTTGCCGGCCAACTGCATAGCCGACGTTAGATGTTCGCCTGATGCGCATACCTCATTTACTAGGCCTATTTCATACGCCCGCTGTGCCGTCATAGGATCGCCTGTTAGAATCCATTGCAGTCCCTGCTTATAGGGCAGACGCGTGGGAAAACTACCCATTAAGCCGGCAAAGGCACCCAGTTTTGCTTCGGGATATACAAACTGTGCGTCTTCGGTTGCCACCACCATGTCGGCCAGCATGATCAAGGTCGCCCCTGCACCCACTGCGTAGCCGCTTACTGCAGCAATAATAGGTTTGGCACACTCAACCGCGAGGTTTGGCATAGCCAACCATATAGAGGTCGGCAGATCATTTGTATCGGCGCCAGCACTAAAGGCCTGATCACCCGCCCCAGTTATCACAGCAACCCGCTCTTCACTGGCGGCGAAGCGCTGCCAGGCGGCATGCAGACCATGCACTACTTCGGTGTTGATCGCGTTTCGCTTATCAGGTCGATTGATGGTGATTACAGCAATATGATTGTGCGACTCGTAAACAACTGCACTCACTGTCTAGCCTCCATTGGTTACGACCTTTCCAATGCCTGCGCATCTGGTACATCACCATGCACGACAACACCGTTTTCCAAGAGCGCATCAATAGCTTGCTCGTTAAACCCTGTCTTGCGCAAAACATCACGCGTATGCGCACCCAAGTGCGGCGCAGCTTGCTCAATCTTGAGCGGCCCTATTCCCCATTGGAAACCTGCGCCCGCCATCTGATAGCGTCCCGCAAATGTTTCCACTTCTTGGAGGACTTCACGGTGCCGAAGCTGCGGGCATTCGATGATTTCATCCACACGCCGAACCACAGCGCACGGAACATCTGCCTCAGTCAGCCGCCTCTCCCAGTACTCAGGAGTTTCAGTAGCCATCGCAGTTTCAATAATTTCGCGTAAGGCAGGCTCATGTTCGGTACGACTAAACCAATCCGCGAAGCGAGGATCATTTAGCGCGTCCTCACGCCCCAATGCGCACATAAGCGCCCGAAACTGCTTTTCGTTCAGTACCGCCAAAACAATGTCGCCCCTGCCCGCCTTGAACAGATTCGCGGTTACTTTGCGACTCACCGACAAGTTCCCCATCTGAGTGTGCTTCTCGCCGGTCATCGTTGTTTCACATACCTGCGACCCCAAGAAGCTGAGTGCGGCATCAAGCATGGAAACGTCGATGAACGTGCCCTGCCCGCTGGACGTTCGCTCGTACAGAGCGCTGGAAATGGCAAAGGCTGCCGTCATTCCAGCGATGAGATCACATGCAGCAAATCCTGTGCGCATAGGTCCAGTGGCAGGATCTCCCGTCATCGCCATAATTCCCGACATGGCCTGAATCTTCCCATCAAATGCGGAGGCGTATTTTTCTGGACCAGTGTGACCAAAGCCCGATATCGAGCAATAGATCAAGTTAGGGTTGATGTCTCTTAGCGTTTCATAATCTAGACCCAGCTGCTTCATTACCCCGGGCCGGAAGTTTTCGCACACGACATCCGCCTGCGCTGCCAAACGCTTAACCAGCTCGGTCCCTTCAGGCTTACGCAGGTCAACCACGATGCTCTTCTTGTTACCGTTGAGAGCAAAAAATGTGGGGGACATTCCTGCGTGCGACAACGTCTTATCCTTGCTTACTGACCGCGTAGCATCTCCTTGAGGAGACTCGATTTTGATTACGTTTGCGCCCAGTAATGACAATTGATACGTGGCAAACGGCCCAGATAAATACCGCGTAAAATCCAGAACGGTAAGGCCGCGGAAAGCTTCGCTCATATAAAACTCCTGCATTTCACAATCGGCTTGCGCATGAGGCGCCGCTGAGCAGTGTGGCGGTGCTAACTTCTCTCACCGCACCTACTCGTGACCGCAAGGGCTGAACGGACGCTCCTCGAAAGGACGATCAAGCGTTGGCGGTCGATCGGGTTGCGCAAAAAATTTTTTAGCGCTGTTGCGTCAGGCCGATGCCCTCAAGGAACGCGCGATTAAATTCCGTATCCTCCTGGATAGCAGCACGAAAGTCGTCTGCTGGCATCCACGCCGGCATCAAGCTCATCCCTTGAAGCCTTTTGACATTTTCAGGATCTTTTATTGCGAGCTCGATTGCTGCTGCTAGCTTCTGACGAATAGGCTCGGGCACCCCTTTGGGTGCAAACATGCCAAACGTTGATGCCGACTGAATTCGAACCTCGATACCACTTTCATTGGCGGTAGGAACATCAGGCAATTCCGGATGTCTTTCTCCGTAGAAAGCCGCTAGCGGTATCACTCGATTGTCCTTTGCAGCGGAGACCGTCACACCATCGATGAGCATGTCGATGTGGCCTCCCAGCAACGCTGTGAGACTGTGTGCAGAGCCTTTGAAAGGCACGTGCAGAACATCGATATCAGCTACCGCTTTCAGGATTTCAGAATTGATGTGCGATTCCGAGCTGGGCCCGACCGATCCATAGCTTAAAGTGCCGGGTTTCTGCTTTGCCAACTGAATAAGTTCAGGCAGCGAATTAACCCCGAGATCTTTCGTCACCGCGAGAACCGGCACATAGCCCGCAACACCTGCAATCGCCTCAACATCTGTTTCCGCGTCAAAGGGCAGCTTTTGCAGGAAGGGAAGTCTGCTGAACGTACTTGCCGGCGCCATCATGAACGTATATCCGTCTGGTGCCGAACGAACCAGTATGTCCGTAGCCACCTGACCCGTTCCCCCCGGTTTGTTCTCAACAACAATCGTCGCGCCGAGCGTGGATGACATGGAAGCACCAATAAGGCGCGTCAGGTTATCCATGTTTCCTCCTGGCGGGAAAGGCACCAAGACACGTATGGGGCGGGTTGGCCACTCCGCCGATGCATTCTCTGCTAGAGCCGGATACGCATACATCGCTGCGACAACGGATAAGGCCGCCAGCGCTTGAAAAGCTCTGGGTTTCATCTTCGTCTCCTCTTTCGCTATCGGTCCCGCGGATCTAAAGTCCGCCCGAGTTATTACATTCCATGGGTTTGCGTAACTCCTAATGTTCCCAATCTGGGAACCACACTAAGATTCGAGAGAAGAGGACGCCCCTGAACCGTTGCAAAAAACACAAGCGATGAACAACTCTCTCTTGAAGGGCTTGGCCATTTTGCAAATCCTTGCCCGCAGCAAAGCACCACTTGGAGTCACGGCAGTCGCTCGCCAGTTGGGAATTTCCAAGGGAAACGTCCATCGTATGCTGCAAGCCTTGGTGCAGACCGGCTTTGTCGTCCGGCACGACAGAGGGCAATATGGAGTCTCGATCAAGCTCTGGGAGCTAGGCTCTGCGGCCCTAACTAGCTTTGATTTGCGGCAGCACGCTGCGGACATCATGGACCACCTCGTTGAGGAAACCGGGCATAGCGCCCATTTGTCCGTGTTAGACCTCACCGAGGTGGTTTACGTCCACAAGGTTGAAGGCCTCCAATCCGTACGCGCGTACAGTCAAATCGGTGGGCGGGCCCCTGCGTATTGCGTCGCGACCGGTAAAGCACTACTCGCTGAACAAGGAGAGCAAACGTTGCGGTCCATCGCCGCCCGCCTCGTTCCCATGACTCCCAACACCATTACGAACCCGGACGATTTTTTCCAGGAGATTCGAGAAATTCGCCGTTGTGGTTACGCTGTTAATCGTGGAGAACTACGCGTTGACGTTTCGGGGGTGGCAGTGGGCGTTTGTGACGCGCGTGGCCATACGCTCGCAGCTATTGGAATCTCGGGCCCAAGTGAGGCCTTCTCTGCTGTGCGCATTTCTGAATACGCCCGACGAGTGAGTGAAGCGGGGACCGCGCTTTCCGAACGATTTGGAGGCGGCAAGCACGCGGTTCTGGTGCGATCCATGTCAGCATGGGCCCGCCAATAAGTAGGTTCCCCCTACTTGAATCGCCCCATGCAATCCGCGAGTATGCATCTCGCTGCGCTTGCTGCTGAGCCGTGGTAGAATAAAAGGCTTTTCGTGTTTTGGTACGGGCGAAGCATAACGCCTTGGCCACGCCACGGAAGCTCGGCACGGAAGGGGTGCGCGGTCGCACGCTGATTCGCACAGCTTGCTATTTGCAGCTACAGCTGCGGCACTTGACGCGACATACTTCTTCCGTTTTCTCATTCTTTTCAGGAACCATCATGAAAACCTTTGCTGCCAAGCCGCACGAGGTGAAGCGTGATTGGTTTGTGATCGACGCCAAGGGCAAAGTCCTGGGGCGTGTGGCCAGCGAAGTCGCACGCCGTTTGCGTGGTAAGCACAAACCCGAATACACGCCGCACGTCGATACGGGCGATTACATCATCGTTATTAACGCTGCCGATCTTGTCGTTACCGGCAACAAGGCTGCGAACAAGAAGTACTACCGCCACTCCGGCTATCCGGGAGGTATCAAAGAAACCACCTTCGAGAAAATGCAGCAGCGCTTCCCGGGGCGGGCACTGGAAAAGGCCGTCAAGGGCATGCTGCCCAAGGGTCCGCTGGGCTACGCCATGTTCAGGAAGCTCAAGGTGTACGCGGGTCCTGAGCACCCCCATTCTGCTCAACAGCCTCAACCGCTCGAACTCGAGTCGGCCGCACCCAATAGGAGCCGCGCATGATCGGTAACTGGAACTACGGAACCGGCCGCCGCAAAACCTCGGTCGCCCGTGTCTTCATGAAAAAAGGCACCGGCCAGATCATCGTCAACGGCAAGCCCGTCGACGAGTACTTCGCTCGTGAAACCGGCCGCATGATCGTGCGCCAGCCCCTGGCCCTCCTCGACCACCTCG
>CAZMVM010000115.1:0-10338 GCA_964569785.1 uncultured Pigmentiphaga sp. | reverse complement strand
GCCCAGACCGATGATAAGACCGCAAGCGAGAGCAACGAAAGCGACGTTGGTCATGACAACTCCTTGGAAATGTAATCAGGAAGCTAAGAACAGAAGTAATGATGGGTACGGCCTGCCCTATGCCCACCGCACCCGGCACACGGAATGACCCGGCTCTCCGGAACGCGTTAGTGCCCTTCGTGCGCCTGACCGACATACACAAGCGTCAACATCATGAAAATGAACGCTTGCAGCAACACGATCAGGAGGTGGAAGATTGCCCAAATAGTACCTGCCAGGAGGTGGCCGAATCCGAAGGCCATGCTGGAAAAGTTAAAGCCCGTCCAGGCCGCGCCCAGCAAGGCGATCAGCATGAAAATGAGCTCTCCGGCAAACATGTTGCCGAACAACCGCATGCCCAGCGAGATGGCTTTGGCCAGGTACTCAATGATGTTCAGGAGCAAGTTGAACGGTGCTAGCAAAAGGCTCATGACCCCACTGGCCTGGAAAGGCGCTGCGAACAAGCCTTTGAAGAACCCGATCGGGGAATTCACCTTCATGCCGTAGTACAGCACGATCAACAGCACACCCAACGACATACCCATCGGCACGTTAATATCGGCCGTGGGGAGAATCCGGTGATAGTGAATGACCGAATCGAGTCCGGTCCAGGCAAGAATCCCCGGCACCAAATCGACGGGGATCAGGTCAAGCGCGTTCATAAACGCGACCCACAGAAACACGGTCAGCGCCAGAGGCGACACGAACCGGCGGGTAGCTTCGTTCGGGATGATGCTCTTGGCCTGCTCCTCGACCATTTCCGCGAGCATTTCGAACGCTACCTGAAAGCGCCCCGGCACGCCCGAGGTTGCCTTCCGGGCGGCCCGCCAAAGGAGCCAGCAGACAATGCCGCCCATCAAAATGGACCAAAACAGCGAATCGTAGTTAATGACCGCGAAATCGGCCACGGCACTTTGCGGCTCGCCGATATTGTTGAGGTGCCCCAAGTGGTGCACGATGTATTCGGATGCGGTGGGCGCAGCACTAGCCATCTGAAACCTTATCGCCTTATCGAATTGTCGTACGCGTTACGAGGAGTCGCTTCGCGCTTGAACTACGAACTCTTGAACAACAATAACCAGTAGTGACCCTTGAGAGCCACCATCAGACCGGCTAACAGCGCCGGCCAGACCAGAAAGCCCTGTCCGAGTTTTGCAACCAGCAACAGCAGAAAAACCGTTGAAGCCAGCTTGAGAAACTCGCCCAAGAAAAACGCGACCGGTGTCGCGCCGCCTGGTCTGAACATGCCAAACAGCAACCGTGTTGCAAATAGCACATTGGGAAGCGCGTTAGAGCCTGCTCCGGCCAAAGCGGACACCGCCCCCGGCCAGCCAGCCACCAGGCCCGCGATGAGGGCCACGATGAACGCACCCACCACCTGGACCACAATGACCTGAACCAGCGTTCGTACGGCCTCGCGATTCAGGCGCGTCAGCTGTTCCGGCGTCGGCTTCACGTACACAATCGCAGGCTCGTTATCGTCCCACGCGTCATTCGGCAAGTCTTTTCGAGTCGAGTCGATAGATACCGAAGCGTGAGTTCGCGTCCTCGCACTGACCGACACTTCAGCTGAACACACAGCCGTCCCCGAGTTGCTCACGTGGAGAAACCCCGGTGGATGAAAAGTGTTGGAATCATGTGCCTTGAAAACGGTGAAAACTGGTCTGCGTTCCGTTCCGTTGTTTCCTGCTCTACTGTCGTAAAGTGCCGTGGGCCTGACTACCGCAACGCACGAGTGACACGCACTTGTGGTCGGGCGTTAGTGGGTGTGTACCGCTGCCGACAAGCCTATACGCGAACTGACGAGGTCCTTGGCTGATCCAGCGCACAGCATCGACAAAACACAAGTCAATGGCAACGCGCTCAATCAGCAATGCAACTGATACAGCTGGGGAACCTGCCACCCGTATACCGCTTGTAGCATCGCTCTATTGCGCTGCTCGCTTAAACGCTGGCACAACTTACACGGTACGCAAAACGCGTACTGCACTTTGCAATGTGTAGGCTGTGCAACCCAACGCGCAACGGTTGCGCGCTAAGTGCGTTGAAGCTGCCCCGCAGTACCTGCTTTAACGCATATTAAAAGCACCCAATGTCGCTTTCGCAACGCGTCAAACTTTTCGAGTATAGCCTGTTTGAAGCCCCGGCAGCAAACCGACTAAGGGTTTACACGGATGCTGTTGTCGAGCGGACACACCGCCCACTTTTGCCTCTTATTTTGAGTTACCCTTCGACCGCTTTCGAAGGACCGGAAAGGTGGCTGCTCGGGCGCGACCGAGGGGTTCCTTCCAATGAGCGTGGGACGCTCCTCTGGGACATTCCCAGTAAGAAACCATGCGCCCGGGTGTCCCGCGCCGCCTCAGCGAACTCGCCGACATCTCCCCGAAGTCGCACAACGCGCTTTCACTTTGGCGAGCGGTTCTGTCGCGCCCCGACCTGCCTGAGCCGAGGTGAATGACCACTCACCCCGGCAGCTCGTTCTACAGCGCCACCAGGCCGCGACCTAAATGGGATACTGCTGTGAACTTTGTTCGAGGGTAATTTGCCGCAGTTCAGTGAACTCATTTATGGCAGCCGTTCCTCCGAAACGACCATAACCGCTGTCCTTCGTGCCCCCAAACGGAATATGAGCCTCGTCATGAACAGTCGGACCATTAATGTGGCATATTCCCGCTTGAATCTGCTTGGCAACTTCGAGCGCCCGGGTTGCATCTAGCCCGAACACCGCGGACGAAAGACCGTATTCCGTATCGTTCGCGATTCGTACAAGTTCATCGACCCCACTGCCCCGCACCACGCATACCATCGGCCCAAACGATTCCTCGTGATAGATACGCATTTCAGGTGTCACCTTGTCAATCACCGTGGCCCGCATCAACACGCCTTCTGCGGTACCTCCCGCGACTACCTGTCCACCCTTGCTCTTTGCATCCTCGATCAGCTCCATGCAACGGTCGACAGTTGCTTGATCGACCACCGCACCGAGTGCGGCATTACCCTGTGCCGGATCCCCCACAGTCAGGGCGTCGGCGCGTTGAGCAAGCTTGGATACGAACTCATCCGCGATGGCTTCGTCGACGACGATCCGCTCGGTCGACATACAGATTTGGCCCTGGTTCATAAACGCACCGAATACTGCTGCGTTCACTGCGTGATCGACGACGGCATCGTCGAGAACGACAAACGGTGCCTTGCCACCCAATTCGAGCAATACCGGCTTGAGATACTTCGCTGCCGTCTGGGCGATGATGCGTCCCACTCGGGTTGATCCGGTAAAGTTCACTCGTCTAACGGCGGGGTGCGCAATAAGAGCCTCGACAATTTCACCCGCCTGTTGGGGAGCATTTGATACTACATTTACAACGCCCGGACCCAGACCTGCCTCCATCAAGCTCTCGCCAATAAGAAGATGTGTTTGTGGGCACATTTCAGAAGACTTCAGCACAACGGTATTACCACATGCAAGCGGAGCTGCAACCGCGCGTGTGCCGAGAATAACGGGCGCATTCCATGGCGCAATACCCAACACAACACCGGCTGGCTGGCGAATCGTCATCGCGAGCGTACCGGGCTTATCGGAGGGCAACACTTCGCCCTTGATATAAGTCGTCAGTGCGGCGGCGTCACGCAGCATGTTGCTGGCCAAGTGCACGTTGAAATGCGCCCATGGTGCAGTGGCTCCAGTCTCCGCAGCCATGGCTGCGGCAAACTCGTCTGCGCGACTGGCTAACAGATCAGCCGCGCGCAACAAACGCATGCGGCGTTCGCCCGGCCCTAGCGCGGCCCAGGTTGGAAACGCAGCTGCGGCGGCATCGACCGCGGCTTTTGCGTCGGCCACCGATGCCGCCGCAGCTCGAGATGCGACTTTTCCAGACATCGGGTTGAGTCGTTCAAAGGTGGCCCCTCCCGCTGCCGATTTTGCTTCATCGTTGATGAGCAGCTTAACTTCGTACATGATTCAACCTCCTCTCTATTGACGCGCTAGGAAATTCGCAATCTACGACTCTCGTAGCCTACGAACCGGATTTCGCACGACGCTTCTCATACGCAAGCGTACGAATTAAGCGTTCCAGCTAACAACTTTGCCTGGATTCAAGATATTGTTTGGGTCGAGCGTTTGTTTCAGGGCCCGCATAAGCGCTACTCCTTCAGGCCCGTGCTCGCGATAAAGGTGCTCCATTTTATGAATGCCTACCCCATGCTCGCCGGTACATGTACCGTCCATTGCAAGAGCACGTTCGACCAAACGGCGATTGAAATCCTCGGCTTCAATAAACTCTTTCGGGTTATCGGGGTCTAGCAACATTTGAACGTGAAAGTTGCCGTCTCCGACGTGTCCCACGACAACCGCCGGGAAGCTGACCCGGGCAAGATCCTCGTTCGTTGCTGCAATGCACTCCGCCAGGCGGGAGATGGGCACACAGACATCCGTCGTGCTCGCACGGCACCCAGGTCGCATGTGTAGACCAGCAAAATACACATTGTGACGCGCTGCCCATAATCGAGACCGATCTTCGGGCTGTAACGCCCATTCGAAGTCTTCTCCGCGATGTCCAGTGGTTATTTCCTGCACTAGCTCAGCCTGCTCCTGTACTCCCGTGGGCGATCCATGAAACTCGAATAAAAGCAGTGGCGACTCGCGTAGCGACATTTTGCTGTAGCTGTTGACAGCCTTGACGCTTTGCAAATCCATCAACTCGACCCGCGCAATTGGTATGCCCATTTGGATGATTTCAATAACCGCACGAACGGCATCGTCCACCGTGGGAAAGTTGCACACGGCAGCCGACACCGCTTCTGGCAACGGGTAGAGTCGCAAGGTAATTTCGGTGATGAGCCCGAGTGTGCCTTCGCTACCTACGAAAAGACGAGTCAAATCGTAGCCTGCAGACGATTTACGGGCTCGCCGCGCGGTACGTATGACCTCACCTGTAGCGGTCACCACTGTAAGATTCACCACGTTCTCCCGCATGGTGCCGTACCGGACCGCGTTAGTTCCCGAGGCCCGCGTCGCACACATCCCCCCCAAACTCGCGTCCGCACCCGGATCAATTGGGAAAAACAGCCCGGTGCCGCGCAGCTCATCATTAAGCTGAGTTCGGGTTACGCCCGGCTCAACGGTTGCCGTCAAGTCTTCAGCGTGAACCTCCAATACACGGTTCATCTGAGAGAAGTCAATGACCACGCCGCCTTCCAGTGCCAGTACATGCCCTTCCAATGACGAGCCGATGCCATAAGCGATCAGTGGCGTGCCATATCGGTTGCAAATTGATGCGGCGGCGCGTACGTCTTCTGTCGAGTGCGCATACACAACCGCGTCCGGCAACATGGGCGGGTATGGGGACTCATCCCGGCCGTGATGTTCGCGCACGGCCAAAGCCTGTGAAAACCGGTTGCCGAACCACTTGGCTAATTCGGTCAGGCACTCCTGGGAAACCGGGCGGGGAGTCGGTTTTAGATCATGTATAGCGTTCATGGCTGAATGGGCTTAAAGCGTTAAGGTGTTCACTGCGTGGTGTCCTTGTTTGCCATGCCATACCGGATCAATGGTTGGGTTGTCCGTACTGGATGGCTGCTTTCTCTGCTGTTGTGCTTTCTCTGCGGTTGCGTGTACTTTGACCTCCTCCTCGTCTCTCCCCTCATGTGGCTTTTTCGCTTTGCGTTATCGCTGTTAATTCGGTGTGGGCCTCCTCGGGTTGGGACGCGCGTGTACATGTACCATGAAGGGCGCATGCCTGCGGCCGGGCGCGCTCCTACTGAATGCGACCCGCCTGACTGGTCGGGTCAAGTTCAGTTCGATGTTTTCGGTTGTTAAAGCAGACGCTCTGCCCTTCTTACACGGTTCGTGGAGGCTGCACTTTTTGGTCGAGCATCACGCTTTGCGTCACCCACATTCTTTCGCTGAAGCTGCTGCTGGTTTGTGTACCGGATACCCGTTCCCACAGCCGCCGTGGCGCTTCCGCTATGACCGCCCAGGCCGCCTGGTTAGCACCTTGGAACACATCCGTCCCCCGGCTGCTCATTCGACCGAGCGACGG
This sequence comes from uncultured Pigmentiphaga sp., assembly GCA_964569785.1. Lineage (GTDB taxonomy): Bacteria > Pseudomonadota > Gammaproteobacteria > Burkholderiales > Burkholderiaceae_B > Verticiella. The sequence continues at coordinate 4,261 of CAZMVM010000115.1, read as the reverse complement.
CGTGATCGACTGCTAACTGCGCATACGCCTCCCGCGCGGCCTGTATGATGATCGGCTGAGTTCTAATGCCGCCTATCAGCGCGCAGCATGTTTCTGCCGCAGCTAGCCACGACTCAGCAACGCCATCCAACAGGTTTGCAGCGTTACCAGACTGAGATTAACGCATGAACTCGGCGACGACCAGAGCTGATCGCAGGAGTCGTTTGGTGTCGTCCGACGCGGGCCTGATTAGCATGCGCTCTCGCGGTGAAAGCACGGCCGTGGTGAACTGTCCGCCCGCGTTGATCGTTGGACTAAGAGCATGGCTGGGGTCCCTTGATTGGAATTGGAATGCCGACGGTTCAGCTGACCTCACCGCTTCGGCCGAACTCGGGCGGTGCAGCGGAAACTGGTTCGCGTGAGGCTCACACAGCTATTCCCGCGAGCCGCCTGCTTGTTGGTCTTGCAGGCCGCGAGGCCACTGCTTGTCGATCCTTCAGGATTTGTAAGGTCCGTGAGCCCTGCCCTGTTGATGCTTTTTCCTAGTTTGCTCCTACTTTTCCCCTGCTCTTCACTTAATCCCTGTTAGCAGCTTTCTCTGTTCGCACGTTTTTCGCGCGTCACCAATTCTCGTCCTCAATGACCGTGCCTAAGCCCTGACGCTCAAGCAGCGATGACAAATGATCCCAGCCGTGGAAATCAATAATGATTTGCCCCTTTTCCTTGGCCCTGAGCTTGAATGACACGCGCGTCCCCAAGGCGTCCGACAAGGCCTCTTCAAGACGCGTGACATCCCGTCCGTAATTATTCTGTTTGTTGCGCTTCGACCCTCGCTCCCCTTCTGCTTCCCTGATGGCCATGGCCACCAGCTTCTCGGTTTCCCGCACGGACAGGCCCTTCGCCACAACCTGATTGGCAAGTTGAATTTGCAGGGCCGCGTCCACGGCCAATAATGCCCGGGCGTGACCCATATCGATGTCCCCTGCAGTGAGCATCAGCTGTACCGGGGGGGCCAAATTCAACAGACGCAGCAAGTTGCTGGTTGCAGAACGGGACCGACCAATCGCCTTGGCTACCTGTTCGTGGGTAAGGGAGAACTCTTCTAGCAGCCGTTGAACAGCCTGCGCCTCTTCCAAGGGATTCAGATCTTCACGCTGTATATTCTCAATTAGGGCCATAACAGCGGCATTCTCGTCATCCACCTGGCGAATGAGCACCGGCACTTCCTTCAGGCCAGCGATCTGCGCTGCGCGGAAACGCCGTTCGCCTGCGATGATTTCGTAGCGTGGCTGACCTTTGCTGGTTGTCAAGGGTCGCACCAGAATGGGCTGCATAATCCCCTGAGAACGAATGGATTCTGCCAGCTCATTCAGCGACCCTTCATCCATACGGGTGCGGGGCTGATACTTCCCCGATTGCAGGACCTCGATCGGCAACGCGGCAGGAGCGTCAGCTGCAGCTTGCTTCCCAGCGCGCTTCGCGTTCTTGCCAAGCGATCCTATCGCTGGAATATCGTCACCCAACAGCGCATCCAGCCCTCGTCCCAATCCTTTGGTTTTCCTGGTAACCATGTGCAGTCGTCCCGAAGATGAATAATCAGCCGCTTAACCAACAATTTCCGAGTTAACAGCTTCCGGTGAAAACAAATGGCCGTCGGTGTTACGGCCCCCAAACGCGCTTGTTTGCGAACGCAGGTGCCAGCAGCACTGGACTAACCTGCCGCAGCCTGCCAACCGGCGCTGCTACATCGACTTAACCCGTTTAATCATTTCTGCACCGAAGGCTGTATAAGCCTTAGCACCCCGTGATCTCTTGTCATAGGCGACTCCGGGCAAACCATGGCTTGGCGCCTCTGCCAACCGGACGTTACGCGGAATGATGGTACGAAAGACCTTGTCACCGAAATGTTCCTCCAATTGCGCAGATACCTGCTGCTGAAGGGTAACCCTCGGATCAAACATGACGCGCAGCAAGCCAATTAAGCGCAAATCTGGATTAAGATTTGCATACAAGCGCTTAATGGTATTAACCAAGTCTGACAAACCCTCAAGCGCGAAGTATTCACATTGCATGGGAATGATCACACCGTGCGCAGCCGTGAGGCCGTTCAAAGTCAATAACGAGAGCGTCGGTGGACAATCAACCAGCACAAAATCATAGTCGCCGGTTACCTCAGACAGCGCTTGTTTTAGCTGAAGTTCACGCTGTTCTATTTGCACTAAGTCGATTTCTGCACCGGAGAGCTCACGGTTAGCGGGGAGGACATCATAACCTCCGGCTTCCGATCTCTTGGTGACATCCGCAATGCCCGCCTCTCCGATCAATACCTGATAGACCGTCGACTCCAGCTCACGCTTATCGATTCCGCTCCCCATGGTGGCGTTGCCCTGTGGATCGAGATCCACCAGAAGTACCTTCTTCTTGTGTTGAGCGAGCGCCGCAGCAAGATTAATTGCTGTTGTTGTTTTGCCTACGCCACCCTTTTGGTTGGCAATGCAAAATACCCGCGCGGATGATGGTGTTGAAGCCATTTAAGATGCAACCTCCAGAATGCCTGATCATAGTGCCGCAGGCAAAGCACAACTGCCGCAAACCACGTGACGAAAACCCGTATCGTGCAAGGGAAACACAGCTTTGTCAGCTCGTGAGATTACGTACGCAACCAAGTTGCTACACTCGCCGCATAAAGACGACACAACGCTCTGCATCCAGCCCAGGCACCTGCAATTCATCGATATGGGTGACGCGCCACTGCCCTTCACCGTGCAACGCCTCGATTTCGTCATGGGGCTGCTTACCCTTCATGGCCGCAAGCGTACCACCTTCGTTGACGTGTTTGCCGGATAGTCGAGCAAAATCAGCTAACGAGGCGAATGCACGTGAAATAACCACATCGCAATCTGCTCGTGCCAGCCGTTCCACGCGCGCGTGTGCGGCATCCAAATTGGGTAGATCCAACACGCCCGACATATGACGGATAAAGGCTGTTTTCTTCTCGACGGCGTCGACACAGGTCACCATCCAATCTGGTCTCGCAATGGCCACAACAACTCCGGGCAGACCGCCTCCAGAGCCGACATCCATGATCTTGGCACGCACATGCGTTTCGGTTGCCCCTGTTGCGGCCTCAGACCCGGACCGCGGCACAATCCTGTTCAGCGCGGGTAACACCGCCAGACTGTCTACTACGTGCTGGATACGCATCGCTTCGATGTCCCGAATTGCGGTCAAATTGTAGGTTTTGTTCCACCGTTCCAGCTGAAACAAGTACTCGACGAGTTTCTCAAGTTGCGTAGCGTCTAACGCGACATCAAGCGCGGCAGCATCCGCGCGCAAGCACTGTGTCAATTGCTCTCGATTGGTACTACTCATGCCTTGGCGCCCGTCGCTTCCTTATTCGTCCTGTCGTTATCCTCTGGGGAATCTTCTTCCGGCCCCACTTTTTTGAACACAGCGGTTTCGACCGGTTCGCTGCCAGTCTGCAGACCGCCTAACTCGCTGTCGGCTCCCAAGTCCTCAGTATCCTTTTGCCTCAACTGGTGCTTTTTCAGGTGTACCAGCAACAATGAGATAGCCGCCGGCGTGACCCCGGAGATCCGAGCCGCCTGCCCCAGTGTTTCAGGCTTATGCTCATTCAGTTTCTGGCGCACTTCGAAGGACAGCCCCTTTACCGTCGCGTAGTCCAGATCGAGCGGTATCCTTAAATTTTCATGCGCCGCCTGCTTTTGAACCTCTTCGTACTGCCGGGCAATATAGCCTTCGTACTTGATCTGTATTTCGACCTGTTCCGCTTCTGCAGGCGTTTCAAGCCCTGGTCCAGCCAACAAGGTGCCCTCGTGGTTCTTCGCAGCCATCAATGTGCGATAGGTGACATTAGGACGCTTCAGGAGATCGGCCAAAGCATACTCACGCTCTATAGGTTGCCCTAATACCTCTTCAGCCCGATGCGGAGGAAACACTTGTGGATTCACACAAGTTGACTTCAGTCGCTCGATTTCACGCGCAACAGCGTCCCGCTTGCGACAAAAAGCATCCCACCGGGCGTCATCAATCAAACCAAGTTTGCGTCCAATCTCGGTCAGCCGCATATCAGCGTTGTCTTCCCTGAGCAGGAGACGGTATTCGGCCCGAGAGGTAAACATGCGATAGGGTTCAGTGACGCCGCGGGTAATCAAATCATCCACTAGAACCCCGATATACGCCTCATCGCGACGGGGCACCCAGGGCTCGCGTTCCTGAACCATCAGTGCCGCGTTAATACCCGCTAATAGACCCTGCGCTG
>CAZMVM010000114.1:2952-10342 GCA_964569785.1 uncultured Pigmentiphaga sp. | reverse complement strand
GGGCGCCAATTTCGATGAGCCCACCGCGCCGGCCGAAGGCGAAGCCGAGGAAGGGACTGAGTCGGCTGTTGCCAGCGCACCGGCTGCTGCTGAAACACCCACGCCCGCCGCACCCGCCAGCCCGCAGCCCCAAGCGTCCGCAGCGCCGGTTGCCGCCGCCCCCGAAGCACCTGCAGAGCAACCCGCAGAGCAAGTTGCTGCTGCGATCCAGATCAGCCCCGAAGCCGATACCGTCGGCAAGAAAATCTACGAAACGTCCTGCTTCGCTTGCCACGGCACGGGAGTCGCCAACGCACCCAAGATTGGCGACAAGAATGATTGGGCTCCCTATATCGCAACCGGTATGGACGCGATGTTGCAGGTCGCTATCACCGGTAAAGGCGCCATGCCCCCTCGCGGCACAGCCGTCAATGCTTCCGACGATGAATTGCGCTTAGCGATCGAATACATGATCAAGGATGCCCTCTAAGCGCAAGCGTGTGCACCGCCACGCATAGTAGATTGCATCAAGAGTGCACACGCGGCTGCAGCGCAAGCCCCAACCTGCCAAGCACTCGTTCTAAACCCGATTGCTGATCGTTGATTCGTTGCTAATGCAACCCGCAAGGGCCTGAGTTCAACCTACCACTCAGGCCCTTTTGCTTTCTGCCTGCCCCAAAACCAAATTCCTTAGATACGAAAGCCCCCTCACCTTCTGATGGATAGCCGGCACCCCCTTCATTCCATTAATTTGCTCGGGTAGGATCGCCTACGGCAGTCCTCTTTCTGGAGGGTCATGAACAGAGCGCACTTGGGGCTTGTACGCCGTGCGTCCCGTTCTTGCCGGTGTCTCATTCTCGTACCATCAAAGGAGGTACGCCGTACGCTCTAAGCCTTTTCTCACGCTGCTTAGAATCCTCAGGCATCGAACGGACGCGGCATATCGGTCGGACGAACGCACGGGCAAAACGTGTTCGTGAACGAGGCATGCCTCCATGACAAGTTCCATTACACCCTTTTTGTGGATTATTCTTGCTGCCTTCATCGTCGCGGTTCCGGGCTTGGTATTGTTGTTCGTGCAGGCCGACGTGGAGGTCGCACCCTGGCAACCGAAACCACGCCATCCCATCCGGCGTCTGCTGGGAGCGCTGCTGCTTGGGCTGGCCGCGCTGGTATGTCTGCTGGCATTCTCCCTCTACCGTTACTTGCAGCTCTATAGCGATCGGCCCGTAGCAGTGTTGGAGATCATGCAAGAAGCGCCACACCAATTCATCGTGCGCGTGGGCGTATTCGACAACCAAGATGTCATTCAACGCCTGGAACGCTACACCTTGCATGGGGATGCCTGGCAACTGGAGGCTCGTGTCATGCGCTGGCGCCTGCCCGCAGTTCTGCCAGAGCTACCGTCCCTTTATCGGCTTGAACGCATCTCAGGCCGCTACTACGACGTTGAAGACGAAGGCAAAGCCCCCCGCACCGTATACGCGATGAACGAGTGGGGTCTTCCAGATTTGCTTTCGCTCAAGCACAAGTATCCTCGTTGGCTGCCTTTTGTTGAGCCGGTGGACGAGAACGTAACCTGGATGCCTATGTTCGATAGCGCCCGCTACACCGTTCTATTCAATGATCGAGGTCGCTTGCTGGCCCGGGCAACTGACACCTTTACTGCTGAGCAACTCAAGAAAATGGACTGGTAGGAGATCGGGTGTGGAGGCGAACTCTTGTCAGTGCAAGATCTGGCTCAAGAAGTGACGCGTGCGCTCGTTGCGCGGGTTGGCAAAGAACTCGGACGGAGTGTTTTCTTCGAGAATCTCGCCCTGATCCATAAACAGAATGCGATCGGCAACTTGGCGCGCAAATCCCATTTCATGCGTTACACACAGCATCGTCATTCCGCTTTCTTCGGCCAGCTCAACCATGACATCCAGCACCTCTTTTACCATCTCTGGATCCAGCGCCGAGGTAGGCTCATCAAACAACATGATCTTGGGATTCATACACAGCGCCCGTGCTATCGCGACGCGCTGCTGCTGCCCTCCCGATAGCTGTCCGGGAAACTTATCGCGCTGCTCGGGGATACGCACGCGCTCGAGATACTTCATGGCCTCGGCTTCGGCCTGCGCGCGCGGTTTCTTCAATACCCAAATGGGCCCCAGTGTCAGGTTCTCTAGAACGGTCAGGTGCGGGAAAAGGTTGAAGTGCTGAAAAACCATGCCCACGTCACGGCGTATCAGCTCAATATGCTTCAAGTTGCTAGTCAGTTCCGTGCCATTGACGATAATGCGCCCTTGCTGATGTTCCTCCAGGCGATTGATGCAGCGTATCAAGGTGGACTTACCGGATCCTGATGGGCCGCAAATGACAATGCGCTCACCAGCTGCCACGTCGAGATTGATATCGCGCAACACTTGAAATTGGCCAAACCATTTGCTCACATTCTCCATCTGAATAATGGCATCGGCCATGCGAAGCTTCCTCCTGCTGCTGATATGCAGCCCTAAATTGTTGTTCCATCTCGATGCCCCGTATGCAGGTGCCGTTCTAGCAACTGGCTATAGCGCGACATCGAGTAGCAATAAACAAAGTAAATGGCCGCTATGAAAATGTACGCCTCTACGCTGAAGCCCCGCCAGGCGGCGTCTGCCAGGGCGGCTTTTGCTGATTGCGTCAGATCGAAGATGCCGATAATAACGACCAGTGACGTATCTTTGAACAGCGATATGAATATGCCGACAAGTGGAGGGATAACGATGCGCAGTGCCTGGGGCAATACGATGAGGCCCATGAGCTTCCAGTAGCTGAGTCCCAGCGACAGCCCACCCTCGATTTGCCCCTTTGGGATCGCTTGCAATCCGCCCCGTACCGTTTCAGCAATATATGCGGCGGCAAACAGGATCAAAGCGATCTGGGCCCGCAATAACTTATCGATGCTAAACCCTTCCGGGAAAAACAGGGGCAACATCACCGATGACATAAACAGCAGGCTGATCAGTGGAACTCCCCGAATCAGCTCGATATAGACCACGCAAACGGCCTTGATCGCGGGCATGTGCGAGCGGCGACCCAAAGCAAGTGCAACGCCCAAAGGAAATGCAAACGCAATGCCAAACGTGGCCAGGATGAGCGTGAGTGGTAAACCACCCCAGCGCGAGTTTTCGACGAATGGTAGCCCAAAAACGCCACCCCACATGAGAATCGCAACGACCGTCAGTGCCAACGGCCAAACCACAAGGAGCCAGCGATTCCAACAACGTGGTATTGCACTGTAAATAAGCGTGCCGGTCAGAATAAAGACGACCAGCAAAGGGCGCCACTGTTCCTGATAGGGATACAAACCGAACAAGATAAGGCGATGCTTTTCAATAATGAAAGCCCAGCATGCGCCAGCGGTCGCCCGACACTCCTGCGCGGAAGTTGCATCAAAATTAGCCGACAACCATGCCCACTCGAGCACAGCGGGAACCAACATCAACAGAAACCACACGCACAGTGCAGTCAAAAGAACGTTCAGTGGCGTAGCAAACAAGTTATTGCGCATCCACTGCCATACGCGCACTGGCCGCCCCGTCTGGGACTCGGGCGTGACGGAAAGAAAGCTTTGGCTCATCATCGCTCGACTAGGGCTATGTGCCGGTTATACCAGTTCATGAACAGCGAGATCGACAAGCTGACCGTCAAATAGGCGGCCATGATCATCGCAATGCCTTCAATGGCCTGACCCGTTTGATTCAAGGTGGTGTTAACGACCGACACGATATCGGGGTATCCAATAGCCACTGCCAAAGAGCTGTTCTTGACCAGGTTGAGATACTGACTTGTCATTGGCGGCACAATCACTCGAAGCGCCTGCGGTAACACCACTAAGCGCATGACCAGACCACGACTCAATCCAATGGCCTGCGCAGCCTCCCATTGGCCCTTCTCTACTGCCTGAATACCCGACCGCACGATTTCGGCCACGAACGCTGAGGAGTAAAAGACCAACCCACACAGGAGCGCCGTAAACTCCGGGGTGAGGGTTATTCCGCCGACGAAGTTAAACCCCTTGAGCACTGGGATATCAAGCTCGGTGGGCGCTCCGCCCAACCACCAGCCAGCGATCGGTAAGCCAATGAGCAGCGCCACCGATAGGTAGCCGGTGCGCCATCGTTGGCCGGTTCGCATGTGGTGCCGACGCCCCAGGTGCGCAATGATCAGGACAATAACTAGCGCAAGCAAGAACCCGACAATGAGGTAATCGAAACCTATATGATCGGCCAGGCCGGGGATTTTTACCCCGCGGTTCGAAATAAAAACTCCTGGCAAGGGGTTCAATGCTTGTCGAGGTCCCGAGGTATTCTCGGTAATCAGGGCATACCAGAAGAAGAGCTGCAGCAACAGCGGGGTGTTACGTAACAGTTCAACGTAACCGCTTGCGAGGCTACGCGTGAGCCAGTTGCGCGACAAACGTGCGATTCCGATCAGCGTTCCTAGCAGCGTGGACAGCACGATACCGACCGCAGCCACCCGCAATGTGTTGACGATACCAACGGTGATGGCTCGCCCGTACGTGTCGGCGGGCGAGTATGCGATGACGCTTTCGCCGATCGCGAAGCCCGCCTCGCGATGAAGAAAATCGAATCCCGTCGTGATGTTCCGGGTAGCCAGGTTATGTAGCGTATTTGAAACCAAAAACCACGCCGCCCAGCCTATCAGCGCCATGGCGATTACCTGATATACCACCGATCGAACGGCCGGGTTATTCCAACTGAAGCGAGGCTCCTGATTTTGTTGTGTCAACCGCTGTTCAGCTACATTCTTCCTGCTCAAACGCAAGCTACTTCCTGTCTATCTGGCAACTAATCCTCGCGGACTCTCACGGCCGAGGCCGGTAGTTGATCCGTCAAAGGACTAGCATTCTCGAATACAGAATTATGTCCCAGGGCGAAGGTTATCACCCCGAGACTACGTCATCGTTAACGAACGGGCCAGCCGTACATCAGACCTCCGTCAAGCCACAGCGCGTTCAAGCCGCGATCAAGCTTCATTGGACTGTTCTGACCGATGTTTCGTTCGAAACTCTCACCATAATTGCCTACCTGTTTGATGATGTTGTAGGCCCACTTGTCGTCGACGCCCAGATTCTTGCCCATACCCGGCGTCACCCCCAGGATACGTTGCACTGCCGGATTAGAGCTGTTGAGCATCTCGTCTACGTTTTCAGACGTAATGCCATACTCTTCGGCTTCTATCATGACGTGCAAGACCCACCGCACCAGGTTGTGCCATTGGTCGTCGCCCTGACGCACCATCGGGCCCAAAGGTTCCTTGGACAGCGTTTCGGGCAGGATGATGTAGTCATCTGGATTGTCCAGCTGGCTCATGCGGGTCGACGCAAGCTGAGATTTATCGGTTGTGAAGGCATCGCAGCGCCCTGTGGCGAAAGCGCGTACAACTTCTTCGTACTTTTCTATGACCACGGGCTTGAATGACAGGTTGTTGGCACGAAACCAGTCGGCCAGATTGAGTTCAGTGGTTGTACCCGGTTGTACACACACCGTCGCGCCGTCGAGTTCCTTCGCGCTTTCAATGCCCAGGTCTTTACGCACCATCAAACCTTGGCCGTCGTAGAAATTGACCCCAACACCCATCAAACCTAACGTGGTGTCCCGCGTCAGGGTGACCGTGGTATTGCGAGTGAGCACGTCGACCTCACCCGACTGCAGTGCGGTGAACCGTTGCTGCGTATTCAGGGGGGTCGCCTTGAATTTTGACGCATCGCCAAACATGGCTGCGGCGATACCGCGGCAAAGGTCGACATCGAGACCCTGCCACTCTCCCTTGCTGTCCGGCGCGGAAAAGCCTGCCAGCGCAGTATTAAAACCACATTGAACGTAGCCCCGCTCTTTGACCGCATCAAATGTGGGGCCGGCCTGAGCAGCAACAGCAAACGCGAATGCGGCTATGCCCAAACCCAAGGCCTTCCAACGTACACCAGAAACCGCCTCTTGCAACTGCATGATATCTCCTCTTGGCTCGAATGTTTCACCCTCGTAGATCAGCATGTGCTGTTCTGTTAGACACGCTTGCCGACACAGTCGAGCTGCGCCGACCGCCTAATCTTGCAAAGACGTGGGGAAGCGACATCGCACTGCGAACTTCATGGTAGGGGCCGGTAATGTACCGTACTTGCATCTAACGGTACCCAGCATGATTGGGCGAGTTTTTCTACCGATCGGTTCGCTGCTGTGCCACACGCTTGCTACACCTCCCGTCGGCGCGTGACCACCACCATAGTACTCGTAAACGTCCTTAACGTACGAATTCATGCAAAAAATCTTTTCGAATGAGCTGGGTACTGGCACACTATCCAATAGAACTTAACGACTTGTAACGTTCACTAACGAATCGTCCGTCTGGATCCTACTTTGTGCCCAACAACTCGTAAGGCTTGCGGTACTATCTCACGGCCATGATCGAATTCACCCACGTGTTCAAATCCTACGGCCGCGGCATCAATGCGCTAACCGACGCCAACTTCAAGATCGCGGCTGGAGAGTTTGTTTTTGTGTCCGGTCCTTCAGGAGCTGGCAAATCGACCCTGCTTAAACTGGTGGCGGGTTTAATTCCTGCCACGCGCGGACGGGTTAAGGTGAATGGTCATGATCTGGGCAAGATGCCCGCGCGTGCCCGTCCTTACCTGCGCCGTGCTGTGGGCGTCATCCTGCAAGACACCCACTTACTGAATGACCGGAACGCTTTCGAGAACGTGCTCATGCCACTGATTGTTACCGGCGTCGACCGCTCCACCGCGACCGCTAGGGCGCGTGCTGCTATCGAGAAGGTGGGTTTGGCTGGCAAAGAAGGGCGGCGTCCTGTTGAGTTGTCTGGTGGAGATCAGCAACGCCTGGCAATCGCCCGTGCTATTGTCAATCGCCCCGCGATTCTGATTGCGGATGAACCCACGGCTAACCTTGATCATGCCAGCGCCACCCGCATTATCGACGTATTCCGCGACTTCAATCGCGTGGGCGTCACTATGCTCATCGCCACGCACGACGAATCGCTCATTGCCGAACACACCAACCGGGTGCTCCATGTGGTCAATGGCAAAGTCACCAGCTACATGGCTGCACCCAGGAACGCGCTGCGGAGCACTGAATGAGGTCCTGGCTTAGGCAACACCGCTACGCGCTGGGAATCACCCTGCGGCGGTTGATTTCCCACCCCTTTTCGACACTCACGAATATTTTGGTGGTGGCTTTGGCGCTGACGATACCGCTGTTGGGCGCTGCGACCCTATTCTCGATTCAACCCGTCACCGCCAGCTTGGCCACTGGCCCACAGGTTACGATCTTTCTAAGCACCGATGCCCCCGTCGAGGCCGCCAACGATATTGTGCAACGACTCCGCAAGGACAATGCTTCAGACG
>CAZMVM010000114.1:0-2942 GCA_964569785.1 uncultured Pigmentiphaga sp. | reverse complement strand
TGCCCGGGTACGCGCCATTTGGAAAGGTGGCCTTGGTGCGCAAGGATGAGGCTTTGAATCGCTTGCGCACACATCCGGCCTGGGCAGATGCTTTTGACGTTTTGCCGCAAAACCCCTTGTCGGACGCGATCATGGTCGAGCTAAGCGGGTCGGATTTCGCGAGTCGGGTCGACAAGCTCGTTGCTGACTGGCGCAACTGGCCGCATGTCGAGCACGTCCAGCTCGATAGCGAATGGATTCAGCGACTACAGGCCTTGATGCGCTTTGGCCGCATTGGTTTGATTTTACTGGCGGTTGGTGTCGCTCTGGTCGTGCTTGCCACCGTATTCAACACCGTCCGGATGCAAGCGTTGACGCAACGCGAGGAAATTACAGTGGCCCGCCTGTTGGGAGCGACAGAGCCCTTTGTGCGTCGTCCCTTTCTTTACCTTGGCGCCATCATCGGCGGCCTCGCCAGTGTTATCGCGATTCTCCTGGCCACTTTCATCTTGACCTATTTGAATACCGCGGTGAGCGACCTGGCGCGAAGTTACGGCGCTGATTTTATGCTTCAGCTACCGCCGGCCGGCTGGCTGGTCTGCTTTGCGCTCGGAGTCATCCTACTAGCAGCTTTCTCCGCGCTCTGGTCAGTCACGCGCAACACACGGTTTTAACGTCTGGCAACGCGCACGTCTGATGCGCTGTTTACGCTCACACCACCGCCCAACCTCACATCCCCTTCAGGGTCGGACAGTACCCCAGGGACATGCCACGTCCTCATCACTGCGCAACAAGAAATCACGAGCTCTCTAGTGTTCCTCCCCCGCCAGCGAGCTCGCACTGCCGGCGCGGAAGGTCAGGTCAAGCTCGTCCTCCCGTTCCATGCGCTGCCGCTTCCCACGTGAAACTCAAAGGCCTTCGCTCGGCTGGACGGTTATCACTTCGAAAAACTCATCCACACCTCCTGTTAACTTGCTCACAAAGTTATCCACAGCCCTGTGAATAGCCCTAGAGAGCGGGAGCTGTGAACATCTTGTGCACGGCAACTGGATAACTAGCCGGCGTAAAGCCGCGTCAATTCTTATCCAATTAAGTCCCCAGGGAGCGTTCGTAGTTATCCTCTTTAACTTTCCTCCGTAAGTGTTTGACTTAGTTGGCGTTAACCTGGTTGTCCAAGTTATCCACAGGGCCTTATGTACTTGTTGTTGTTTAGAAATAGAAGTTAATAGATATACAAAGGACTTCGTCTCACTTTCGGTTATCTAAGCGGCCGGCCGGCGTCGCTGCTGCGCAACCAGTCAACCGGGGTTAGCGATGCCGCTGCGAATGCTGGCGATCATCAACAATCGAAGAACATCGCTGGGTGCCCCTCTCCACTGGGCAGCGTCTCTTCGAAGAAGTGTTGGATGACTGCACGCTGCCTATCGCCTACGGTTTTCTAGTGGATAACCCGACTCGCCAGAGCGGCACTCACTGCGTACTTGTTCCAGCCATGTGGTTCAAACATCCAGCATTTGCAGCTTGAAGGGTTGACCCGTTTCCAGGCGTGCCTATACGCGTAGTGTTACGGGGCTTCTGGCACGCTTCACGTCGCTTGCACTTTGCCAGCTGGTATTCCCTCGAGTTGGCATTAGCATCGGGAATAGGCGCGAAACGTCGCTGCACTGCAGTCTGTGAGTATTAGCTGCACTATGGCCGCGTGGGGCCCAGACGAGCTGGCTGATGCAGGCGCGATACAGCACCAGGCCCAGTTCGTTCTTGTGTACACCGCTACTGCTTGCTGCAAGCGGTTCATTGGCGCGAAAGCGCCGCGTGGAAGAGTCTCCCCCAGTGTGAACTGCAACCCAATTTCACAACACGACTCCGTGAAGCCGATTTTGTAAGGCCAGGAGGAATCAAAAAGACAGTGTGGATAAGTCTGTGTGTTAAGCCATTGCAGCGCGGAGCCTTCAATGGCTGGCTGCGCTGGTGCGCCAGGCGCGAAAAGCAGCGGGCTGCGGAGCACTTACCCGACCCGCAAGGACTCCAGTTCGGGCTGCTCGTTGCGGATGCACGGGGGTTCACGGCCCGAATGCCATCAGAGTAACCGCTGCACGGCCACAACGGGTCCATTGGGGCGCCCTGCACCTGAACGGACTCTGCTGGGGATCACGGGTGTCTACGACAAATCAGGTCTCGTCTTTCAGGGACTTGCTTTCGAATCGCCGCAACTTGTGGATAACCCATGGGATGAGCCATGGGATACGTTGTGCAGCGACTATGAATAAGTCGCGGGTTTGAGTGCGACGCAAAAGTTGCGCACATCTGTCCCCTTGTTATCCTGTGTTCAGTCCCGACCGTAACGACATTATAAGTTTTTGATTTATAAAATAATTTACAGGATTTCCACTTATCCACAGGGGCTTATTTAATTGTTGTTGTTTTTATAAAGAAAGATATAAAGAATTAAAAGCATTGTTGTCGTTAGAGCGTTTTTTCTGCGCCAACGACGATAAGACAGGGCAAAATGGGCGTCCACACACCCGATGCCACCGCCCAGTGTGCAGTCACTACCGGTAAACTACAAATCGACCAATACTGACTCTCGGGCTCTTCATAATTTTTGTCGTTCTTGGAGAACGCGAACGCCTGTTGCGCATGCGCCTGCACGTCGCGCAGGTGCAGAATCGTCGCGAGAGTCATACCCATCGGGAAACAACCCCACCCTCGTAGTCTCCCGGTGTTTTGTGCACAACGAGCGCTAACAGGGTGACGAACACGTCGCCCGGATTCAACACTCATCCGCCACAGCCCGTCGTCGGTGTTGTTACTGTAGTGCTCTCCTCTACAGAAACGGGCGGTTGACCGCATAGGTAACAAGAGCGGCTCAGATCTCGCGCAGCCGTTCCAAGGCTGTATCAAGCATCTCGTAATCTTTAGCGAAGCAGAGCCGGATCAGCTTTGCATCGGGGACGTCTTCGGTA
>CAZMVM010000113.1:9633-10484 GCA_964569785.1 uncultured Pigmentiphaga sp. | reverse complement strand
TAGCCGATGGGCACCCACTTGTAGTTGGGCATCAGCGGATTGTCGGGGCGGAACAAGCGTCCAACGCTCGTGGCGTGGTACACCGAGGCGTAGAAGTCGGTGTAATCGCCGATGCGCGCCGGCAACGAGTATTCGGCCTGATCTTGCGGGACGAGCAGCGGACGCAGTTTGCTTTCGTGCTCTGAGCCTGCGCGCAGTGCACGCGACAGCGCAAGCCGCAGTGCGGACCAGGTTTCATTGCCCGTTGCCATCAGGTCGTTCAGCGTATTGCCAGTGCACGCACTGAGTGCGCGCTTGGCAGCGCCATCGAACAGATCGAGCTCATTCAGCCGACGAAGATCCAGGATCTGGTCGCCAATGGCTACGCCTGGACGGAAGCTTTCTGCAGCACCACGCCGACGAAAAATGCCAAAGGGCAGGTTCTGGATCGGAAACTCGCAGCCAGCTTGATTGGCCGCTTCCACCCAGCTTTGCAGCTTGGGATCATGCGTTTCGTTCAGGTTCGACATTGTGTTGACTCTGCTATTACGGTTGATTTGGATTGAAGTGTTTTTTCAATCCTTGCCAACACTGATAGTACTCGCTTTGGAGCAAATCTGACTCCAGCGCCTGTTGAGTGGGGCGAATAACCGCGCGAGTTTCGAACATGAATGCCATCGTGTCGCGCAGGATTTGCGGCTGGCTGGTATCGGCATTACTGGCGGCTTCAAACGTGTCTGCATCGGGTCCATGGCCGCTCATGCAGTTATGCAAGCTGCAGCCACCGGGGGCGAAGCCTTCTGCTTTCGCATCGTACTGACCCTCGATCAGCCCCATGAATTCGCTGGCCACGTTGCGGTGGAACCAGGGCG
>CAZMVM010000113.1:0-9623 GCA_964569785.1 uncultured Pigmentiphaga sp. | reverse complement strand
TGTTCTCCATGACCAGAATACGCGGGGCGAACACGGCGAAGTCCAAGTTGGCGACTCCCGGCGTGTCGCTAGGTGACGTCAAGACGGTGAAGATGGAAGGGTCAGGGTGATCAAAGCTGATCGAGCCGATGACGTTGAAATTGCGCAGGTCGTACTTGTACGGATAGTGCGTGCCGTGCCAAGCAACAACATCCAGCGGCGAGTGATCAATGGGGCACTGCCAGAGGCCGCCGGTAAATTTGGCGATGAGCGTGAAATCGCCTTCGACGTCCTCATACCAGGCAGTTGGCGCCTGGAAGTCTCGGGGATTGGCCAACCCGTTCGAGCCGATGGGCCCGAGCTCAGGCAAACGTACCGGAATGCCATAGTTTTCGAGCAAATACCCACGGGCCTGGCCGTCGGGCAGCATGACGCGAAAGCGGACACCGCGTGGAATGACGGCAATTTCCAGGGGCTGAACCTCGAGAATGCCCAGCTCGGTTTCGAAGCGCAAGCGACCCAGCTGGGGGACGACCAACATCTCTGCATCCGCGTTGTAGAAGAAGCGGTTTTGCATCGACTGGTTGGCTGTGTAGAGGTGAATCCCCACACCTGTTAATGCTTCTGGGCCGCCATTGCCTGCCCAGGTTGTGATGCCATCAATGAAGTCCGTTGGCGTGCTGGGGATCTCCGGAGGGCTCCAGCGTAATTGGTTGGGGGTTACGGGGTGATTACCGAAGTGACTCACCCAGCGAGTGGTATGTTCGTACGGCTGAAAGGGCAGGTGCACGACGCCGGGCCGAATACGATACAACCACGAACGGCGGTTCATGTGGCGCGGGGCAGTAAACGCAGTACCAGACAGCTGTTCCGCATAAAGACCATAAGGACAGCGTTGGGGAGAGTTACGTCCTTCGGGCAGCGCTCCGGGAAGAGCCTCGGTAGCATGTGAGTTGCCGAATCCGGACAGGTATTCGAGCGTCATTTTGCAACCTCCAGGTGTTAATAGCGCCCCGTGCGGTGATGACGTGGCGGCTACGACTAGGGAATCACTAGGGAATCCGACATTCTCGCGAATTACGTGCCCTATTACTAGGTGAATGGAAAAATGTAGACTATAAATTTGGTGAATAAAGGGTGGCGTATGTCGAAGTTGCGTAGGCTAGACTTGAACCTGCTGGTTATTTTGCAGTATTTGCTTGAGGAACGCAGTATTTCTGCGGTGGCTCGCCGGCTTAATCTGTCGCAACCTGCGGTAAGCAATGCCTTGCGCCGCCTGCGCGTAGCCCTGAACGACGAGTTATTCGTACGTACAGCACAAGGCATGCAGCCCACCCCTACCGCGGAACGCTTGGCCGGGCCGTTGGGCGAAGCACTTTCCCTGGTATCCGATGTTCTAGAGTATCGGGACGCCTTTCAGCCTGAAACTAGCAACCGTCGATTCACGGTTGCGTTATCCGACGTCGGCGAGATCCACTTCATGCCGCGTCTCATTAAACACTGTGCCGATCTCGCGCCGGGCGTGCTGCTTGATTCCGTTCGGTTAAGTGGCAGCGATTTGGTCCGAGAAATGGAAGCCGGACGTGTTGATATGGCGGTGGGCGCGTTTGAAGGACTGGGCGCCGGTATCTTTCAACGCATGTTGTTCCGGCAAGACTATTGTGCGCTTTGTCGCGCCGACCACCCATTGTTAAGTAGTTTAGTTGAGCGCAAGTCGTTCACGGCGGCCCGACACGCGATTGTGCTGCAAGCGCCACAATACGCCCGCATAAACCAGGTACTAGAGCGAGCAGGCGTAGACCTTACCCAACAATACACAGTGCCCCACTTTGCGCCGCTGCCTTATATTGTGGCCGAGACCGACCTGATTGCGATCGTTCCCGAATTCCTCGCTCGCGAGGTTGCACCGCGCTTCAAGCTTGCTACGTTTGTCCCCCCAGTAAAAATGCCACAGTTGCAAACAAACTTATCTTGGCCTCGCAGATATCACCGGGATGCCGCGAACTTATGGTTACGCGATCAAATCGTTAATTTGTTCGGACAAAAGTGATAAGCCGCAAATAACTATGCAGAGAAGGTTGCAGGAGAAACCGATTTCGTTGATGCCTGGCCGCGTTCCAGCATCGCATGGTGCAAGGCAAACGAGCGATACTGCCCGGGCTGAATCGTGAACCGATACTCGAGCCCGGGCATCGGGTAGCGTTAACCTGACTTTGGGGCTGAAGTGTTATCGATGACCAGCTCGCGAGCGTGATTGAGAGCCTCTTGCAGCACCTGGAGATCGCCCACGTGATTGGACAGCAGCAAGATCAGCGCAACGTTGAGTTCGTGGCTTTGCTCGGGCGAGAGGTCGCGGTGCGCGTTAATCAGTGCTTCGTAATAATCGTCCGGTGCAGACAGGTTCGCTTGAGTGATGAGCGCTGTCATGTCTCCTCCTAAGCGCTGATCGGTGCGCCAATGGCGCGCGATAGTGCATCATGGATACGGGCCGGATCGTATTGACGCCACCGGGCGGTCACGTGCTGGTCGGGGCGTATCAAGTAGGCGGTGCCTGGCTCGGCATCGTACCGTTTCTGTAGCAGGTGCGCCGTGTCTACCAGGTGGGTGACGGACATCCCATGAGCAGCGTCGCGTGCCGTTACGCCAGTGGCAGGGGTTGCCCGCGTATCCATGACGCCGCCATGGCCGGTCGCGTTATTCAGCGCTGCGGCTTGTTCCGGCGAGTGCACGATGACAACGCGTAGCTGGACGCCTTCGGGGCTGTGTAGCTTGTGTAGCGGGAGATCGCCTTGGGGATCGAACAGCACGAGCGTGAAGGCGTCGCCCAGATACCCAAGAAACCAGGCATCCTGCTGACGTGAGTCGGGTTCCTGGTCCTCAGTGCCATCAAAGTTGCTCAGTAGGGCCACCGGCGCATCCAAAGCCACTGCACCTGGCACCATGGCTCCCGTAAAATCATCCATGTCGGCGGTGTTCAGCGATGAGTGATGCAGGGTTGCCGGTACCGATAGCCTTCCGCTGTTTACCAATGAACGTGCAAACGGGTGCTTCTTGGCCAGTTTGAGTACCGTGTTGCGGAACAGCTTGCTAATCTCGCTTTTCGGGGTAATGAAGTCTGTTGAACGGGTTGAGTTCAAAAGGTTTTCATCGGCGGCGTACTCCCTTTCTTCGCCGTAAGTGTCCAGCAAAGGCTCAGGTGCATGACCGCGCATCACCAGGGCTAGCTTCCAGGCGAGGTTTTCTATATCTTGCACACCGCTATTGGCGCCACGAGCGCCAAACGGTGAGACGCGGTGGGCGGCGTCGCCGGCAAAGAAGATGCGGCCGTGGCGAAACTTCTCCATCCGCTGGCATGAAAACGTGTAGATACTTACCCACTCCAGAGTGAATTCGGCCTCGTCTCCAAATACTGCGCGCAAGCGGGGGAGAACGCGCTCTGGCTTGACTTCCTCGACCGGATCGGCATCCCACCCCAGCTGGAAATCGACGCGCCAGACATTGTCGGGTTGGCGGTGCAGCAGTACGGATTGATTAGGATGAAATGGTGGGTCAAACCAAAACCAGCGCTCCGACGGAAAATCAGCCTTCATTTTGATGTCGGCGATCAAGAAACGGTCGCGGAAGGTAACGCCGCGCGACTCCTGACCCAGCATGTGACGAATCGGCGAGCGCGCGCCGTCGCATGCTATGAGGTAGTCGGTGGTCAGCTGATAAGTACCGTCGGGAGTTTCAACGGTAAGAGTAACCCGGGATTCATCTTGCTCGACCGCAACGACTTTATTGCGCCACCGCAACTCAATGTCGGATTGCTGGGCGGCGTGCTCCTGTAAATAGCCCTCGACATAATATTGTTGCAAGTTAATGAACGCGGGGCGTCGGTGCCCTGGTTCAGGCAGCAGATCGAACTGCCATATTTCTTCGTCCCGGAAGAATACTCGCCCGACATTCCAGGACACCCCTTTGTCCATCATGCGTTGCCCGACACCCAGCCGATCCCAAATATCGAGCGTACGTTTGGCGAAACAAATGGCCCGTGACCCGGTAGACAAACGATAGTCGTCGTCGAGCAGCAGCACCGGCAGCCCCTGGCGTTGGAGGTCGATGGCCATGCTTAAGCCGACCGGCCCGGCACCAACTACCACAACTGGCCGGTGCGCGGGGCGTCCGGCGTCCAGTTCAGGCGGGCGCCGGTACTCGAATTCGACTTGCTGGTAGTCGATGTCGTGCATGGGGACCTCCTGAACTTATCCTTCCAGGGCCTTCCACATTTCAATATCGCGCTCGGCTGTCCAGATGCGCGGATGGGTAATCCCGGTGGCTTCGTCGTAGGCGCGACTCACATCAAACGGCATGCAGTGATCGAAAATAAACCAGGATCCGTAACGAGGATGCAGCGCGTCGTAGGTGTCTTTGTAGATGGTTTTCAGGTCTTTACCTGCAGCTACGCCTTGGTTCACCAGGTCGTAAAGTTCGTTCAGGAACGCACGGGTGCCTGCGATGGCAGCATGTACTTGCTGGGCGTTCTGCAGGGCGGGGCCCCGGCCAGGAACGAGCTTTTCTGCTTTCATGCTGGCAAGCCGGTCTAGGGTTTGGGGCCAATCGCGGAAATAGGCATCCCCCGCATACGGGGTCGTCTGGAATTCAACCAGATCGCCGGAAAAGAGGATTTTTTGTTCGGGTAGCCAGGCGATTGTATCGCCCTTCGTGTGGCCGCGCCCCATGTAAATAATATGGACTTCGAGATTGCCCAGGTCGATCGTCATGGACTGTTCGAATGTGATCGTGGGCCAAGTCAAGCCAGGGGGCACCGTTTCGACGTTACGGAACAGGCGCGGGAAGCGACCGATCTCACTGGCCTTGTCTTGCTCGCCGCGTTCTACGATCAGGTCGTAGGTTTCGCGACTGGCAATGATCTGCTGCGGGTTGTATGCCGAGGCGCCCAGCACGCGCACGGCGTGGTAGTGCGACAGCAGAACATATTTGATGGGCTTGTCCGTAACTTCGCGAATATGGTTAATGACGTCCTGCGCCATTGCCGGTGTGGCTTGGGTGTCAATCACCATAACGGCATCGTCACCAATAATGACTCCGGTGTTGGGGTCGCCTTCTGCCGTGAAAGCGTAAGCGTTGTCAGAGAGCTTCTCGAATGTAATGGTTTTATCTTCGAGATCGGCGTGCGAAGCGAATTGCTTGGACATAGATGGCTCCTCAAGGGCCGCACGGAACACGGCCAGTTCTAGATGGATGACAAAAACTATACCTGCGCGTTCGTCTTTGTGCAATACGTTTGTTAATAACAAACGCGCAGTCGCACCATGTTCAAACCTCCAGTATGCAAGAACGCCGAGGTGAAATAAACAGCAGCAGGATACTCAGGTGCCTTGGCGCCGCCGCAGCTGGGGGCAGGCTTACGGAGGCGCAGTGATAGAGGCGAATGAGGGAAACGTAGCTTAGAAAACGCCTGACGAGAACAGTGGCACGCTGAGGCGGAAGTGACGCCCCGTCAAACGTCACAAGCGAAGCACCTGAAACGCCGGTGTCGGCAAAGCTCTATGCTGTCGTGTGAATTCCAGCATGTGCAGCGGCATGCCGAGTAAGGGCCACTCCTCCACGATTGCTTCCTACAACGGCACCGAGAGTGATGCACTTTCGGGGTGAAATGTCACTCCTTCCGGTTGTCGACTTGCTGCAGCCTGCAGAGTCGGACAAAAGGTTGTTGTCAATTGCGGTGGGGACGAGGGAGGGGCGGCGCGGCGTCCGAGGTATTACTGGCAGCGGCGCTGTTTGTAGCCGAGCCGGTGCGAGACGCGTTCAGCACAGGCGCGCAAGGCGCGGGCAATGGCACCGTTAGCTTCTGAATCAAAAAAACCCGATGGGCCCAGAACGGTAATCGCCTGTACGACATTACCCGTGTGGTCGAACACGGGTACCGAAAGCGCATCGATACCGGGCAGGGGATTCCCGAGCGCGCGCGCAAGGCCGTCTGCACGAACCTGGGCCAACAACGCGTCGCGTGTTGACTCGTCAGGCTGCGGAGCAAGAAAGTGGGTGACCACGGCAGCGTCGCCCGCTTCGCGGTCAATGTAGTGCTGTGCCACTTTGGGCGGTAAAAACGCGGCAAAGACCTGCCCGGTTGCCGTGTGCAGCATCGACATCACCGTACCGGGCCGCAAATTTACGTGCACGGGGTAGCTGGCTTCGATGATGTGGATAATGGTAGGGCCGTGCGACCCTAGCACGGCAAGGGCAGTGGTGTGTCCCAATTCGCTGGCTAGTCGCGACAATTCGGGCAGTGCGATGCGAACCGGCGCCATGCGTCGGAGGGTGACAAGTCCCATTTGCAGGGCGAACGGGCCGAGCTCATAGCGGGAGGTCGCTTCGTCTTGTACAACTAAGCCAACACGAATAAAGCTCACCAAGTAAGGATGAGCCTTGGCGGAAGTCATCCCGGCGGCGCGCGCGAGGTCGCGCAACGTCATCGGCTCACCGGATTCCACCAACGCAGCCAATAAGGCTGCGCCTGTTTCAATGGACTGAATGCTCCGCTGCGTGTTTTCGGTACTCATGCTTCACGGGGCGTTGCAGCCGCTACGATGGCGCCGGGATTGCTGTCTGGCCGCCGCGTGGGCTTACGGCGCCGACGGCGACGCTTGCCCGAGCTGGCGCCACGCTGAGCAGGATCTCTGGCCACTTCGTCGAGCATGCGGGCGCGTTCGTGATCTGACGCATCAGCCAGATCCAACCACCATTGCGCCAACACGCTGTCGAATGTTCCCGCGGCAGCGCGCAGTTGTAGAAAGTCAACGGCGGCGCGAAAGCGCGGCTGTTCTAGCATCCTCCAGACCATCTTCGGCTGACGGCGTTCGAAGCGTGGCTGCATAAGCCAGATTTCGCGCATGTCGGCCACGAACCGACGCTGAATGGCGAGTTTGTCAGTTTGTTCTTCCAGAACCGAATCGATCGCTTCAATCAAGGCGGGCACCCGTGCCAACCCACCTTCACGGAATTCATCCCAGCGTTCACTCACCTGCTGCCACAAGAGTGCGGCAAAGAGAAATCCAGGGCTAATGCTTTTGCCGGCTCGCACGCGTGCGTCAGTGCGTTCGAGGGCGAGTTCGATAAAACGCTCACCGTGGGGCTGTTCAAGAACCACGTCGAGTAAGGGCAGCAGGCCATGATGCAACCCATAGGCGCGCAGCTGACGCAACGAGTCCATCGCGTGGCCGCAGGTGAGCAGCTTGAGCATCTCGTCGAAGAGCCGCGACGCGGGAACGTTCTCGATGAGATGGGCGAGGTCGTGGATGGGGGCGCGGGTCGACGGGTCGATCGTGGCATTCAGCTTGGCCGCAAATCGTACCGCCCGCATCATACGTACCGGGTCTTCGCGGTAACGTTGAGCAGGATCGCCAATGATGCGCACCACACGTTTTTTGAGATCGGCGACGCCTCGATGATAATCGATGACTTCTTCGGTGACAGGATCGTAGTACAGCGCGTTGAACGTGAAGTCACGCCGTGTCGCGTCCTCTTCCATTGAGCCGAACACGTTGTCCCGCAAGACCCGTCCATGCTCATCGGTAATTTGCTCATCGCTGGCGAGTGCACGGAACGTGGATGTTTCGATGATCTCGCGCCCAAACACAACGTGCACCAGGCGAAACCGGCGGCCGATGATCCGGGCACGGCGAAATAACGGGCGAATCTGCTCGGGTGTCGCGTCAGTGGCGACGTCGAAATCCTTCGGTTCAATGCCGGCAATCAGATCGCGAACGGCACCCCCTACGATATACGCCTGATAGCCCTCATGCTGCAGCACTTCACACACTTTGATCGCGTGGCGCGATACGAGGCGCCGATCGATGCCGTGCTGCGTTGCGGGGATGCGCTGCGGCTTGCGCGGCTTAAGGATGCGGTTGATAAATTTTTTCAGCATTCTTCTTATTGGGCAGGAGGTGCAGCTGAGGCCACGACAGCGTCTGCTTCTTCTTGCGGAAAGAGATCCAGAATCGTCCACCCGCTGGCTTGCGCATGGGCCCGGAGACCTGGGGCAGGGTTGGTCGCGATCGGGTCGGTGACGGCTTCCAGCAGCGGCATATCGTTTAACGAGTCACTGTAGAAGAAGCTGCGCTCGAATGCGTCAAGCGTAAGCCCCAGAGTGGCTAGCCATTGTTGTACGCGTACCACCTTGCCTTCCTGGAAGCAGGCGGTTCCGGCGATCTTGCCGGTGTAGCGGCCTGCCCTGAACGCCGGCTCAGTGGCTAATAAATGAGGGACGCCAAACGCGCGCGCAATCGGCGCGGTCACAAAATGGTTGGTTGCAGTAACGACGGCGCATAAATCGCCGGCGCGCAGATGTGTGCGCACGAGGTCGATAGCCTGCGGCAGGATCGCCGGCCGGATGATGTCGCGCATGAATTCCTCGTGCCAGGCAGCAAGGTCGACGGGGTCGTGCTCGGCGAGTAACCCGAGCATGAATTCCGCGCCTTCCTGAGCGGTGAGCTGTCCCGCGCTGTACTTCTCCATGAGCTCATCGTTACGTCGCAGCGCTTCCGCGGGATCCCCGGCCCGACCCGTGCGGGCGAGAAAGTCTGCCCACGAATAGTCGCTGTCTATGGGCAGCAAGGTGTGATCAAGATCGAAGAGTGCGAGACGGCGAAAGACTGGCATGTTGACTATCGGTATTGGGACGAGGGCGAGGCCTCGGCCAGCATGGTTTTCAATAGGGGTAGCGTGATGGGCCGCTTGGTCGCTAGCGAGTAGCGATCGAGCGCGTCAAGCAAAGCAGTGAGCTGTCGCATGTCGCGCACATACCGGGTTAGCAGCCACTCGAGTATCTCCGGCGGGATCCGAAGCGCTTTACTGCTGGCATGAGCCTGAAGCGCGGCCAGCTTATCGTCATCGGATAAGAGCTCGAGCCGAAAAACGAGATCCCAGCCAAGACGGGTACGGAGATCTTCACGCAAGGGCATGTGCAACGGGGCACGATCGCCGGTGACGACCAGCATCGTTGCCCGGGTTGTCGCTGCAGATTCCCGCCATTGATTGTATAGCGCGAAGACTAAAGCCTGCTGCTGGGCATCGAGCGAATGAACGTTGTCGATGCCAATGATGGGTGGCAGCGGGCTTTGCACCAGCTGCTCGAAATCGGCTGGAGAAGAGTCGGGTCCGTGCAGTACGCCTCCTGGCGTTGCGCGTACTGCCGCCTGCAGCAAATGGGTCTTGCCACACCCTTCCGGGCCCCACAGATAAACGGCACGCCCGGGGGTGAGGAGGCGTAACGCGTCGACGGCCTCGTAATTGCTCCCAACCACAAAGTTATCGAACGACGGATCAGCGCTGGGCAAAATATCCAGCACTAATTGCGGATGTGGCGTATCAGAGTTAGGTGTATCAGGCATGAGCGACCGCTGCGGACTGGTTATCCAGCCGCGTTGTGTTCGAGCTGGCAAGTTGTTGATGCGCGCGCGCGGCGAATAAAGGCCCGAAAGCGCGCCAAATCGCCCGCGCCGGCCGAAACCGTCTGGGCCGACATAGGGTATTGATGGCGATCATCGTAGAATTGCGGTAGCGCGGTCCACAGGAAGGCGCAAGTATGCCGCATCTTCAGCACATTTCAAAAATTGGTCAGATTTCATGTCCGCCCA
>CAZMVM010000112.1:0-10648 GCA_964569785.1 uncultured Pigmentiphaga sp. | reverse complement strand
TGATTTCCTCAGTTATCGAAAAATCAGATACCAAGGCAATCCCCAAATGCGCCAGGGCGGCTTGTCTTAGAACTTCGCTGTTGTTGACGCATAAAGGACCACTCACGTTGACACTGACCCGCTCCGGGGGGCGGCGCTTAAAGGTACGCTCAAAGTCCCACCGTACGCCCGACCTGTCCCGCAAATACGTCAAGCAGGAATGCTGTTGCAGCTCTAACGGATGCTGCGGCTCTCCGAACTCTTGCAAGTATGTGTCACTTGCAACAAGCAAGGGCTTTACGGAGCAGATGGGCCATGCAACATAATTGTCGGGCGGAACGCTTACGTGGCGTATTGCCAAGTCGAACCCTTCACGTGTGAGGTTCACAAGGTTGTCATTCAGATCGAGTTCCAGCTTCACCCTGGGGTAGCGTGTCAGGAATCCCGGCAGTATGGGCGTCAGCACTTGTCGACTAAACGCGACCGGCCCGGTGACGCGGATGAGCCCTCGTGGCGCCTCGGCCAGATCCTGGATGTCGGCGATACTGTCTTCGATTTGCGTGAATCCGGCACTGATATTACTGACCAAGTGTGAGCCTGCGTCCGTTAGCGCCACGGAGCGCGTCGTGCGCCGCACGAGTGGGAGACCGAGTTCGCGCTCAAGCTCGCTGATACGTGTGCTGATAGTCGCCTTTGATAGGCGCAAGCGCTGCGCCGTCTTGGTGAAACTACGGGTTTCTGCCAGCACCTTCAAGAGGTACAGGCTAGAAAAAGCGGGTATGCCGTGCCGTCCAGTCTCGTCTTCCATTGTTCATTTTCCCAAACAATATTATTAGGAAAACGAGATTCTAACTTGGCCGTGTAAGGACTACACTGATTGCAGGTTTTGAGGAGGGTTGGTCGAGAATTGGGGCATGCTTGCCCGGGGCCAGCCTAATGCCGGCGAGCTTTTTTGAGGTGTATTTGCCATGTCCACTACTACATCAGCTACCTATGTCGAAGAGCGCATCGAGCATTGGGTTAACGGAAGCCGATTTGCGGGCGACAGTTCGCACACTGCAGACGTTTTCAATCCTGCCACAGGTCAGGTGCAACGCAAAGTTCTATTAGGCGGGGCAGCAGAAGTCCAAGTGGCCGTGGCGAATGCGCAGGCAGCCTTTCCCGCTTGGGCCAACACGCCGCCCATTCGACGCGCCCGAGTGCTGTTCCGCTTTCTGGAGCTGCTCAATGCGCACCGGGAAGAGTTGGCCGCGTTGATTACTGCCGAGCATGGCAAGATCTTTTCAGATGCATTGGGTGAGGTGGCTCGCGGCGTCGAAGTCCTTGAGTTTGCTTGCGGCGTACCGCAGCTCTTAAAGGGGGACTACACAGATCAGGTGTCTACAGGAATTGACAACTGGACCTTTCGGCAGCCATTAGGTGTCGTGGGCGGAATCACTCCCTTCAACTTCCCAGTGATGGTGCCGATGTGGATGTTTCCAATGGCGATTGCTGCAGGCAATACCTTTGTGCTTAAACCCAGCCCGCTCGATCCAAGCGCTTCGTTGTACCTCGCGAGATTGCTGAAGGAAGCGGGATTGCCTGATGGAGTGTTCAATGTGGTTCAAGGCGGCCAGGAGGCTGCTGAAGCCTTGATCGATCACCCTGACGTGCAAGCAATCTCGTTTGTAGGCTCCACACCTGTCGCGCGGGCAATCTATGAGCGAGGCGCTCGCGCGGGGAAGCGTGTTCAAGCTTTAGGTGGCGCAAAGAACCATATGGTCGTCATGCCCGACGCCGACCTCGAGCAAGCGGTCGATGCGTTGGTGGGGGCAGCGTATGGGTCGGCGGGTGAACGCTGCATGGCCATCTCGGTGGGTGTGCTGGTGGGTGACGTTGCCGACCGCATCATGCCTAAGCTTGTCGAGCGCGCTAAAGCACTTAGAGTTCGCGACGGCATGGACGAGTCGGCCGAGATGGGACCCATCATTTCCGGTGCAGCGAGAGAGCGTATCGCGGCGGCGATCGAACGCGGAGTGCAGGAAGGCGCAACGCTGTGTGTAGACGGGCGCGACTTCTCGGCCAAGTCGGCAGGGGAACATTGCACTGAAGGCTTCTGGCTAGGGGCAACACTGTTTGACCACGTGACGCCCGAAATGTCTGTTTATCGGGATGAAATTTTTGGTCCGGTCCTAAGCTGCGTTCGCGTGAAGAGTATGGACGAAGCCTTAACCCTGATTAACGAACACCAATACGGTAACGGGGTAAGTTGCTTCACCCGCGACGGGCATGTAGCACGAGAATTCGGGCGCAATGTGGATGTGGGAATGGTGGGAATCAATGTTCCCATTCCTGTACCTATGGCATGGCACGGATTCGGGGGCTGGAGGCAATCACTGTTCGGCGATATGCATGTTTACGGTGAAGAAGGCTTGCGCTTTTACACCAAGCAAAAAAGTATCATGCAGCGCTGGCCGGAAGCAGCACATCACGGATCACATTTCGTGATGCCGACTGCTGGCAGTTAGCAACTAATCGCCACAGGCCCTATACGCGTAGAGGGGAACGGCATGAGCGGGACGCCAGGCGCTCATGGCGGTAGGTTTCTCGGTGATACGTGGAAGTACTAGGGCAGGCCTCGGACCGAAAGAGAGCGAGTTGCGGGGGAGGTGGTGCTGCAGGAGCGATCAACGTCTTGCCCTGCAGGCACCTGACCTACCGATAGCGGTCCTACCGAGACCCCTTCAACCTCGTGTTGATGCCGACGCCTTAGTTGCGTCGGCATTTGATTTCCGCTTCAGGAAACGTGCTATAACGGGTCGCCAGTATCGGGTGTCAGGCCTGCTGCCTTCACTGCGGGTACCAAGCAAAGCTCGTCGTTTTCAGAGGTATCGCCCGAAACACCCACAGCGCCTACGATTTCTCCGTTCGCATCCCGGAGCAGCGCACTCCCGGGAACGGGAACCATGCGCCCGTTGGAAATCGAGTTCAACGCATTGAAGAACTGGGGCATTTTTTGGGCCCGGCGAGCGAGTTCGCGTCCGCCAAACCCCATGCCGAGCGCGCCCCAGGCTTTTCCGGTAGCCAGTTCGGGACGCATGATGCTGCTGCGGTCGTCGCGCTTCAGATCGACTACGTGTCCCCCCGTATCCAGTACCGCAACCGTGAGTGGGGCGAATCCATTTTGTCTCCCGTTTTTAATGGTTTCGTCGGCGATGGTGTCTGCCTGCTTGAGTGTCAACCGTGTCATTGTTGTTTACTCAGAAAATATAGGTTAAGAAAGTCAGTAAAGGGGACGCACTACCATGAAGTCGGCCGTGCTTGAATTTGTGCCCCAATCAGTTGATAAATTGGCGCCGCGCTTACATCTGCTCTTTAATCATGTACGGGATCGCGTATGCTGAAAGAATGTTTTCCGCTAGTGTTCGCGCCTCGGGCGACGGATGATGTAAGACAACGGTCACCGTAAGCCCCTGATCGTCGCTGTGAGTTACGTCGAGGTCCCAACTGCCGGGAACCGACTGGAGTGCCGTCTGGAAGGCTCGCTTCGCTGCATCCAGGCGCAGCACATGCTTGAGTGGTTTCCCAATGGACGATAGAGGAAGTTTCTCTAGAAATATGATCTCCTTGGGCACGGCCGGCCGCTCTGGAATCTTGTCGGCGATATAGCGCAGTAGCTCGTCTTCCGACACGTGAGCGTTCGGGTGCAATTCCACATAAGCAATCGGTAGTTCGCCAGCGTGAGCATCGGGCTTACCTACAGCAGCGGCGATAGCTACCCACGGTGAGGTGTGCAAAGCCTGCTCGATGAGCCCCGGCTCAATGTTATGGCCGCCACGAATGATGAGATCCTTCTCACGGCCAATTATGCGAATATATCCATCATCATCAAGGCAGCCCAGGTCGCCAGTGACGAAGTATCCGTCAGGAAGGAATGTGCCTTCATTTTGCTCCGCGTTCAGGTAGCCTCCGGCGACACCGGGTCCGCCGACCAGAATCATGCCGGGTTCATTAGGCGCGCAGTCGCGAATGATCTCTCCATTTGGTCCGGTCTTGACCACGCGAAGCTTCACATATGGCAGTCGTATGCCCGAGCAACCGGGCCGAATCTGGCCGTCACGAGGATCAAGTGTGGCGTGGCTGGTGTTTTCCGTCATGCCATAGCTTTGCAACGTGCGTGCACCGGTTATTTCCAGTATGCGTTGTTGCACCGCGGGAGGTATGGCTGCCGAGCCCGTCGCAAAATACGGCCTGAGCGAAGAAATGCGTTCATGAGTGGGCGGGTTTTTCGCGAGTACCGAGAGGGTCGTGGGAACGCCAGAAATCTGGGTGATGCCAAAACGCTCTACGTAGCGCCAATAGTTCTTCAGATACAGCTTGTCGCGTGCGCCATGCATGCTGGGCAGCACCGCCGTATGGCTATTGGCGGTACTCACCAGGCCACGGACGAGTAGGCCGCCGATATGAAACAACGGGGTGTCCGAAAGGACGACATCGTCCGGGTCGAACGCGAGCCCCAGGTTTGTTGCCCATTGGCGAAACACCAGCCCTTGGTGCAGTATACGCACGATCTTGGGGTGACCAGTCGTGCCACCGGAGTGTACATAGCAGGCGACCTCATGGCGCTGTGCTGTGCGGCGTTCAAACTCCAGCTGATCGCTAGCATGGCGACTGGCGGCCGTGAGTAAATCCCGCTCATGTGGCGGGGCGAAGGGGTCGTGCACAGTAAACAGATCCGGCCGCGTAGGTAGTTTCTGGAGGGCCGCGGAAACGGTTTCGAATACCGGAAAGTCAGGTGTTGGACCCAGAGCTATGACGACTTTCGCGCCGGCGGACTCCAACAAATCGCTAATGGCGTTAGCATCCAGCATCCAGTTAATGGCGAACGGCCGTCCCGCGAGAAAACCGCCTAACAGCGCGGCGAATATAGCGGGGACTGTAGGGCTAATGATGGCGATGCAATCGTCTTTACCGACCCCTTGCGCGTGCAGGAGGTTAGCGACGCGGATGGAATGCTGTTCAAGTTCGGCAAACGTCCAGGTAATGATATCCGCGTCTAGATCGCCCCGGTTAGTGGCGTGCAGAGCGGGTTTTTCAGGATGACGCCGGCAGCCGTCCAGCAAGTTCAGCGCGAAGTCCCATCGGGAAATGCGTTGCTCCAAAGGCACCTGCTCAATCGACACTACGTCTGCGAGCGTGGCTAACGGCGGATAATCGTACGCAAGGACGTCGCTCCCCAAGAGCGGGTTAGGGTGATCCGTGTTTGCCGCGGTACGTGTTTCGCTTAACATGCGTCGACTCCAGCTAACGCCAATGTACGCTGGGCGAGCTTGAGATTGGCGTAGTCAACCATCATGCCCTGGTAACGCACGGCACCCAGGCCCCGACTTTCAGCCTCGCGAAATGCTTTAATCAACCCGCGTGCGAACTCTACTTCTTCCGGGCTAGGCGAGAAAACCTCGTGTATGACTGGAAGCTGTGTGGGATGGATGGCCATTTTTCCCACGTAGCCTAATTCCCGAGCGATCTCACACTCTTGCCGTAGCAAATCGTTAGCACCCATGTTCATAAATACACCGTCAATCACCCACGACACGCCTGCCGCCCGCGCGTCGACCACGAGCTTGCTGCGGGGATAGAGCAGGGCATGGCCGTTTGGAGTCCATCGGCCCCCTAGGTCGACCATGAAATCACCCTGCTCAGCACTGGCCAAGGCCACGCCCCGCACCCGTGAAGATGTGCTTGCCATCTCGTAGGCATGACGAAGCCCGAGACACGTTTCAATAAGCGGAACTATGCTTAAGGAATCGGGGGCGAGCTTAACCTTTTGTTCTACGTTAGCAAGATGTTGTGCAAGGGACTTTATTTCTGCACTGGTTTCGGCTTTGGGAAGAATGACGCCCTTGACGTTTTCAAGTGACCGGGCCGTTGAAAGTGCGGTTAGGTCGTTTGTGAAGTCAGCCGTTGCGGCACCATTGATGCGCACGAACACTGGTTTAGTAAGTTGCTGCGCGAATGCCTCGAGAATATTTGCCCGAGCTTGATCTTTAGCGTTTGAGGGTACCGAGTCTTCTAAATCAAAGATAACCGCATCCGCATCACTAAGTTGTGCTTTCCGCAGAAGCTCGGGGCGTGCGGCGGGGGCAAACAACAATGTACGATACATTGCAGATAAGTCACTCATAGTGTCTCCAACGTGACCTGACTAGCCTTGTGCCAGGTGGCTGTATTTGGGTGCAAAAGTTCGTGATGACCACTTGTCAGTTCGAGCTAACGGCCTAGCCAACTTGGTTTGCGCTTTTCCAGAAACGCCCGGGGCCCTTCCTGAGCGTCTTCCGTGGAATACAGGAAGACCGCGAGGTCTCGCTCTAGCTCCAAGCCTTCTTGCAGCGGCATGTCGGCACCCCGAGTTACCGCCGCTTTTATGGAACGTACTGCCAATGGAGCGTTGCTAGCGATTTCTTCTCCAAGGGCAAGCGCCTGGTTTAGTAGCTGATCGGGAGCGACGACTTGGTCAACCATTCCTAGGGCGAGCGCTTCATCCGCGTTGATGGTGCGACCCGTAAGCATCAGCTCAAGCGCTTTCGATTTTCCGATCCGGCGGGGCAGCCGCTGGGTCGCGCCATTGCCGGGCATGAGTCCACGCTTAACTTCAGCAAAGCCGAAGGTGGCGGTTTGTGCTGCCAAAATGAAATCACATAAAAGAGCGAGCTCTGAACCTCCACCGATTGCCAAGCCATTCACCGCAGCAATAATGGGTTTGTCAAAGTCTGTAATGCCTTCGTGTTCACGCCAACGAAAGCGCCGCAGTTCATGCAGGGTCATTTTCTCGGTTAGTTTCCGAAACTCAGCCAGATCCATGCCCGCGGAAAACGCCTTGTCGCCTGCGCCGGTGAGGATTACGACATGTACGTCGTGCGCGTCCCGGAATTTTTCCAACGCCCCGCGCAGCTCGCGCCGCATCTGTATGCTAATAGCGTTCAGAACATCAGGTCGGTTAAGAGTAATGAGGGCGGCAGCGCCGCGGCGTTCAACAATGAGCGTTTCGTACGTGTCCGACATTCTGTCTTCCTTGCTCAGGCAGTGAAGGTAAGTTCGATGGGCGTTGCAGCGCGCTGCTAGGAGCGTTTGCGGAGTATGCTCCGAGCAGTTTTGTTCAATTGATTTAATCACTTGATTGAATTATGATGGCGAGGTAGTGCGCTGTCAACCAAGAGATCGTGTGCTGCAGGGCCCGTATGCGGGTAAGATTCTGCGGTTCGCCATACACTTTCGGTCATACAGGCTTTAGGTTGTGAAGTTTCAAAAAGGCCAACATCACTATGAGTAACGGTACTGTGTCACCTGACCAGACGGCGGCAAGTACACCCGAGCGTATCTTGCTCGCAGCAGAGCGCCTATTTAGCGAAAGGGGAGTCGATGGAGTCAGTCTGCGCGAAATCACGAGTGCTGCTGGGGTAAATAGTGCCGCCGCTCATTACCACTTCGGCTCTAAGGAAGAGGTTCTGAAAAGGCTTTTTGCGTTACGTGCCAAACCGATTGCGGATCGGCGGATCGAACTTCTGCAGGGATTGAAGCGTAATCGGCAAGGCAGGGC
Organism: uncultured Pigmentiphaga sp.; assembly: GCA_964569785.1. Taxonomy (GTDB): domain Bacteria; phylum Pseudomonadota; class Gammaproteobacteria; order Burkholderiales; family Burkholderiaceae_B; genus Verticiella. The sequence continues at coordinate 3,093 of CAZMVM010000112.1, read as the reverse complement.
GGAACTCGAAGACATTCTGCGAGCCTTTTTATGGCCAGCGCTCGAGGCCTTGAACACCCCCGAGGGCCGCGCGTTCTCTTTGCTGCGGGCCCGCATGTCGTTCGAACGCGAAGAGGTGCGCCGAGAGGTGCTGTCCTCTGCCTTCGATGAGTCTAGCCGGCTGGCACTTGAAGAGCTCGCCAAGACCCTGCCTAAGCTGCCGCGTGAAGAGTTGCACTGGCGTTTTCATTTCATCTTGGGATCCATGGTCTACACCATGGCTACACCGGGTCGCATCGAATCTATTACCGGTGGCGACACCGATACGCGTAATCCAAAAGTAGCTATTGAACAGCTAGTTCGCTTCGCAGCGGCAGGTTTGCGGGCTCCTTAACACGTTTGCGCGGCGTCTTGCTTGTCAAGGTCGTTCTCAGCAGACGCTAGCTCCTCCATTGAGTCCTACATTTTCAGGAGAGGCCATGGCCGGTTTCAAGATTCCCCTAAACACCGGGTCATCAGGTTCTGCTCGATATCTCGATTGGCAGCTCGAGGACGGGGTGCTGAGTCTCAGTTTGAACCGTCCACAAGAACGCAACCTGATTAACCTGGCGATGCTGACTGAGCTGGGTGTTCTGTTGGAGCAAGTGCGCGAGGATCGACATGTACGGGTGATCGTGTTGCACGGGAACGGCGACGGCTTCTCATCTGGGATAGAACCGGTCTGGGCATCCCAACGAGATGACGCATTACTCGCTCATCCAGCTTCCTTCTGGGCCAACGAGTGGCCCTTGCGGCAACTTCGTAAATTGCCGCAGCCGCTCATTGCAATGGTGCACGGCTATTGCGAAGAGGAGGCGCTGGCGTTGCTCGCGGCAAGCGATATCGTATTGACAGCGCAGGACACCCGGTTCGTTATCGGTCAGACAGGATTATTTTGTTCGAGCGGCGATACACCCTTAGGCTCGTTGCAGGACGTTAATAGCGAGTCGCACGACTACAACAGCGGGCTGCGTAGCGGTGGGATCACCCAGGGTGAGGGTCAAGTGCGCTCTGGCCAGCATGTGTCAAGTGGCGCGGCGCGACTCGAGATGCGCAATATGTTGCTGCACGACTTATCTCGTGTAATGTCGATGCGCGCAATTCGCTACCACATGCTGACAGCAGAGCCTTTCGACGGCCGGCGCGCTGAAGCATATGGGTTGGCGACGTTCAGTGTGCCCCCTGCTGAGCTGGAATCAAGCGCTTACAGCATGGCTAAAGCGCTGGCCAGTAAAGATGGTCTTGTGCTGCAGTTCACGAAAGAAGCGGTGTTGTACGCTCCCCAAATGGACTGGGACGCAGTTCTAAGTTATTCAGCAGCAAAGCGGATCGAGCTGGAGCTATTGCAACGCGGCACGTCGTCACTTAGCAAGGGGGTGGACCGGTTTCTTACCGGAAATCTGAAACCCGGCCGCGGAGAATGAGAGATGCTTGACGTCGACAATACGCCCGGCATACGTATGATCGGTATGAGCCGGGCCGCCAAGAGAAATGCCATTGGCGTTGAGCTAACGTTAGCCATCGAAAAAGAGCTATCACAGCTAGTGGGTGACCCGAGCGTCGAAATAGTCATCTTTTACGGGAAAGGCGGACATTTCTCAGCTGGCATGGACCTTAAAGAGTTCTTTAGTCAACCGGAAACAACGCCGGAGCTGTCCCGGGCGCGTGCGGCTACTGAGAATTGGCGGACTGGGCTGCTATGGAGGCTGCCTCAAACGATCGTTTGTGCCGTCGAAGGGTACTGTTTGGGTAGCGCACTTCCCTTCCTTGCTGCCGCCGATGTCGTTATCGCACACAGGAACGCATTGTTTGGCTTACCCGAAATTAACTTTGGCTTCGTCCCCGGCGGACAGATTCTTAAAGCTGCGAGCCGCGCTATGACATCGAGGGCACTCGCATACGCCGCATTAACGGGAAAGCCACTGGACGCCGAGCGCGCGTTGCAGTGGGGGCTGATAACACGCATTGTCGACAATGATCCGCTCAGCGAAGCGGTCACTGTAGCGAATGCAATTCTTGGTCGCCCTGCACAAGCGGTTTAGGGGGTGCGCGGAGGCGCAATTCCTGATGCAAAGAGCGAGTGATGCAAGTGAGCCGAAGCCGTACTGGCTTATGACGCTGAGCGCGACGGCAAACAGAATGGGCGCAGAAGGGGCGCGCAGGTGATGTCCTATATGGCACGAAAGGGCAGAAGCGCGAATTCTGCCTAGCGGCGAGTTGTCTTGGCGACGTCGCCCCAATGCAGCAAAGGTTGGTCGGAGCAGCCGACTTACTGCGGCTGCGTCATCATTTTATTGTCTGTCGGCCAGACCTGACGTTATAAGCCCAGTGTGCCCGCGATGATGTTCTTTTGAATCTCTGAGGTTCCGCCGCCGATGGTAGCCAGACGTGAATCGCGGAAGAAACGCTGCATCGGGTACTCCATGCAGTAACCATAGCCGCCCAGTATTTGAAGGCACATATCCGAGATCGATTTGTATGATTCGGCGACGTAATACTTGAGGACGGCGGTGTCGGCGCGATGGGGCTGATCGTTCTCCATAAGCCAGGCGTAGCGGCGAATGAGCGCTTGCGAGGTGTCAAGCATAACTTTCATGTCCGCAAACTTGTGCTGGGTAACCTGAAAGCTTCCGATAGGCTTACCGAATTGATGGCGAGTTTTCGCATATTCCAGGGCGTACTCAAACGCTTGACGGGCGGCGCCGATTCGGGCTGCCGACAAGCATAGGCGCTCGTAACGCAAAGTGTCTTCACAGATTGCCCACCCCTGGTGGAGTTCGCCCAGTAAGGCACTGCGAGGCACACGCACGTTGGTATAGGTTACTTCCGTAGTGCCTATGGCATGCTGGCCCAATGTAGGGATTTTACGGACTTCAATGCCTGGAAGTTTGGTGTCAACCAGAAATGTGCTGATGCCAAGCTGTTTCTTCCCCATGTCGGCGGTACGGACCGGCAACAACACATAATCTGAAATGTCCATTCCCGAAGTGAAGACCTTTCGTCCATTGATGACGAAACTGTCGCCGTCTTCGACTGCGCGGGTCTTCAGGGCGGCGGCATCGGACCCGGAGTCGG
>CAZMVM010000111.1:0-10716 GCA_964569785.1 uncultured Pigmentiphaga sp. | reverse complement strand
TTGCGCTTAGTTTCATGGTAGCACTGGTTGTCAACCCTTTACAGAGCTTTCATGTAGGAGCTTTCCCGGGTAAGCCGGGTGAGTCGTGCAACTCGGGCGGCCACCCGATGGGCGCGGTGGGTGCAGTCATGCGGGATCGGCGCTTGCGTTCGACGGCGGCGGTATCGTTGCTATTCTCGATTTGTCAGCTTTGTGTCGGAGGCTTCCTCGTGGTCTACCTGCATGAGGAGGTCGGTTTTGATCCAGTGGAGGCGGGTCGTCTTTACGCGCTGACGCAGTTTGCTGGCATTGTTGGCCGTTTGGGCTGGGGGCGCCTGGCCGACGTGACGGGGGCAGCCGCCTCGGTGTTGCGTGTCTTGTCGATTGTGATGGCGGTGGCAACGCTCGCCACTGGGCTATTGACCGCTGACTGGCCGCAGTGGCTGTTAATGCTGGTTGTGGCGGTGTTGGGCGGCACTGCGATTGGCTGGAACGGGGTGTTTTTAGGTGAAATAGCGCGGCTTGCACCACAGGGTACAGTCGCTTCCATTACCGGCGGTGTACTAGCATTTACCTACATAGGTGTTGTCATCGGTCCCGTATTGTTCGGGTATATGGGAGCGCTGTTCGGCAGTTTAAGCTATGCCTTTATCGCGCTTGCGCTGGCGCCGTTGGTTGCACTTGCGTTAATGCACAGGAGGTAAGCATGGTGGAGTCTTTGCTGTCCAAGGGCAGTGCCAGCGGGCCGTCGCCGCGCTACGAAGCGCTTTTGGGCCCAGCACGTGCATTGCCACCGTTACGGACTGCGGTGGTGCACCCCTGCAGTGCCGAAAGCTTATTGGCCGCGGTCGAAGCGCGGGATGAGGGTTTGCTCGACCCGGTGTTAGTGGGGCCCGAGCACAAGATCCGGTCGGCCGCACGGGAAGCCGGCGTGGGCATCGACGACCTTCGTTTGGTGACCGCGCCGCACAGTCATGCTGCCGCGGAGATTGCAGCACGCATGGCGTCGGCACACGAGGTGCACGCCCTCATGAAAGGTAGTCTGCACTCCAGCGAGATGCTAAGTGCGGTCGTCGCCAAAGAGAACGGGCTGCGCACCGAGAGGCGTATCAGTCATGTATATGCCATGGATGTGCCAAATTATCGCAAGCTACTTTTTGTTACGGATGCTGCGATTAATATTGCACCCACGCTCGACGAGAAACGTGACATTTGTCAGAACGCGGTCGATTTGCTACACACCTTAGGTATCGAGCAACCCTTGGTTGCTGTTTTGGCTGCCGTCGAAACGGTGCATACGCAAATGCCTTCCACACTCGACGCTGCTGCGCTTACCGTAATGGCGGCGCGTGGGCAAATCTCGGGGGCCATCGTCGACGGCCCGCTGGCATTCGACAATGCGGTCAGCTTTGATGCAGCACGCATTAAGCATATTACGTCACCTGTGGCTGGTCAGGCCGACATCCTGCTGGTTCCCGACATCGAAGCCGGCAACATGCTGGCCAAGCAACTTATTCTGTTTGGGGGTGCGCACGCAGCGGCTATCGTTGTGGGTGCCCGCGTACCCATCATTCTGACGAGCCGCGCCGACAGCCTGCAAGTGCGGCTGGCATCGGTGGCACTAGCACGCCTGGTGTCCGAGCGCCGCCGGCACGTCGTCCTCGACTAAGTGCGGGAAAGCAGACGGGCGTCGCTTGCGGTTCACGGCGCTGTGGTAACGGTTCATTGAGGGAGTTTACGATGACATCCACAAGTACGGATCCCAACGCATCACCTTTGTCGCAGCGGGAAGTGGAGTTGATCGACGCCTATTGGCGGGCGGCCAACTACTTGTCGGTCGGCCAAATTTATCTATTGGACAACCCGCTCTTGCGGCAACCCCTCAAGCGCGAACATATCAAGCCGCGATTGCTTGGACATTGGGGCACTACACCAGGGTTGAACTTTGTTTATGTTCACTTGAATCGGTTGATTCGCGAGCACGACTTGAACATGATCTATGTGTGCGGTCCGGGGCATGGTGGCCCAGCGATGGTGGCTAATACCTACCTGGAAGGCACATATAGCGAGATTTATCCCGACGTGCCGGAAGACGAGGCCGGCATGCGCAGGTTGTTCAAGCAGTTTTCGTTTCCAGGCGGTATTCCGAGCCACGTTGCCCCCGAGGTACCCGGCTCGATCAACGAGGGGGGAGAATTGGGCTACTCGTTGGCCCACGCCTTCGGTGCGGCGTTCGATAATCCCGATCTCATCGTGGCCTGTGTCGTGGGGGACGGCGAGGCCGAGACCGGCCCGCTCGCTGCGTCCTGGCACTCCAATAAGTTTCTGAACCCCAAGCAAGACGGCGCCGTGTTGCCCATCTTGCACCTCAACGGCTACAAGATCGCCAACCCCACGCTACTGGCCCGTGTGCCGTCGGAAACGTTGCGTAGTCTGTTCGTGGGCTATGGCTACGACCCCATTTTTGTCGAAGGCAGTGATCCGGCCTTGATGCACCAGAAAATGGCGGCAGCGCTCGAGCTGGCTTACCAACGCATCCGCCAGATTCAGCACGCCGCGCGGCAACAGGGGGCCGATGCGTTGCCCCAGTGGCCGGTGATTATCTTGCGCACACCGAAGGGATGGACAGGGCCAAGCGAGGTTGACGGCCAAAAGGTGGAAGACTTCTGGCGTTCGCACCAGGTTCCATTGTCTAACGTGAGGGAGTCGCCCGATCATCTGAAACAGTTGGAAGCCTGGCTGCGCAGCTATCGGCCCGAAGAGTTATTTGACGAGTCGGGGCGGTTACGGGCCGAGTTGCGCGAGCTCGCGCCCAAGGGGACGCGGCGTATGGGTGCCAACCCGCACGCCAATGGAGGCACCCTCAGCAAACCATTACAGCTACCCGAGGTGGAAAGCTATGCCATTGATGTGCCCAAACCGGGAAGTGTCATTGCCGAGGCCACCCGACAGATGGGTAAATATTTGCGTGGTGTCACGGAACTGAACGCGGCCAACAAGAATTTCCGTCTGGTGGGTCCGGACGAAACCGCGTCTAACCGTCTCGATGCCGTCTATGAGGTGACCGGCAAGGCGTGGATGGCCAATCTATTGCCTGAAGATACCAATTTGAGCCGCGATGGACGGGTACTGGAAATTCTTTCAGAAACGACATGCCAAGGGTGGCTCGAAGGGTATTTATTGACCGGCCGGCACGGCTTGTTCTCGTGTTACGAGGCCTTTATTCATATCGTCGACTCGATGTTCAACCAGCATGCCAAATGGTTGGACACCAGTAGCGAACTTCGCTGGCGTAAGCCGATTCCTTCGCTGAACTACCTCTTAACCAGTCATGTCTGGCGGCAGGATCACAACGGGTTCAGTCATCAGGATCCAGGCTTTATTGACGTCGCGTTGAACAAAAAGGCCGATATCGTCCGTGTTTACCTGCCACCCGATGCCAATAGCTTGCTGTGGGTCACACGGCATATTCTGGGAACCTGGCAACGCATCAATATTGTGGTGGCGGGCAAGCAGCCGGCCTGGCAGTGGCTATCGGTGGATCAAGCCAGGGAGCATGTGCAGGCTGGTATCGGCAAGTGGGAGTGGGCGTCGAATGACGGCGACGGCGAGCCCGACGTCGTCATGGCGTGCGCCGGTGATATTCCCACGCTGGAAACGCTTGCTGCTGTCAGCATCCTGCGCGAACGATTACCCGAGCTGAAGGTCCGCGTCGTGAACGTGGTCGACTTGATGACCTTGCTGCCAGATGAGGTCCATCCGCACGGATTGCCGAGTGAGCGTTTCGACGCGCTTTTCACGACCAACAAGCCGGTGGTGTTTGCCTATCACGGATACCCGTGGACGGTGCACCGGCTAACCTACCGCAGTACCAACCATCCGAACATTCACGTGCGAGGGTATCGAGAAGAAGGAACGACGACAACACCGTTCGACATGACCGTACTCAACGGACTCGATCGTTTTCATCTCGTGTGCGATGTGGTGAACTACGTGGGCAATCTGGGCGCACGTGGGCACGCCTTGCAGACAGAGATGCACGAGTTGCTCGCCCGTCATTATCAGTATGTGCGCGAACACGGAGAAGACATGCCCGAAGTACGCGACTGGCAATGGCCCGGGTAGTTCTGGGAGGAGCCCTACCGCGAAGGGTGCGGTAGGGACTTGTGCGCGTACCCGTGTCCCTGTTCGGGGGTACTCGGCGTCAGCGTGCTTGACGACGCAGCACGGTCAAAATTGATAGACCGCGGTCAAGCCGGCGCTCCAGTTGCGGCCGGCTGCGGGTTCGTAGTAACGGCCGTTGCCTTCGTTGACGATGACGGACCCTGCATAACGACGGTCGAAGAGGTTGTCGATCCGGGCGAAAGCGTTCAGCTCCCACGGCCCCCGTCGCCATAGGTACCCCGCGCCTGCACCGGCCACGACATAACCCGGCGCATATTCCGAATTGGCGTCATTGACGGGAATTTTACTAAGCCAGCGCAGATCAACGCCGGCCCGCCAGCCCTCGGGCGGTGTCCAGCCGACGGCTGCGTAAGCGGCATGACGAGCGACCCCAGGAATCCGGTTGCCTTTCACGATGGGGTTTTGACCGCATGGAGCAGGCATACATACATCCTCGCGGTACTCGGCGTCGATCCACGTGTAGGCAGCCTGAGCCTGCCAATAATCGGCAAAGGTATGATTCCAAGTCAGCTCCAGCCCGTTGCGGCGAGTCTTGCCTGCATTTTGATAGGTCGAGCGCCCACCGCTACTGGTTGCAACGACGATTTCCTCCCGCGTTCGCGTTTGAAATAGCGCAGCCGACAACGACCCATAGCGGGTGCGCCATTTTGCGCCCAGCTCGACGCTGGTGTTCACGGCGGGCTGCAAGTCGAAATTCAACCCGGGCGCGCCGTCCGGCCGATACGAGACTTCATTGAACGTCGGCGTTTCGAATCCCCGGCCATACGATACGTAAAGATTGAGGTCAGGGGTCGCCTGGTACTTGAGCGCAGCCATGGGCAGCCATTCGCGGTAGCGCACGCTGCCGCTGTCGTCCGGGTTCGAGCCTTGGACGTAGTGATCACGTGAACGAAAACGTATCGTGCTATAGCGCAACCCGGCATCGAGTGTCCATTGATCAGCAAATTCCCACGACGTCTGTATATAGGGGTCGATGCTATGGATGCGATTGGTCTCGTCACGGCGGAGGTTGCCGGTAATCCCCAGTTCGCGCCCATTCGGCGTGTCGCGAAAGTTCTCATACCCCTTCCGGTCTTCCTTCATGGTGTCGTAAGAGACTCCTGCAATGGCGGTGAACGGGCGGCCAGCAAGCGTGGTGTCTGCACTCCAACGAACATCTGCGCCACCATAGCTGCGCTTCAAGTCGACCACCCCGCCTGCGTGCAGTGGGCTGTTGAGCTGCGGTGCCGGTGGAATGGCCAAGTATTGCAGGGTGTCGCGCTGGCCGTAATACACCATCACGGACATGGAATGCACACTGGTGATGTCTTTCTCAAAGACCAGACCGCCTTGGGTTTGCTTGACGTGCTTGCGGGTGTTGAACTCTTCCGCCCGGGGGGATCGGCGCGGCGCATTGTCGAAGTCGGCACGGTCCAGCCCCAGGGGGTCTTGCGCTTTGACATCGACGTGGTTGACGATGAGGGTCAGATTGCTGTCGTTGCTGGGTCGCCAGCCCAAGCGGATATTGCCCTGGTTGCGACGCGCTCCACTGTGGTCTCGGTAGCCATGGGTTGTGAAGCGATTACCGCTAATCACGTAATTCAGGGCGTTCGGATCATCGCTGATTGCCCCGCTGGCTTTAGCGCCGTAACGCCATGTGCTGTAGCTGCCGGCCGCGAAGCTGCCGGTTAACGAGGGCGGGTAGCTGCCTTCTTCGGTGAAAACCTGAATGACGCCGCCCGATGAATTCCCATACAGGGCCGAGAAGGGCCCCCGCAAGACTTCAACGCGTTCGATCGATCCGATATCGATGTTCGAAGTTTGCCCCTGGCCGTCAGGCATCGTGGCTGGGATGCCGTCCACATACAGCCGGATACCACGCACGCCGAAAGTAGAGCGGGCGCCAAACCCTCGGATGGATATTTGTAAGTCCTGTGCGTAGTTTTGTCGGTTTTGTACCAACACGCCTGGTACTCCGCCCATGGACTCTGACAGATTGATTTGCAGTTTGCCCTCACGCATGCGCTCGCCTTCGACGATATCAACCGATGCGGGCGTGTCGAATAGGGGGGTTTGCGTGCGTGTGGCGGTGACCACCACCGGTCTGAGTGTACTGACCGGGGCTGCCACCGCGTCCGGCTCGACAGCTGTAACGACTGATTCGAGAGGACTCTCGCCGCCCAGGGCGATTCCACAGTAGGTTGCAGGAAAAACAGCTGCTAATCCCGTTACGAGGCAGGTGAGACGGTGCCCGGGACGATGTGTACGTTGTTTTGTCATGCTGCTACGCGCGAAGCCGATGGGTGAGGTCGAGGGGTGCTTGACCCTGACGGTTTTGCATCACGTGCGGCAATCCATGCCCGATGCTCTTCGAGCATACCATCGCCTGAGATCAGGGCTGTCAAACGCCGCAGGTGTACTCGTCACAAATCGTATCGTGAAGGCGAAACCGGAGTCGCGTGTTATCGGTTCGTGCTGTACTTTTGTGTTTCGTGTGTATTTTGGTGGATTATGTGAGGACATAATGGCAAAACTAGAAAACCGCATCGCAGTCGTTACGGGAGGGGCGAGTGGCCTGGGCCGCGGAATTGCACTGCGCCTGGCAAGCGAGGGGGCGAAGGTGGAAATAATCGACCAGCAGGATGCTGGCGGGGTGGTGCAAGAGATTCAACAGCAGGGGGGTGAGGCCGTTTGCACCGTCGCAGACGTGACCGACGAGGCTTCTATAGTCCGCGCAGTGGAGGGTGTCGGCCAGCGCCATGGACGCGTTGACATTCTCGTCAACAATGCTGGCATTTTGTCGCCCCGCAAGCCCTGGACGACGCTCAGTCGCACCGAGCTTGAACGATTCATGCAAGTGAACTTCATCGGGTATTTCCTGGTAGCGCAGGCCTTTTACCCGTTATTGAAGCAAAGCCAGGCTGGACGCATTATTAACGTCGCTTCGCGTACTTACTTTTTGGCCAACCCCGGCCAACTGGCCTATGTGGCAAGCAAAGGAGCGGTGATGGGTATGACGCGCGTGCTGGCTAAAGAGCTGGGTCCAGACAACATTACCGTCAATGCGGTAGCGCCGGGCATGGTTGCAACTCCGGGCACCCAGGCTTATTCCTCGGAAGAGGATTTCAACCGGGTGATGAACAACCAGGCGATCAAGAAGCGTGGGGAGCCTCGCCATTTAGCTGGGCTGGTCGCCTTTCTTGCGAGCGACGATGGCGAGTTAATTACGGGGCAGCTGATATTGTCTGATGGCGGCGGCTATTTGATTTAATCGCCTGCGCCGGAAAGTTTGGCGACGTCCCCGGCAGATCCAACGAAGGGTGGATGCGCCGGGGACGTCGCCGTGTGGCCCATCATGGGCCGCGGCAAACAAAACGACTAGGGCAGCTCGACAGCGACCGCATCCTCGTCTTGCTCTTTCTTGACGGGCTTGATCATGTCTTGACGCTTCACGCCCATCCACATGGCCAAGCTGGCGGCGACAAATACCGAAGAGTAAATGCCGAACCAGATGCCGATGGTGAGTGCGAGCGCAAAGTAGTGCAGGGTGGGGCCACCAAAGAACAAGATGGAGAGCACCACCATTTGCGTTGAACCGTGCGTGATAATGGTGCGCGAAATCGTCTGGGTGATCGAGCGGTTGATGATTTCTTCCGTGGATGCCGTCCGATCCTTGCGGAAGTTTTCACGGATGCGGTCCATGATAATGACCGATTCGTTCACCGAATACCCAAGCACGGCCAGTACCCCGGCGAGCACGGCCAGCGAGAACTCCCACTGAAAGAATGCGAAAAAGCCCAGGATAATGACGACGTCGTGCAGGTTAGCGACGACGCCGGCCAGCGCGAATTTCCATTCGAAGCGTAGGGCAAGGTAGATGACGATGCCGATGACGACGAATAACAGGGCTAGCAAGCCGTCGTAAGCGAGCTCCTTACCGATTTGCGGGCCGACGAACTCGACGCGGCGCAGTTCAACGCCCGGCTCGAGCTGCTGTAGCTCCTGCAGGACGGCTTCGCTTTGATGAGCGGCATCGAGATCGGCGCTGGCGGGCAGCCGGATCATGACGTCACGCGAGGTGCCAAAGTTCTGTACCTGGAAGTCGGTGTAGCCCATAGAGGACAGCGCCCCGCGCACGTCTTCCAGTGGCGCCGCTTCAGGGTAGGTTACCTCGATCACAGTTCCGCCGGTAAATTCGATCGAGAGATTAAAGCCACGGACTGCGATGAAAACGATCGCCGCGATGAAAAACGCCAGGCTGATGAGGTTAAGCACCAGCCGGTGCCGCATAAACGGGATCGTGCGTTTGATGCGAAAGAATTCCATGATCAGTTCTCCTCGGGCTTCCAGACGGAGCCGATCGAAATCTTGGTTAACTTACGCCGCCGGCCGTACCAAAGGTTCACCAGGGCCCGGACTCCGACCACGGAGGAGAACATGGAGGTTAGCAAGCCCAGCGCATGAACTACCGCAAAACCGCGCACGGGGCCAGATCCGAAAGCCAGCAGCGCCAGGGCAGCGATGAGTGACGTCACGTTGGAATCGAGAATGGTGCTCCAGGCGCGGTCGAAACCTTGGAAAATCGCCTGCTGGGGCGTTGCTCCGTGACGCAACTCTTCCCGTATTCGTTCGTTGATGAGTACGTTGGCGTCAATGGCCATACCCAAGGTAAGCGCAATAGCAGCTATGCCCGGCAGCGTGAGGGTGGCCTGCAGCATGGACAGCACCGCAATCAGCAGCAGCAGGTTGAACAGCAGCCCCAGTGTGGAAAACACACCGAACAGGGCGTAGTACACCATCATGAACACAGCGACGGCGACGAAACCCCATAACGTCGCGTCAAAGCCCTGTTTGATGTTCTCGGCGCCAAGGCTCGGCCCGATGGTCCGCTCTTCGATGATCTCCATGGGCGCGGCCAGGCTGCCGGCGCGCAAGAGAAGCGCCACGTCGTTAGCCTCGACGGTGGTCATGTTCCCGGTAATCTGCACCCGTCCGCCGCCAATTTCCGTGCGGATCACGGGGGCGGTGACCACTTCGCCCACTCCTTTTTCGAACAACAGGATGGCCATCCGGCGTCCGATGTTGTCACGGGTCACGTCGCGGAAGATACGCGCGCCTTTGGCATCCAGAGTAAGGTGAACTGCCGGCTGGTGGTTCTCGTCAAAGCCTGCCTGCGCGTCCTGCAGGTTTTCACCGGTCAAGATCACCTGGCGCCGTACCAGAATGGGGCGTCCATCCGAATCGGTGTAGCGCTCGAGCCCGAACGGGACGGTTCCACTGGCCAGGGCAGACATGGCAGCCGGCGAGTCGTCGACCAGACGGATCTCGAGGGTCGCAGTGCGGCCTAGAATCTCCTTCGCCCGCGCCACGTCTTGAACCCCCGGCAATTGCACGACAATGCGGTCGTTACCTTGCTGCTGAATCACCGGCTCGGCAACGCCCAACTCGTTGATTCGGTTGTGGAGCGTGGAAATGTTTTGGCGCAAGGCGTTCTCGCGCACGGTGTTAATGGCCTGCGGGCTTAGCGTTCCAGTGAAAATGACCTGATTGCCCTCAGTGCGCGAGGTCAATTGCAAGTCGGGTACACGGGACCGGATCACATCGTTAATCCGGCTGGCGGCATCGGCGTCTCCGACAATCACCACCGCCTGTCCTTCGCGGTCGACACGTTCCACACGCAGGTTGGCCGTGCGCAGCGCCGCGCGAGCGTCGGTGGCGAGGGTGTCGTACCGCTTGGTCAACGCCCCTTCCATGTCGACCTGAAGCAGGAAGTGCACGCCGCCGCGCAAGTCGAGACCGAGATACATTGGACGCGCGCCTAAGGCTTCCAGCCACCGCGGTGAGGCAGGGAGCAGGTTGAGCGCCACGACGTAGCTGGGGTCAGCCGGGTCAGGGTTGAATTGTTTTTCCAGAAGGTCGCGTGCGGCTAGCTGGGTATCCGTGGTGTCGAACCGGACGCGTACCGTTCCTACCGGGCCGTTTTGTTCGAACTGGATGCCCGTGTGGGTGATGCCCGCGTTCTTCAGTACGCTTTCCACTCGTTGCATGGTCGACGGCTCGACCTTGACCGTGGACTTAACGCTGGAGATCTGGACGGCGGGAGATTCGCCGAAGAAGTTCGGCAAGGTGTAAATGAAGCCCACCAATAGTGCCAGCAGCACCATGAGGTACTTCCAGAGGGGATAGCGGTTCACGAATCAGTTCCTGCTAGCGGCAAATTGAAGCCGACAGGCGAACGGGGTGCCGGCGAGAACCGGTGGGATACCGGTCGCGCCGCACCGTCGGCTGGCGGCGACCTTCTGCACGAGGTTAGAGTGACTTGATGGTGCCCTTGGGCAGCAGGGCCTGAACTGCCACCTTCTGCATGTGGATCTCGACAGGGCGGCTGGAGTCGGTGCCGATGTCGAGGGTGATGTAGTTGTCTTTCACGTCGGTGATCTTGCCCACGATACCTCCAGCGGTGATGACTTCGTCGCCTTTGGCGAGGGCTGCCACCATGTTGCGGTGTTCCTTTTGCTTCTTCATCTGAGGCCGGATCATCAGGAAGTAGAGGATCACGAACATCAGGATGAT
>CAZMVM010000110.1:0-10786 GCA_964569785.1 uncultured Pigmentiphaga sp. | reverse complement strand
CAACGGCGGGCTGCTCAAACTCAGCCACGCGGGCCAGCAAATCGGGGATGCGAACGATACCGTCCGACACGGAAAACTCCGTGTGGACGCGTAGATGAACAAAGGTGGGGATAGCAGCGGCGTCTGACATGCGGCGATTGTAGCCGCCCCGCGCACCGACCGGGGCATCGAAGAGCACAGTTCAATCTAGGAGCACGAAAGGGCTCCCCAAAACGGATTTAACTCAACGGATTTAACTCGGCTTCCTGCGTCCGCCGCCCAGCAGGACCCCGACATCTCGACGCGATGAACTTGCCGGATTGTCGCGTCCCGAACCACTTTGCGGATCGCGATGGGTATCGCCAGTTGGCGCTGCGGGTTGATACGGCTTGAAGAAGATGTCGTCAACTGGACCTGTGTGTGCAGACCCACGGTTCCGGTACGACTCGCGTCCATTTCCGCGTTGCCTGCGCTGATCGCGCTCGTCAGAACGAGTTCTAGCGGCTCGTGATGGCCGCGAGATGGCCGGCAGGTCTAACGAACCTCGTGGCACCTTTCGGCCGATCAGGTTTTCCACGTCAATCAGCCGCTTTTCTTCGTCTTCACTAAACAGCGCGATTGCTTCACCCGACGCTCCCGCACGTCCCGTACGCCCGATGCGATGGACGTAGTCTTCGGGGTTATACGGTAAGTCGTAGTTGATCACACAGGGAACGCCCGCGACATCCAGGCCGCGCGCCGCCACGTCCGTAGCCACCAACACCTCTAGCTCGCCGGCCTTAAAGGCTTCGAGCGCTTTCATACGATCAGCCTGGGACTTGTCGCCGTGTATGGATTCCGCCTTGATGCCGTCAAGCACCAGCTGACGGGCCAAGCGTGCCGTACCAATTTTGGTGTTAGTGAATACGATGACTTGATTCAGCCCCCGAGATTTCACCAGATGAGCAACGACCGCGCGCTTGGCCTCGGAGGGGAGCTTGTAGGCGATCTGACTGACCGTATCGGCCGTTGCATTTCGAGCGGCAACCTCGATCTCGACCGGCGCGTCGAGGTTGTTACGCGCCAGCTTCCGAATGTCGTCGCTGAACGTCGCTGAGAACAGTAGGCTCTGACGCCGCCGCGGTAGCAATTTGCTGATGCGCTCCAGGTCGGGCAAAAACCCCATGTCGAGCATACGATCAGCCTCATCGAGCACGAAAATCGATACCTGTGACAGGTCGACCGTGCGCTGCTCGACGTGGTCGAGCAAGCGACCGGGTGTGGCGATCAGGATCTCGCACCCGTGCCGCAGTACCTCGAATTGCGCCCGAATGTCGACCCCACCGAACACCACGGCAGAGCGCAAGGGCGTGTACCGGCTGTAGCGCTTGACGCTGTCAGCGACCTGATCAGCCAATTCGCGGGTGGGCGTCAGAATGAGAGCACGCACCGGGTGACGGGCAGGCGACGCACTGTGGTTCGCCAGCGGCATCAGACGCTGCAGAATAGGCAACGTGAAGGCAGCGGTTTTACCCGTACCGGTTTGAGCCGCGCCCATGACATCGCGCCCCGCCATGACCACAGGTATCGCTTGGGCCTGAATAGGGGTGGGATGGGTATAACCGGTTTCGGCAAGAGCCCGCAAAATATCCGGGTGCAACCCGAAATCTGCAAACGTCAGCGTAGATTGTGTTTGCTCAGCAGTAGCCGAGGCTGCAGCGAAAGTGCTGGGAATAATGGATTCGCTCAAAAATGGAATCGTTGCAAGAAAAGTGCGAAACGAATCGACACAAAATGCCGAATAGCACAAGATTGTACCATTTGCCGCGGGGGCACGCGGCTGCGCTCACCCATCCGGCCACGCGCGCACGCAGATGCAAGAGGGATCGTTCGCTACGCAGCGATTAGGGTTGTGGCGTATCAGGCCGAACTACGGCTCTGGGCGGAATGGGCTATTGAAAGCGCACTCGGGAGCATCGCCACCGTGCTCTTCACACACTTGCATACGGCAGCGCGCGCTCGCGAAGAAACCCTTGTCATCGCAGCTGCGGAGTCGCTCCGCAAGCGACGGGCCTGGATCGTGCACGAGCCGCCAGGACGCGCGCGGCTGCGTTTCGGCAGACGCGCTGGCCGAGGCAGGATCTGCCGCCACGGACCGTACCCAGACACCTTTCACCGAGAGCACCGCCACCCGCCATTCGGGCGATAAGGACTCGGCCACTTGAGATAACGGCTCGTCCGGCGGCGTCAGCACCATCATAGCGAGCTCGTCCAGCCATGGGGACGCCGGAGTTTGCGCCAGATGGGGTCCTACCAGCCCTGATCGACGTATACGAGGAGCAGTAGGTTGTTCTGACGAAAACTCAGTTATAGAGCTGGCCCGGACCGCTTGCGTCTGCTGCGCTTCGGACTCCAACGGGTCCGTATGACCGAAAGGCGTGCCGTATGCGAGGAAAATCCAAATCAAACCGGCGACGCATCCAAGTGCAAGAATCCAAGGCCACTTGGCTCGGGTCAAAGCAAAACCAACGTCGGGGTCGACATCAGTTTCCACTTGCGGGGTAAACGGCCGGTCAGCCCCCGGAGCTTCGTGCCAGCCGCCACTGAGGTGGCCCGAAGAACGAGCGGGTTGATCGGTGGATGACATTGTTAAGAACGTCGACACTACAAACTGAAAGAAAGTATCGCACAAATAACCGGTTTGTGACGAAACCGGAAGATTGTTTCAAAGATATAAGCCGTACGTCTTAATCCATACTCATTTGGTTTCAAACTTCCATCTGACTCTCTGGCCAGCATCAGACCATATCCTATAGTGCAAACGTGCTAATACCACAGGGTCATCAAGTATTTGAACTTGTTGGGCGGGGACCAGGTTGTGCGGCCCCTCGCTCAAGGCTGTTCCAACTTTATCCTGCCTTGCCGCCTCAATTGGAACACTGTAACGATGGCGTGCAGTGGCCAAGGCACAAGCCAGGGCGTTCACTACCGGATGCACGACGGCATCGATGAAGCCGGGGTAACGCCACTGCCGATAGCGCTTCTCGTAACGTCGGCAAGCCCGTAACTCAGGGGGAGGAAAGCTTTCTTCCGGAATACGAAACAAACGGCGACGCTTGGCCCGGTGCCCGAGACGAACGCGACTCGACCACACCGAAACCGGCACGATCAGCAGTAGGGCCACCAAAATTGGCGACATCCACAACAAAAAGGTGGGGTTCAACCACGCTACAAGGGCACCCCAGGCAATACCCAAGAGGGTCTGCGGACCGTGACTGCGAATCGCTTCACCCCATCCGGTTTCATCATTGCCGCGCGAAGGCGAAGTCCACTGCACTTTCCAGCCCATGAACGCTGAGACGATGAAGCGCGTATGGAACAACATCCGCACCGGGGCCAGCAGCATAGAAAACAAGACTTCCAGCAGCATGCTGGCTAGCAGTTTCAGCCTGCCTCCATAGTTCTTCGCCTCGTTCAAGGCGACCCAGATGACGCTAAGAACCTTGGGTAGAAACAGCAAGAGTGCCGTTGTGGTGAACAGCGCAATCGCCTTGCCGGGATG
Organism: uncultured Pigmentiphaga sp.; assembly: GCA_964569785.1. Classification (GTDB taxonomy): domain Bacteria; phylum Pseudomonadota; class Gammaproteobacteria; order Burkholderiales; family Burkholderiaceae_B; genus Verticiella. The sequence continues at coordinate 7,266 of CAZMVM010000110.1, read as the reverse complement.
CCATTGTGGCCAAAGCGGGAATAACTGCCGTGGCTCGACGAAGTACTGCGGCTCGAACAACGTGTGCACCGCCAGTAATGCGGTTGATAAAACCAGGAACAAGAACCACAGGGGTGCGGATAAATACGACATCACGCCCGTCAAGAAGACTACCCGATGGACGGGGTGAACACCGTCAATCAAGAACAGACGGAAGTTCATGAGGTTGCCATGACACCAGCGCTGGTCGCGTTTCAACTCATCCAGTAAATTGGGCGGCAGCTCTTCGTAACTGCCTGGTAGATCGTAAGCGATCCAAACGCCCCACCCCGCTCGGCGCATCAACGCCGCTTCGACAAAATCGTGGGAAAGAATCGCGCCCGCAAACGCTCCCTTGCCGGGCAATGGCGCTAACGCACAATGTTCGATGAACGGCTTGAGCCGAATGATCGCGTTGTGGCCCCAATAGTGGGATTCACCAAGCTGCCAATAATGCAGGCCCGCGGTGAATAGGGGACCGTACACGCGAGTCGCAAACTGCTGAATCCGCGCGTACAAACTTTCTTTACCCGCGGCCCTTGGTGCGGTCTGAATAATTCCTGCTTCCGGGTTTGCCTCCATGAGTTGCACCAAACGCACCAGGCAGTCTCCGGTCATGACACTGTCGGCGTCCAATACAACCATATAACGATAATTGCCGCCCCAGCGCCGGCAAAAGTCATCGATGTTCCCGCTTTTGCGTTTCACCCGCCGCCGCCGCCGCCGATAGAAAATATGCCCAAAACCCTTGGTTTCCCGGCAAAGTTCAACCCATGCTACCTGTTCGGCCACGCAGATGTCTGCGTCATAACTATCACTCAGGATGAAAAAATCAAAGTGCTGCAGACGACCGGTACGAACCACTGACTCATAGGTTGCACGCAGCCCGGCGAAGACGCGGGCGACATCCTCGTTACAAATGGGCATCACAATCGCCGTCCGCGCCTCGGCCGGAATCGGCTCGTGGCCTGTGACGCTCGTTGAAATGCTGTAGCGGTCGCGACCGCGTACCAGTTGAAAGAACCCCGCTAGGGCAGTCCAAAACCCCGAAGAGACCCAGCCGAACAGCAGCGCGAACAGAAGCAGAATGGCAATTTCAAGCCACTGCCCGCCCTGATACGGGAGCACTCCTCGCATATACCAGGTCGCCATGCCGGTTTGTACTGCCACCAGCACCAGGAGCGCCATGCGGCGCCAATGCCCCACACTGCGCCAACCGGCCTGGCCCGCCTGTTCCCTTGCGCGACGCCGCTGTTCGTGACGCTGCCGCACCTTGCCCCGCCAACGCAGCCAGGCCCGACGGACAGGGTTGGTGATCCATGGTTCCGGCACCATCGAAGTACGTCGAATGGGAGGCGCCGCCTTGATGCAGGCCTCGCCCGCGGGCCCCGTCGATAAGATCTCGGCAGTGTCAAAAAGATCACCGTACTGCCATCGCAATCGATGCCGTTGCGAGCTGACTCCCGGGGTCGCTCCAATCGACGTGCCGCCGTCCAGGAAGGCGAATAAATCCTCAATATCGGGTGTCGGGTATTGAGCCAACAGCTGCTGAATCAGTGCCGCACGCTCGTCTTCGTTGAACGGCAACTGTTCCAGATACTCGGCGACGGGCGCCGGAAGACCGCTACTCTTTTTCATTGGTCAGCTGATAGCTCCAGACTTCCGAAATCGGCGTTTCGCCACTGAGTAGGCGCGCCCGAAGCTCAACGGGCTTGGCCGCATCCTTGACCTTCACGCGCACCAATAACCGCTGTCCCTGGATAACCGGATGCCGGCGAACCTGCGCATCGACAATCTCGGCGTTCCCGTTATGCGTAATTTCAGCAGATACCGGGGCCTCATGAGGGAGTTCTTGCAATACATTCCCCTGGAAGTCGACGACAAACCCCACGGTTCCATCAAGCCGCCGCACAAGATCGTCCCCCCGCACTTCACCCGGAGCCCGCCGCGTTTGCGCGACCCAAGCCAAATTGGGATCCATGAAGCGCGTATCATCGAGCGTCCAATACAACCGATAGGAAAGTTGCAACGGCGTATCGGGCTCGGGCAGCTGGTCTGGCACCCAGAACGCAACGATGTTGTCATTGGTTTCGTCGTTCGTGGGGATCTCAACCAGTTCAAGACGGCCTTCACCCCAGTCACCCTTGAGCTCAACCCATACACCCGGGCGCAGATCATAGCGATCGACGAGATCTTCGTAGCGATCAAAGCTGCGGTTACGCTGCATCAGGCCGAAGCCTCGCGGATTATCGGTCCTGAATGAGCTGACCGACAATCGACGCGGATTGTTCAAGGGTCGCCATAACCATTCCCCATTACCATTATGGATAGCGAGCCCGTCTGAATCGTGTAGCTCGGGGCGGTAGTTCGGGATGGTCGGCCACTGGTTCGACCCGTACAAATACATGCTCGTCAACGGCGCAAGGCCGAGCTTGCCTACAGTTTGTCGGAAGTAGAGGCGCGCGTCGACATCGACGACCAGCTCGTCACCGGGGTACAGGATGAATCGGTAGGCACCCGTCACCGATGGCGCATCCATAAGCGCGTATATCGTTAAGCTCTGATCCCCTGGGGCGGGACGCGCTATCCAGAACTCGCGAAACAATGGGAATTGCTCGCCGGACGGCAACGCAGTATCGATCGCCAAGCCTCGCGCTGACGCGCCGTAGACTTGTCCCCGGCCAATCATGCGGAAATAGGTAGCACCCAAGAAAGAGGCAATCTCATCATCGCGCTTTGCCGCGTCGTTGATCGGGTGCAAAACCCGGAACCCAGCAAGGCCCAAACCGGCCATCGCCGCCGGGTCCAGATCCAGAGAGCCAAAGTCAAACTGCTCCGGGTTGTAACCAAGTTCACGCACCGCTTCCCCATCCACCTCATGGATTTTTACGGGGCTCGTGAACTGCATGCCGATATGATTCAGCTTAATTTGGAAGGGAGACTTTTCTTCATTCCAAAGATAAAACTCCGGCTTTTGCTGAATTTGCTGATACTGGCCAAAATTTAGCGTACGTAGAGATTCGGGCACCTTATTACTAGGGGGAACGTAGCGTTCGGTGGCCAGTGCGCGGGCGCGCTTGATCACATCAAAATAGGTAAAGGCTTGAGCAGACGTCGGCAATAGAACAACAACGAAAGCAAACACCAATGCCCGCGGCAGTACGGATGCCGCCGCCTGCTGCACATATTTAATCGCGGATAACCAACGCTTGTTAAACAATATCAACCGACCCTCGCTAAACATTGGAAACATGATGGGGTTCTCAGCGCCTGGGATTGTTGCACAATACCGACGAGCACAACTGTAAACACTTGCTGCATCAGCCATCGTTTCCCTTGCATGTTTAATCGCAGACAGTTTCTAACGACCACCGCCGCACTGGTTTCGCTCGCATCCACACGAGCTCTTCATGCTGCGCCCGCAATTGAGGCGTTATCATTCGGACCACCTCGAAAGTTCTCGCTAGAAGCCTTGAAGGATGAGGCTCAGCGTCGTGCACGGCTGCCGTACACGCCTCCTCCCTCGTTGCCGGCTGAGGTTCTTGACCGCATCGACTACGACGCCCATGGCAAGATTCGGTTCAAACCCGAACTGGCATTGTTCGCTGACGGCCCCGGTAAATTTCCCGTTACATTTTTCCATCTTGGACGATTCTTTCGAGAACCACAACGCCTATTTGTGCTAAACCCAGAAGGTACTACCGCGCGTGAGATCATTTATGACGAGCGCTACTTCGATATGCCTGCTGACAGCCCTGCGCACGCCCTCCCCCGCGGCAGCGGTTTTGCAGGATTCCGATTTCAAGAAAGCAGGCTAGGAGGCCCTCGCGACCTCGACTGGAAGACGAACGATTGGGTGGCGTTTCTCGGCGCGTCGTATTTCCGGGCCATCGGACAGCTTTATCAGTACGGCCTTTCAGCCCGAGGCATCGCCGTTAACCCCGCGGTGCACGGCGCCCCGGAAGAGTTCCCTGCGTTCCGTGAAATTTACTTTGAAACCCCATCCGCGGCGGACGCCCCGGTGGTTGTCTATGCCCTGCTTGATGGCCCCCGCGTCACCGGTACTTACCGATTTGTCATGTACCGGGATGCCGGAGTGATCATGGACATTGACGCGACCATTTTCTTGCGTGAAGACATCGAACGGCTGGGCCTCGCTCCGTTAACCTCGATGTATTGGTTTTCCGAAAAGGCGAAGCCGGGTCCCGTAGACTGGCGCCCTGAAGTGCACGACTCCGATGGCCTCGCCCTGTGGACGCACACCGGGGAGCGAATTTGGCGGCCGCTGAATAACCCGCCACATACCACCCTGTCATCCTTTCTGGATAACAACCCTCGCGGCTTCGGCCTGCTTCAACGCGACCGCAACTTCGACCACTATCAAGATGGTGTGCATTACGAGCGTCGCCCCAGCCTCTGGGTAGAGCCTCTTAACGACTGGGGACCCGGTGCCGTGCAACTTATCGAGATCCCTACCGACGACGAGATTCACGACAATATTGTGGCCATGTGGGTGCCTGAAGCACCAGCGGTCAATGGCAACGTCTACGACCTCCGCTACCGACTGCACTGGCTAGCCGACGAACCGTATCCGAGTTCGCTGGCGCGCACGGTTGCTACCCGCATCGGCCGCGGAGGCCAACCTGGGCAGCCACGACCCGAGGGCGTCACGAAATTCATGGTGGAATTCGCGGGCCCACCTTTGGAGGCGTTACCGTACGGCACCCTTCCCGAAGCCGTTCTTTGGGCGTCTCAGGGAGAGTTCTCGTATGTATTTACCGAAGCGGTGCCCAACGATGTACCTGGCCATTGGCGGGCGCAATTCGACTTTACCCCCGATCGCCTCAACGAACCCGCGGAGCTTCGTCTGTTTCTGCGCCTCGACGGGCAGCCTTTATCTGAGACCTGGGCCTACCAATACTTTCCTCAACAGTTCTAGCGCGGGCCGTATAACGAGTCAGCGGTAAGTTCGTGGTCCCGTATTGAGGAAACGGTAAGTTTCTACCGCGTTGCACAACTATAATGGCTATGCTATAGTTACGTTCTTTCGGGGCGTAGCGCAGCCTGGTAGCGCACTTGCATGGGGTGCAAGGGGTCGCGAGTTCGAATCCCGCCGCCCCGACCAATTTCAAGTTCTTGATTTATAAAGTCAAGTTCTTTCAAAGCCCGGCGACCACAAGTTGCCGGGCTTTTTCTATTCCGGCTACGCCCGTTGCGGTCGCAGCATAGGGATGCGACCAATCTTCCGGCCGTAGCACGATCCGCCCCGCACGAGGGTTGCGGCGAACGGGCGTTGGCTAACAGCGCGATCTAACAGAGCCAAACAGGCCCAGCAACCTAGCAGGGGCGATGCCGGGTTCACATCTCACGCCCTTCACCCCACGTCGACTCTTAAGCCAGCCCTGGTTGGGCCTACGAAATCGCGACCTCAGGCAACGCTTTTGCAGATTTCGCAGCGTTCGAACGGCGCAATGCGGCCATTCCGTAAGACCGATGCGCACATACCTAGGCTGAGAAAACCACTAACCAGGCGGTATTGAATCTAGTACCCGCGCTGCATCCGGCAGCGCAAGTTCGCCTACTTGATGTGCTGTGTGTCAGCCGGTGCCCTTAGCGGTCTCCTCGTCGGGCAAAACAAAATGTGTGGCCCGGGCACGGGGGTGGATGAAGTGATGTCCCTCGGGACGATTATGATGCTTAATATGCACCAGTGACGCGTTGAGGGCAGCAGCTTTCTTCTTGTCGTGCAGCGCGTAGATGATGAAAGGGATTGCCAGTACGACGAGGAAAGACACAACCAGCAAAGCCAGGTAGACCTCGTTGCTTTCACCCCCGGGCAAAGAGCTGGGCGGTACAAATGAGATGAAAAATGCGAAGAGGGAAAGTATCAGCCCCGACGCGGCGACCACCAGCTTGAAGCTTTTCCCCCCCGGCACGTGAAAGGCTCGTTTTTTCTCTGGCTGCTTAAGCACCAGATGCATGTACCCAAGAAACAGCATGAAATAGCTGCACAGGTAAATGACAACCGTTAGGGCTAACGCGATGAGGAAAGACATGTTATTTCCACCACCGGTGTTGGTGAGCACAATCAACGCGACCGTCGTAATACAAAGCTGAAACACCACCAGCGTAACCGGCACGCCATTTTTATTTACCTTGGAGAACCTTGCGGGCAACAAACCCTTTTGCGCCGTAACCAGCATCCCGCGAGAAGGCCCTACAATCCACGAGGAAATTTCCGCCAAGACACCCAACACCAGCAAGGCGGAAACAAGGCGCACCGCCCATTCGAACCCGGGCCCAAAGTGCGTGATCAACACCTGGAACGTCTGCACGACGCCCGCGGAAAGATTGATTTCGTGTAGTGGGATGACCGATGCGACGGCGAGCCCCCCAATCGAGCTCAGCGCGATCGCGGCAACCATTAGCAACAGCATAGCCAAGGGGTAATCGCGGCCGGGATTCTTCATTTCGTTGACGTGCGTCGCCGAAGCCTCTACCCCCATGTAGCTCAAGATGAAAGCCACAAACACCACCAGGGTGCCCAGCTTAGTGAAGTCGGGCAAGAAAGTGGATGCGTTCATTTCAATTTGCAAAGGCGCACCGCTCGCCAAATAGGTGATGGCCAGCACGACAAGCACCACTGCCGGCACAAGAATGCCCCCAAAAAACCCAATTTTTGCAATTTGAGCAGTGTGCTTGGTGCCGCCAAACTGGGTGAAAGCCAGCACCCACAAAATGACGAGGCCGGCAATTGTTTTCGTTATGGGATCGGTGTTCAGTGCTGGCCAATTCAGAATATAGGACAGCGCGCCCAGCACAAAGTAAAGCATGGGGATAAACCCAACGGCGATCTGAAGGTAGCCGAACGAAATGGCGGCAAAGCCCCAGCGCTCACCCAAGGTATTCGACACCCACGCAAAGACCCCGCCTTCTTCCCAGCCCTCGACCGTGGCCATTTCAGCGGCGCATAGCCCAACCGGAATGAACCAAAGCAGTCCGCCCAACAAAAGAAAAAACACCAGGCTGAATCCGGACGTTGCGAACGTAGGGTATTCGTATACTGCCATTACCATCGAAGCCGTAATGGCAAAAAAACCGAGCAAGGTTAACTGCTTTGACGATGCACTAGCCTGCCCTATCGTCTTATTATTGCTTGTGTTTGTGGCCATCTTATCTCATAGTCTCCATCGTTAAGACCTGGTTCGAAACAGGTCGGTACATAACGGCCTGTCTTGCTGGGACAGC
>CAZMVM010000109.1:0-10949 GCA_964569785.1 uncultured Pigmentiphaga sp. | reverse complement strand
ATTGCCAGCCCGCGCGATGGGGAACGCCCTGGCTATAACAACGTATCGCTGACCGTCAAACGCGTGACCGTCGATCATTCAGGTAATCCGGTCCATGGGGTGTGCTCGAATTACCTTTGTGATCTCAAGAAGGGGGATGTGGTTCAGGTAACGGGTCCCTTTGGCAATTCATTTCTCATGCCTAATCATCCCGGTTCTCACCTGGTGATGATTTGTACAGGAACAGGCTCAGCGCCAATGCGCGCGATGACCGAATATCGGCGCCGTTATCGTGAAAAGTTCGGCGGCGGCAAACTCATGCTGTTTTTCGGCGCACGCACGCAAGACGAGTTGCCTTATTTCGGGCCTCTCATGAAGTTGCCGAAAGACTTCATCGACATCAACCTGGCCTTCTCCCGGATTCCCGATGTGCCCAAGAAGTATGTGCAAGACGCGATGCGCGAGCGCAGCGCCGACCTTGCGGCAATGCTTCGCGACGACAATGCGTGTTTTTACGTGTGTGGGCTGAAGGCCATGGAAGAGGGCGTCATCAACGTGCTGCGTGATGTGGCCCAAGAGGCGGGTCTGGATTGGGAAGAAACCGCTGCCGCGCTGAAACAGAAGGGGCGGCTGCATCTGGAAACGTATTGATCCGTTTTGCATGCATCGTTGGCAAATGGGCCAAGGTTGTGCAGCTCGTTAAGTTACAGATTCAGCGTTTCGTTAATCCAGTACTTGCCGCATGCGTGCCCGCAGCCGGGAGACTGCCTGCGTACGCAACTGGCACACGCGTGCTTCCCCAACACCCAGTACCAGCCCAATCTCCTTCAGATTCAAACCCTGTTCGTACGACAGGCTGAGCAGCAGCTTCTCGCGCTCGGGTAGCGCTTCAATCGCCTCCACCAGCGCCTCCCGGATGGTCTTGGCAGCCAACATGGCGTGGGGGCCATGGTGGTAGTCAACTTCCAATGGTGTTGACGATGTTTCGCTCGGGTTCTGCGCTTGCTCGTGCAGCGACTCGAAATCTTCCAGGTAGAGTAGCTGAGCACCGTGTGCTTCCTGAAGCAGCGCCTGATACTGCTGCAGACTCAACCCCAACTCTTCGGCAATCTCGTTCTCGGTGGGGGGGCGGCAAAAGCGCTGTTCCAACAAATGGATGGTCTCTTCAACGCGTTTTGCCCTTTCACGGACACCACGTGGGGCCCAGTCGAGGTTGCGCAGCTCATCCAACATCGCACCTCGAATGCGCTGCGTCGCATAAGTGGTGAACTGAGCTGAAGGCATCTCACGGTAGCGGCTGATCGCGTCGAGCAAACCCAACATACCAGCTTGAATGAGGTCGTCGAGTTCGACGCTAGAAGGCAACCGAGCGAGCAGTTGTAATGCCAGCCGCCGCACCAAGGGGCTATGCTGCTCGACGAGAGCCTCGTGCTGTTCCTGTCCGTATGCGTGTAGCGACTGGCGCGTCCTGCCGCTGACGCTCTTATCGTTGTTGGGTAGACGACAGGAAACCGCATCGTCGTTAGTGGTCGATACATCGGTCAAAGTACGATCGAAATCCATTGCAGCGAGAATGCCGTCGTCCTAAGAGCGTCTGGGAAGCAGCTTCGCATTCCAGCACACGGACTCAAGCGTAAACAGCTTGTCGGCGCTGTAGCACGAAAGCGAGAAACATTGTGAGTCGAACCTTGGCGGCTGTAAGCGACGACTAAATGTGCTTTTGCGCGGTTATTCAGCGCATTGCGGTCTTGATGCAAGGGGAGAGCATGATGCGGACGAGGTTCACTTCGGTGAGCTTGCGTTAGACGCATACCAACATTTGAGAGTTCTGTTGGCAAGGCAAGAGGCAGTTTAATTGTGGGTTCAGCATCACATGACACTGCATACGCCACCATCTTGTTCGAGCGTTGGGCTCGTCTCTTTGCGCCGGACGCGAAATGGTGATGCCACGCCAAGCCGGCAGCGACTGCGGCACAGGTCGAACGAGAGTCGTTCGTTGATGCACCTCGCCGTGGGCAGTGAGATATCCACCAAAGTTGCCCGTCCCCATCGTGTTTCATATATAACAATCCGGACTAATATAAATGAAACAAAAGGTAGGTCGGACAGCGCACCAGATACGGATGCGACACAGGCCGCTGATCTAATCTATATGCGTGGAGCGCATGTTTCTGCCTATTTCGCAAGGCATTGTAGGTATGTTGGTATCTGGTTCCTGTGACTAAAATGTAGCTAGTTGGCTACATTCAATTTCAAAAATAAGTCATGGGTTACTATTTAACGAAATATTGTTAGAATTTGTTATCTCTGATAGCGTACCGGGTATTTGTACCAGTCAATGCGCTGGTGTTCCGAATACGTAGGGTGAAGCGCCTGGCAGCGATTCCATTCGTGCCGCCTCAGCTCCATCGAAATAACACGAATACAGGAAAGGGTATGGACGCCCAAAGCAATTTGCTCAGTGAAATTCGCGAAGTAAACCTCTCGTATTTGCTGCTGGCTCAGCGCATGTTGCATGAAGACAAGGCAACCGCCATGTTCCGGTTGGGCTTCAGTTCTGAAGTCGCCGACATCATCAGCAGCCTCACGCTGGCCCAAACAGTCAAGCTGGCCAGCTCCAGTACCCTCTTGTGTCGGTTCCGCTTCAATGAAGCAGCGTTATTGTCGGCCCTTAATCACAGCGCTTTAGGTAGCGCAGTGCAGCGGGCGCATACGACATTGTTGTTAGCTAATCAGCCTGTAGAGCAAATTGACTAAACGGCATATGGTCAAGAAAAGCGTGGTCCACGAGGCCAACGAAATTCAGTTGGCAATCTCGCTCATCGAGCTCGGGGCGCGCCTGCAAATGCTCGAGGCAGAGACTGGGCTGAGCCGAGAGCGCCTGGTGCGGCTATACAAAGAGATCAAGGGTGCGTCTCCCCCCAAAGGCATGTTGCCCTTTTCGGCCGATTGGTTCATGACATGGCTGCCGAATATTCACGCGTCCCTGTTCTATAACATCTACCGCTTCATGCTAGACAACAGCGGCTTGCAGGGCGCACAGGCGATGATCGCCGCCTACCGTCTGTATCTCGAACATGTCAATGCCGAGTCGGAACCGTTGCTCAGTTTCACACGTGCCTGGATATTGGTACGCTTCTTCGACGGTGGATTATTGCAGCTGTCGGAATGTACCCATTGCAAGGGTCAGTTCGTGACACTAGCGTACGAGCCCCATGCTGGGTTTGTGTGCTCTATTTGCCGTCCGCCTCCCCGTGCTTGTAAACAGCGTGCGGCACGCAGTTTTGCGCAAGTCGATATCGAATCGATTGCTGCCCAGGCCTCAGTCTAAACGGCGCTACAAGTTGAATAACTATATGTTGGCGATCCCGCGTCCCGCTTTCTGAACACGTCATGTTAATTACCCTGGGTTTCGTTATTGTAATTTTCTCGGTATTTGGCGGGTATATCCTCGTCGGCGGGCACCTCGTCGGTTTGTACCAACCGGTTGAGCTGCTCATCATCGGGGGAGCCGCGGTGGGTACTTTCCTGGCTGGCAACAGTAGGAAGTCGATCATGGCAACCCTGCGAGTCTTACCGCGGCTGTTTCAGGGATCGCGCTATTCTAAGGCGTTGTACCTCGAGCTGATGGCTCTGCTTTATGTGCTGCTAACCAAAGGCCGACGCGAGGGGCTCATGACACTAGAGCCCCACATAGAAAACCCGGAAGCAAGCTCCATCTTCTCGGCTTACCCGCGTATCCTCGCTGACCGTACCTTGGTGGAGTTCATTACCGATTATTTGCGCATCATGATTAGCGGCAACATGAGCTCTCTCGAAATAGAAACGCTCATGGATGAAGAGATCGAAACGTTTCGGCACGAGTCAAATGTTCCGTCCAGTGCGTTGCGTGCAGTTGCCGATGCCTTGCCAGCGTTTGGAATTGTTGCGGCGGTGATGGGTGTTGTGCATGCGCTTAGCGCGATCGATCAGCCACCCGTGGTTCTAGGGGATCTCATCTCTAAGGCGATGGTGGGTACATTCTTGGGTGTGTTGCTGGCCTATGGGTTTGTGGCACCGCTCGCAAGTCGCACCGACCGGCGCACAGCCGAGGCGGTGAAGATACTGGAGTGCATCAAGGCAACCTTGCTTGCCAACCTGAACGGCTACCCACCTCCTTTGGCCGTCGAGTTTGGGCGTAAGGTGCTGTATTCAGTGGATCGTCCGTCGTTTAACGAGCTCGATGAGCACGTGAGAACGGTGAGAAGCCGTTAGGGTGGGCAGCTTATGAGTAACGGGGCAAGCCACCGCGTCGTTTTTCGCCGACGTCGATCGCACGGCGAGGCAATGCCTGGCGGCAACTGGAAGATTGCCTACGCAGACTTTATCACTGCGATGATGGCGTTCTTTCTGGTGCTGTGGCTGATTAGTATCACGCCACCCGAGCAACGAGAGGGGTTGGCCGAATTCTTTCGGACTCCCTTACGTGACAGCCTGATCGGCGAGCAGGACGCGAACCGCTCTAATCCGATTCCCGGGGGCGGGGCAGATCTGACACGCGTCGATGGCGAGGTCCGCCGGGTAACCTCGGTGGGCGTGCGCTTGACTGCAGAAGACGCTGATCGCGCCGGATTGCAGAATTTGCGCCGACGGCTCGACCAGCTGATTGCAGACAATCCACTGCTACGCCAGTATCGCCCTCAGATGCTGATCGACTTCACGAGCGAAGGCTTGCGTATCCAAATCGTAGACGATCAGGAGCGCCCGATGTTTGCGATAGGGAGCGCTCAGGTCGAGCCTCATATGCGGGTCATCTTGCGCGAGATCGCTCCTTTACTGAATGAGATTCCCAACCGGGTGAGCTTGTCGGGGCATACCGATGCCAGACCTTACAGCAGTGGGGAGCGCAGCTACAGTAACTGGGAGCTTTCTACCGAGCGGGCTAATGCCTCGCGTCGAGAACTTATTGCGGGTGGCATGGATGAAGACAAGGTCATTCGCGTCATGGGTCTGTCTTCAACGATGAATCTGGTCAAGGATGATCCCTATCATCCGACGAACAGACGCATTAGCCTGGTCGTGCTGAATCAGCAGACGCAGCGACGTATCGAACAAGAGAATCGATCCGCGGCAGACGTCACCGCACCGGGCGCCGCTCAGTTGTCCGCGCAGCTGGCCCCGCAGTCGACGTCGGCAGACCCGGCAGACAATTCGACGCCCACCAGCGAACCGGTGGAATTTCATTATGTACCAACGATGCCGGTCAGCGTCCCTTTATCGTCCGGCTCTACAACGCCGTAATGCCATGACTGCTACGGTACTCGTCGTTGATGACTCTGCCACAATCCGGCAATTGGTGGGTGACACGCTGTCTGCCGCTGGCTGGAAGGTCGTTTCTGCACCCAACGGCCAGGAAGCGCTCGCATTGGTTGCGACGGGTGCCGTTGATTTGGTTATTACTGATTGGAACATGCCCGGTGGCGGTGGGCTCGAGCTCATTACGGGAATACGAGCGATGGATAGCTGTAAGCATTTGCCGGTTCTCGTTCTCAGTACCGAAACCGATCCACACTGTCGGTCAGAAGCACGTGCCGCGGGAGCCAACGGCTGGATGGGAAAACCCGTAGATCCGTCCATGTTGACTGACATCGCTGCCACGCTGCTCCGTACATATAAGCAGACTTCCTCGATGTAGTCCGCTCCAACACTGTGGACACCCGTCATGACTGATAGTCTCGACCTCAAGCAATTTTATCAAACCTTTTTTGAAGAAGCAGAAGAGCTCCTGGCCGAAATGGAGCAATTGCTTCTCGAGCTCGATGCTGCCGACCCCGATCCGGAGCACTTGAACGCGATCTTTCGAGCTGCTCACTCGATCAAGGGCGGTGCCGCGACATTCGGCTTTGCTGCGTTAACCGAGACCACACACTTGCTGGAGAACATTCTCGATGAGGTGCGAAGTGGTGAGATGGCGCTTCGTCCCGACATGATTGATATTTTTTTGGAGACGAAGGACGTGTTGAGCAGCCAGCTGGAGAGCTATGGGCAAGAAACCGAGCCAGATCCCGAGGTTTACGAGCGCATTTGTGCTGTGCTGCGACAGCTAGCCGAAGAAAAACAGCGTGACGGATCGGCTGCTCCCCTCTCGACAGACATGCCTACCGGTCAATCCGGAGGTGCTGAGGTTGCCTCTTCGAAAGTGGGCGCCGAGTCGGTCCCGACGAGCGCCCAGAGTTCTGGCGGGCAACTTGCTGGAGAAGCGCGTCCAGTGACGCAGCCGGTAGCTGAGCCTGGCCCGACAGACGGTGAGAAAGACGGTACGCAACGGCTCAAGATCACGCTGAAAAATGTGGCGCCCAAAGACTTGGACGCTGTGACGGCCGAAATTGGGCAGCTGACGCGAGTTGAAGGCGAGATTCAGGAAGGCAGCACGACAACCATTTGGGTGGAGTCTACCGTGACTCCAGAAGACATCATTGCAGTGTGCTGCTTCGTGATCGATGCGGATCAAATCGACATTGAAACATTAGAGACCGCAGCCGCAGCGCCAAATACAGCTGCGACGCAGCCGGCTCAAGATCCAGAGCCCCTCGCACAGCAGACCCAAGAGGCCGCTGACGCCGCCGAAGCTGTCGCGCAGGCATCCCCCGCTCAGCAGGAAACGGCTCCAGCACAAATCAAGCAGCGACCTCCCAGCAGGCAGAGCTCCAAGTCAAGGGATAGCGGCTCGTTGCGTGTGGGGGTGGAAAAGGTCGATCAAATTATTAATCTGGTGGGCGAGCTTGTCATCACTCAGGCGATGTTGACGCAGACAGCCTCGGGGCTCGATCCCGTCGTTCACGATCGTCTTTTGAACGGGCTTGAGTTATTAGAGCGTAACGCGCGAGACTTGCAAGAAGCAGTGATGTCCATTCGCATGATGCAAATGGACTACGTTTTCAGCCGCTTTCCGCGCCTCGTCCGCGATCAGGCGGCTCGGCTTGGTAAGCGCGTCGAGCTGATCTTCGAAGGACGTCATACCGAGCTCGATAAGAGTCTGATCGAACGTATTATTGATCCTCTCACGCACCTCGTTCGCAACAGTCTGGACCACGGCATCGAGGCGCCTGATGATCGAATTGCCCTGGGCAAACCCGCCGAGGGACGTCTGGTGCTTTCCGCCGAGCATAACGGCGGGAACATCATTATCGAAGTTGAGGACGATGGGGCAGGGCTGAATCGCGAACGCATCATTGCCAAGGCAAAAAGCCAGGGGATACCCGTGAACGAGAACGCGCCTGATGAGGATATCTGGCAGCTCATATTCGCGCCAGGGTTCTCTACGGCGGCCCGCGTCACCGACCTTTCCGGCCGCGGCGTGGGCATGGATGTTGTCAAGCGAAACATTCAAAGTATGGGCGGTCATGTGCAGATTTATTCGCGTCCAGGCGCAGGCACCACCACCCGCATCATTCTTCCGCTCACGCTGGCCATTCTTGATGGTATGTCGGTACGAGTCGCGGATGAAGTCTTCATTCTGCCGCTTAGCCATGTGACCGAGTCTCTTCAACCGGAGCCTGAGCAACTACGCACGCTGGCGGGCTCCGATCGCGTGCTACGGGTACGGGGCGAGTATTTGCCGCTGATTGAGCTGCACCAAATATTCAATGTGAAGGGTGCGCAGACCGATCCGTGCCAGGCGATTGCGGTCATCATGCAGGCCGAAGACCGACGTTTTGCCCTATTGGTAGATCACCTCGTAGGACAACACCAGGTTGTTGTGAAAAGTTTGGAAACCAACTATCGCAAGGTTCCTGGTGTGTCGGCAGCCACCATTCTGGGCGACGGCAGCGTGGCTCTCATCGTAGACGTCTTCGCGGTGGCGCGCATGAATCGCGAACGCTGGCAGCGTGTTTCCGAAATTGCACATTGATAGGACATTGCCATGACCGATAAAGATAAACCCAAGACCGAAGGCACGGGTCAAGAGTTCCTCGTCTTTACTTTGGGAGAAGAAGAGTACGGCATCGACATTCTAAAAGTTCAGGAAATACGGGGATACGATCCCAAAAGCGTCACGCGCATCGCCAATGTTCCTGAATTTATCAAGGGGGTAACCAACCTTAGAGGCGTCATCGTCCCCATCGTTGACTTGCGCTTAAGGTTCCGACTCGGTTCTGCGGATTACACGGATCAAACCGTCGTCATTATTTTGAATTTGTCAGAGCGAGTCGTGGGCATCGTGGTCGATGGAGTTTCCGATGTGCTCATGTTGAGGGAAGCGGAAATTCGTCCTGCTCCCGAGTTTGGTTCCACGCTGTCAACTGAGTATCTCACCGGTCTGGGCACGGTTGATGGACGCATGCTCATACTCGTCGATATTGAGAAGCTGATGACCTCGGAAGAAATGGCACTGGTTGAGCAAGCCAGCGAGTAATTTTCAGGGCCTACATACATGCACAACATAGAGACCACAATGAAATCGCGCATGAAGCTCGCCACCTGGTTCGACCTTACGCTGGCCTCGCTGCTAGTGCTCAGTGTCGTTGCCGCCGCCGCCGCTTGGTGGAGCCCTGTTGGGCTGCAAGCCGGATCAATGAGTTCACAAGCCGGGGGGCTTAGTGGATGGTGGTCCCACCCACTTTGGGCGCAACGCCTCATTGTCCTGATGGTGCTGCTGACCAGCATCGTGCTTCTGGTGCTGATGCGCCGCGCGGTGCGCCGGCGCGTGGTTCAACCCTTGCGCGAATTGGTTGAACATTGTGACCGTATCGCTCAAGGTGACCTTGCCACCCCTGCTCAAGCCAGTAGGGGCGACGAGCTCGGAAACGTCTGGGAGAGTGTAGCGCGCATGCAGGCGAGTTTGGGTAAAACGGTGAGCATCGTCAAAGAGAGCATTGCGGGCCTGCACGTGGGGGCGCATCAGATTGCAGTCAGCAGCACCGACCTGTCCGAGCGCACCGAGCAGCAGGCCAGCTCGCTGCAGGACACGGCATTTAGCATGGAGCAGCTGGCCAATGCAGTGAAGCAGACCGCCGATCACGCCGCACAAGCCAGTGAACTGGCCCGGGGCGCCTCCAGCGTGGCCTCATCGGGCGGAGAGGCAGTGAACACGGTCGTCGCCACAATGCAGGAAATCGCGGTCAGCTCGAGCCGAATCAGTGAAATTGTTGGTGTCATTGATTCGATCGCATTTCAAACCAACATTCTCGCCTTGAACGCGGCGGTGGAAGCGGCGCGTGCGGGAGAGCAGGGTAAGGGTTTTGCCGTTGTTGCAGGCGAGGTTCGTAGCCTGGCTCAGCGCAGTGCACAGGCGGCCCGCGAGATCAAGGATTTAATCGAAGCGTCGTCACAAAAGGTGGCAGAGGGGTCGCGGCAGGTGGAGCAGGCAGGTGCGACTATGCAGGATATTGTCAGCTCGGTCCACCGTGTCACCGATTTGATCAGTGAAATTTCTGCCGCCGCCGGTGAGCAGTCGGATGATATCGACGACGTCAAGCATGGCATCAGCACCATGGATGGAGCGACACTGCAAAACGCGTCGTTGGTGAGTCAAGCGGCCAGCGCTGCCCTCGAGCTCGAAAAGCAGGCACGGCGTCTGGGTGAGGTGGTAGCTACCTTTAAATGTGCCGATGAACATGTGCGCGTAAATCGGGAAACGCGAAAGGCGCGCATGTCGACCCGTGCCAGCGCGCGGAATTCAGCAATGCAGCAGAGCGAACGGGCGCCGCAACACGCCGAACGCTCTGAGTCTATCGCGAAAGGGAAAGAGTCTGCCCCTGAAATGTCGCGAGCCGACTTGCCGCGTCAGAGCTCGACTCTTCAGCTCGCTGACGAGACGGGCCCGGAACCAACTTTCACGATAGGTACGCCGCGAAAGCGCGCTCATGTTAGCAGTGCAGCAACAGCGTCCTCATTAAAGACTCCCTTATCTCCCGCACCGGCCGGGAGGGCCACGCGCTCGACGATTCAAAAGCCAATAACTTCGAGCGTTGCAGCCGCGCGTACGCAGGACGCGGATGATGACTGGGAGTCGTTCTAACCCTCAGGTTTCCTGCTTGAACCCACTGCGATTACCAAAACATCCATCGGAGGCGATATGGGTCGTTTTTCGTTAAGAAACATCACGGTCAAAGGATCGCTGATGCTGGTGCTGACGCTGTTCATGATCATGCTTATTGCAACAGGCGGGATCGCCGCGTACATGATGCGTCAGTCAACTGAGGCAATAGCCAACCTTGGCCACATGGGCACGCTGGTACACCAAGCAAACAATATCAACACCGCCTTATTGCGTGCGCGCGTGGCTTTATTAACTGCGGCAAACGCAGAAGCGTCGGGGAACACGTCAGCAGCTCAAGCCAAAGTTGACGAGGCCACACAGCAAATTCGAGCCGCAAAGGCAACCTTTGCCGAGTTTCAGCAGGCGGTCCCCGAAGACGAAGAGCAGCGTCGCCTTTACATGGATGTTGTGCGCACGTACCGCGGATACATTGATGACGGGGTGGAAACCTTGTTGGAAGCGATGTCCAGCGGTGACTATGTGGGCTTCTATACGGTCAACGCGACATATGGCGAACCGCGCGGTGCAGCCTTCGTAGAAGCCATAGAACGCTATGTTGACCACAGCGAACACGACCGTCTGCTGGTGCTCGAGCAGGTCGAGCACAACCGCGTGCTACAAATGATCGCTATGGGGCTATCCATTTTGATTGGATTGCTCTTGATGGTGGCATCGCGCATCTTTCTTGGGCGCACGGTTCTGCGTGCCCTGAACAATGTTGGCGAGCACTTCGAGCGCATCGCTTCAGGCGACTTGTCTGGACGCGTGGAAGTGGGTGACTCGCGCAACGAGATGACAGTAATGCTGCGCGCACTGCAACGCATGCAGCGTGAATTGGGGCGTACTGTATTGGATGTCCGTCGCAGCGTGGATGAAATCAACACGGGTGCGCGCGAGATTGCGGCAGGAAACTCCGATCTGTCCAGCCGTACGGAAGAGCAAGCTGCAT
>CAZMVM010000108.1:0-11007 GCA_964569785.1 uncultured Pigmentiphaga sp. | reverse complement strand
CGGCAGCCTGATTCAAATAATCGATGCGCCCCAAGGCGTCGGTCGTCAAAACGCCTTCGCCCAGCGAATCTAATGTTTCCCACGCGGTGGGCCGCGCACGCTCCAGCGCAGGGGCAATGGCCGAGCGCGGTCCCATCTCGACCATCGTCAGCAACTGCGCTGGGCCGCCTTGGTAGTCAATGCGTACTGCCGACAGTTCGACGCGCGCAGTTTGGCCTCGGTCCGGTTGCAATTCGATTTCGAGCCGGTCGAGACCCGGCGCGCCGCTCAAGGTGCGACGCAAGTGATCGGCGACGAGATCCTTGTAATCCGGATGCACGTAGTCCGACATCGCGGTGCGAACGAGTTGGTCCGGATCGCTGTGGCCGACGAGGATGGCGAACCGTTCGTTGGCGAACACAATGCCGTCGCGATGCACGGCGACTGCTTCGTGCAACCCGCCCAACAGGCCGTAACCCGTTGGGCGCGGTATGATCATGGGGACATAGCCCCGGCAAAGGGGGCAACTGCAGATTTCGCTTGGTCGCCTTTCCGGACGGTATACTTTTAACCGGTTATGACATCTGTATCCGCCTCGAAGCCTCGCCCTCACTCCGGTGATTCTTCTATTGATACATTTCTGGATGCCGTATGGCTAGAGGATGGGCTATCTTCGAATACGCTAACCGCCTATCGCAACGATCTTGCTGCATTTGCGGAATGGTTGCGCAAGAACAAGAGTAAGACACTCCTCGAGGCGGAGGGTGCGGACATCCAGGGATGGTTTGCCTACAACCATCCAACAACGCGCGCTTCTACGGCCAACCGGCGCTTGGCGGCGTTACGTCGTTTTTATCAATGGGCGTTGCGCGAGCATGCTATTTCAGAAGACCCCTGCGTTCGTATGGCAAGTGCCAAAGGCATGCCCCGTATGCCCAAGACCCTGTCTGAAGCACAAGTTGAACAGCTATTAACGGCTCCTGATATCTCGACGGCGCATGGTTTGCGTGACCGCGCCATGATCGAAACTTTGTATGCAAGCGGCCTGCGCGTCTCCGAGCTCGTGGGGTTGCGTGTCACCGATGTGAACTTGTACGACGCCATCGTTAACGTTGCCAGTGGGAAAGGCGGCAAAGAGCGCCTTGTACCTCTCGGTGAAGAGGCTGCACATTGGATAAGCCGCTACGTGAAAGAAGCCCGGCCCGCCCTGCTGGGCG
The DNA here is from genome assembly GCA_964569785.1 of uncultured Pigmentiphaga sp. Classification (GTDB taxonomy): domain Bacteria; phylum Pseudomonadota; class Gammaproteobacteria; order Burkholderiales; family Burkholderiaceae_B; genus Verticiella. Next base: position 9,811 of record CAZMVM010000108.1, on the reverse strand, counting down.
CGCGAACGAGCAATGATCTGTTTGTTACTGCCCGCGGCGGCGCGATGACCAGGCAAACGTTCTGGCTCATCATCAAGAAATCAGCGCGTATAGCTGGCATTAATGTCCCTCTCTCTCCGCACGTTGTCCGACATGCCTTTGCCACGCATTTGCTCAATCACGGGGCCGATTTACGGGTTGTACAAATGCTTCTTGGTCATGCCGACATTTCGACCACCCAGATCTATACCCATGTGGCGCGCGAGCGGCTGAAATCTCTGCACTCGGCACACCATCCCCGCGGCCAGCGCTAAAGTCGTAGATCTGCGGTGCAACCTGCGCTCCGGCGTCGGGGTGGGTGTCATCAGGCTGGCCTGCAGCAGAAGCGTCCTTTAGGTCACAGTGGCTTGTTGTATTGATGCCACGAAACACGCACTTCACCCCAACAAACTCTAGGTGCTTCAGAACTTCGATACGTTAAACCCCCTCAGCCACTAGAATAATCTGCGTAAGTCTTGGTACTGCCAAAAATATTTCCAACAAACGGAGCTTCACCATGACCTCTGAAACGACCAGCAACCTTGACGATATCGGCAAACTGATCTTGCGCCTTACCCTTGGGTTACTGCTGCTATTGCACGGAATCGCCAAACTCATGCATGGCATTGGCTTCATTGAGAACTTGCTCATGAAGCTAGGTTTGCCCGCCTTTTTCGCTTGGGCGGTTTACGTCGGCGAAGTCATCGCGCCTCTACTCCTCATCGTTGGCGTGTACACCCGTATTGCTGCAGTTCTTGTGATGCTCAATATGCTCGTGGCTGTAGCCTTGGTACATACCCACGAAATATTTCAGCTCAATCAAACGGGAGGATGGCAACTGGAACTTCAGGGGTTCTTCTTTTTTGTAGGACTGGCAGTTGCATTGCTGGGTGCTGGACGCTACAGCGTTGGCGGTGTTCACGGAAAACTTAATTGATGGATCATATGGCCAGATCACCGCGAAAGCTGGTGTTATGCATCGCCGGAGCCCGGCATGCATGTGATGCAGTGGCTTAATGGGCGCCAAAAAAAGCGCGCGCTCCCGAATAGGGCCACTTCGAACCTGGGGGGACGATGAGCGTCAGATAAGCTCTGTCTTCCTCGTCTCCCTAGGTGGTCGCCTGGTTTCAATTAATAGCGTCGAATATTTTCGAACTATCAATAACTGGGCACCGTGCACATGGCTGCTGCGTCGTTTCCGGCAGTCTGCCAGGTATCCACTGTTACGGCAGCAGATTTTCCGCCTCAGTGTCCCTATAACTTGCCGCCTTCGTCAAAAGTGCAGACGCTTTGGCGCCGCAACTTTCTAGAGATACTCGAGTCAAATTTTCTAAGAATACCGTGGTCGCCCAGCTTGGGACACAGTAATGTCAGCGTTACGACCGGTATGCTGATCCGTGTTGCTCTGCATGCAAGTGCAAAAAGTTTTATCATTAATGAAAGAAATCGCACGGTCGCGCATCCAAGGTTGCGACCGCTGTTGGTAATCCGTCGGCCGCGTTTTCATAATCGTGGCGTGCCGTCTCAGTTGTTGATAGCGGCACTTCGGTTCGCAAACCGGCGTTGCTTTCTTAACCAGAACGCCGTCGCCTGCATGGCTGTCTGCCGGGCAAGCAGAAGTCAATTCTGTAGCCTGGTCGCTTTGACGATCACACAGCCTTTTGCGGCGGTCTGCACACCCTTTGCCCACAAGGGCTGACCACGCTATTCGATTTGCGCGCCCTGACCGTGCACAACTGGAGTGGCGGCGATGTCAGGCGGCGCTAGCGCACCACCCTGCACTAGCACGTACACCATGTCACGTCTTAGGTGTTAACCGTTGCAGGGCATCGCGCCGGCAGTGCCTCCCACAGCCGTGTAGTACGGTCCAGTTGTCCGTATCGCTCACTCAACAGCGTTCGCTGACGGCACGATAAGTGCTGAAAGTGACCACGTCCGGAGAGAAGTGATTCGCTGACTTGGGGCGCACGCGGTAAACATTGATTGACCTTTTTTCGCTTAAAGCGGAACGCCCCTCCCTTCCGGTACGTTCCGCAGGAGCATCACCCATGTTCCCTGCAATCCCTATGAATCCACTGCTGCAATTCATACGGCGAACCACCCGCCGCCTTAAGCGCCCAACGTCTGCAGCGACCCAACGGACGAAGCGCTTTACCTCTCTGAGTAAGGGCATTGCCCTCGCCGCCGCCATCCCTGCAATGGCTGTTGCAAGCCAGCTATCGCTTGCAAGCCCTGTCAACCTCTCGCCGCTCACGTCGGTATCCCCCGTGGACATCGCGCAGGTGGTCGAGCAACCCAGCCAGGCGACGCCGCGGGACGATCAGGCGCGGCCGAGCCAACAGCTAACGATTGCTGATTTTTCGGTAGTTGAGATTCGCAGCACGGCCACGCCAAACGCTCGCACCAGCCCCATCCTGGGGCAACGTCGACAAGGCGGGGGTATTGTTATCGATGAGAGCGGCCTAGTGCTAACTGCTGCTTATCTGGTAACCGAGACTGAATCTATTGAGATTATCGGCACAAACAAGCAGCGCATCCCAGCCACCTTGGTTGGTTACGACCCGGCCACGGGCGTAGGGTTGATACGATCTGTTATCCCTCTGCCCGTCCGACCCATCCCTTTTGGGGAATCGGCTGACGTCGACATCAACGATCCGGTGATTATCGTCGGCTACGATGGGGTCGCGCCCGCTTATATCGTTGCCCGCCGTGAGTACGCCGGTTCGTGGGAATATTTGTTGGATGAAGCCCTGTTCACTGCGCCGGCAACTACGGGGTGGAGCGGAGCGGCCCTCATAAATCGCGATGGAAAATTGCTTGGCATGGGAATGTTGTTGGTACCCAATGCGTTGCGTAACACTGTGCCCGGCAACATGTTCGTACCCATCGATTCCATCAAACCGGTGATTGAAGAACTCACGACGCATGGCAAACCTCAGGGCGACCCGCGCCCATGGCTTGGCATCACGGTGCAGGACCTGAGCGGTCGCTTGCTGATCACTCATGTTGCGGCGGATGGCCCAGCAGAACGCGCGGGCATCACCGCTGGCGACATTATTGTCGGTTTGCAAGGCAAGCCACTGGAAGACGCCGCTGACTTTTACCGACGCCTGTGGGAAAGCGGTACAGCGGGGGTCGAGGTTGAGCTCGATGTGGTTCAGGGTAATGCCCTGCAAACCGTGTCTATCACCACCATGGAGAGCACAAACTACCTGCGTCAGCCTCAAGGTTTATAGTTCTATCTTGGGCTGGACCGGTGGCGAGGCCCGCTCGCCTCGCCGAAACAGTCATCGGAAGCTCTTCCGCAAGACCGCGTGCGTATTGTAATTCGCGCACGAGTGTGCTGAGCAATCGATCTTCTGTTGATTCTGGCCACTCGCTCAGCCACCCCTCACTTGGAGTGTGTACTGCGGTTCGGTGCTCGATCAGATCGGCTCATTTACTCAAGTGCCCACGGTCATGGTCGCTGGTCATACCCTCGCTATCAATCGAAGAGGCAGTCATTGCATCGCCCATGGGGGCGGCATGCGTAAGTAGCGGAAATCGGCCTACTGAAGATCAACCAAGTTCAAACGTAGTTATTCCGTAGGTGCGGCTTGAATCGGGTAAGAGCGGCTTGCCCTTATACATGCGAGCCGTTTCAAACATGGGCATCATGTCCAAACTTTTCGCCAATTTGAGCCCTGCAGCGTTCGTTTCGGGTACATCCAGAAATACCGCGCTGCCGGCAGCAACCTTCTGCGTCAAGGCCTCGAAAAGGGTTCCAGCGCCCTCCCAATGATTGGCAAAAAGGGGGCCGATCTTGTAACCGGCACGACATGGACGGATCACGCCATACCCTGTTAAACCCCCGGACTCCTGCAATCCCAACGCATGCCCACCGGGTTGACTTAACCAGGCTTGCAGAAACATGTCGCGTCCAGCAGGAAAAAACGCGCGATCGTACTGCGTGATTGCCTCGAACGGGAGCTGTGACAGATTGACGACGTTCTGAGGGGTTGAACGACTTTGGCTTGCCCCCGCCACCCCCCTGAAATCGAATATTTCGATGCGCTAGCTCGAAGCCTGAGCGACGATAGTTGTATTGTTGAGCCACCACGCCGTCTAGTCCTATCGCGCGCGCACCCAACTGAGCCAGCCCGGCATTCCAGATTCTCAAACCATAACCGTGCCCACGGTGCTCGGGACGCACGATGTACAAGCCCAAAAAGCTGTAATCGGCGCCATAGCGGACGACAGAAATCGACGCAATGGGTTGTCCATCGAGCAAACCGATAAGAAAGCCCTCAGGATCGGCCGAGTAGAAGCAATGCGCATCGTGCAGCCCGGGATTCCACCCTTCCTCCGCTGCCCAGGCTAGTACGGTATCGAGTTCGTGCCGCTGCATAAGGCGGATTTGGTAATCAGGCCTATTCATAGCCGTGCTCGTTATGTTCGAAGCTGCATAGTATGTCCATGTAGGGGGGAACACAACAGGCGTGGCCTGCAGTGCATTGATACTGCTCGCTCACGAGTGAAATAGAGAATTGCCTTTGCAGGTTCGAGCTATGGCTAGCGTTTCATCTGTTCCTTAACTGGGAGAAGAATCCCATCGGGCTACCCGCTTGTATTACGCGAATCAACTAACCGCGCACCTACTTCGGCCGTTAGCAACGCGCTTGAAACGAGGTGATTGTCCTTCTTGAAGGAATGTTCCGAAGAGTATAGCCGGCGGGACTGGCTGCCCTCTTCAGCGGACCAGCCGATACATCGCAGGCGTTAACGCGTCTCACTCATAGAAGGAAATTCCGCTCATAGAGAAACCTCGGCCCGAGGCATCCCCTCTGACCGCAGGCTCCGCTGCTCGACTCTTAAGCCAAGCATGAGGTCAACAGCCACATCGGAGCGTGGGTGTAGGGGTGTACGGACATGACCGAAGAAGCGTCGGGTTAACTGTCCGACACGAGGTAGTCTTCACGAGTCATAGCACCTTTACACCTTGTCCCTACAAAGTGCGTAGAGACCGCTACCATGTCATGCGTGTCGGCACGTTGTCCGCTACTAAAGCCAGCGGGACACGCCCCAGCATTCAGCGCGTCGATGCTCCTGGTATGCAATAGGAAAAGTACGAGAAGGTGTGCGGTTCGCCCTGGGCGCCCAAACTAACCCCCACTCCGACTACTGATTCTGTAACCCTCGCGGAAAGCTATGTAAACGACGCCATGGGGAAAGCTGAAGGCTGGGAGTCCATGTGGCAGCGTTTCACTTCCAGGGTGTTGGCGGAGACGAAAGTGGAAGAAAGTTACAGAACATGACTTGCGAGCGACGTAGCCTCTCTGGAGCACGCCAAAATGCTGCTTTCGCACGCTGATTCTCGAACGACTCCGCGCTTAGATCGGCGCAAACCAGAGCTCGTAAAACCGCTCGAAAAAGCCTCTGGATTGGACCATCGGGGTTCAATTGGGCAAAACGCAAAACACCGACTGACCGAACCTTGTAACCTATTGATTTAATATAATTTTTTGGCGCCCCGGGCACGGATCGAACGTGCGACCCCCTTCTTAGGAGGAAGGTGCTCTATCCACTGAGCTACCGGGGCGCGCCGGCGGGTATTGTAGCGCACCAGGCCCCTGTCCGCCTGCCGCGTCACTACACGACTGACGCTCGGGCGGCAGCATTTGGCGCGCTCGTCGCAGTGCACGGGTTTCGTGTATCTGTCGAATCGGCATGGAGTCGCGCTATAGTCGGTTTTGCATCCACATTGACACGTTTATGTTCAGTTATCGACACGCCTTTCATGCCGGCAACCACGGCGATGTGCTCAAGCACAGCGTCTTGGTGCAAATCCTGACGTACTTTACGCAAAAGGAAGTGGGCTTCAGTTATTTTGATACCCATGCCGGGGGCGGGCTGTACGCGCTCGAGAGCGCGTGGCCCACCAAAACCGGCGAGCACCTGCAAGGCGTTCAAAAGCTTTGGGATCAGACCAAGCTTCCCAGCCTGTGCGCGAACTACATGAGCGCCCTACGCGCCCTGAACCCGGATGGGAAATTGCGAACGTACCCCGGTTCACCCTGGCTGGCCCTGCAGATACTGCGCGAGCAAGACCGCTTACGATTGTTCGAGCTGCACCCCACGGAAGTGAACGAACTAACCGAGAACCTCCGGCGGTTCGATCGCGCTTACTCAAAGCGCGTCGTGATTCAGCATGCCGATGGGTTTGCCGCCCTGAAAGCATCGCTGCCGCCCCGGACACGGCGTGGCATGATCCTGATCGACCCCCCTTACGAAGACAAGAGTGACTACAAGCGGGTCGTTAAGTCGCTTAGTGATGCCTTAAGGCGCTTCGCGACCGGTTGCTACATGGTGTGGTACCCCATCATCAGTCGTCGTGAAGCGCGTCTGTTGGTCGATCAATTGCACGCATTACCGGCCAAGAACTGGCTGGACGCGAGACTGAACGTTGACCCGCTGGCCAATACCGATAGACGACTGCGCGGGAGCGGGGTTTTTGTGATTAACCCACCATACACCCTGCAGCAAGAACTTGAAGAGGGGTTACCATGGCTGGCAAAAACTCTCGGCGTGCAGCTTCAGGGAACGTACGAACTGGAAACCAAGTCACCGTAGCACGTGCACTTCACTAACCGATGCAATCATTTTTGCTCACCTGATTATGCCCCGTCCGTCTTCGTTGCCGACCTTGTTCATGGCTCATGGTTCGCCCATGAACGCGATTCAAGACACGAGCTTCAGTCGTGCGTGGAAAGCGCTGGGCGACGCATTGCCCAAGCCATCAGCCATTCTGGCGATCTCTGCACATTGGGAAACGGTCGGCGTGGCAGTGACCGCAATGCCCCACCCTCGCACGATTCATGATTTCTGGGGCTTTCCACCCGCGCTATATGAAGTCCAGTATCCAGCCCCGGGGAGCCCCGAGTTGGCGGAGCAAGTTCAACACTTGCTGGACCCCATCCCTGTGATTGCCGATCAGGATTGGGGCCTCGACCATGGAAGCTGGTCGGTGTTGATGCATATGTATCCAAAGGCCGATATTCCGGTGGTACAGCTTAGTCTGGATCGAACGCGATCCCCTGAACAGCACTATCAACTGGCGCAGCGCCTCGCGCCCTTACGCGAGCAAGGCATTCTTATTGTCGGGTTTGGCAATATTGTGCATAACCTGCGGGCGGCCCGACGCGACGACGCCACCCCGCCATACGCGTGGGCGTACGAGTTCGAAACGGCCGTTCGCGAGGCCATCGCTGCGGGTGATCATGAGGCGCTGTGTCGATGGCACGCACTCACACCGGCTGCACCCTTGAGTGTGCCCACGACCGAACATTATTTGCCGTTGCTATATGCCGCGGCGGCCGGCGCAGGCGAACCCGTGTGGTTTCCCACTGAAGGGATTGTCTGGGGGTCGTTGAGCATGCTCAGCGTCGGATTCGGGCCCGCACCATAGCATTTCCCTATTTAGCGGCGAAGTGACCTGCCGGGGCGACCCGGGCCTCCGACCTGATTGACAAGAACGTAGCTCGTACGGCCTTTTATAGACATTGAGAGGTCGTTGGTTTAGGTATCAACTTCGTTGGTCCAGGCATCAACTACTTAATAGCTGTGCGTATTCGCGACGTGGAAGCCCTAGGGGTTGTGTCAAGGCAAAACCTGCTCCCCGGGTTCCAGCAACTCCTGCTCTTTAATGAGGCGCTTCATAATGCGCCGAAAACGTATGACGGCGCCATCGTTAGTGGTCGCTAGCATCTGCGCGCCGGGCGATTGTTGGATGACGAGCTGTTGCGCTTCGATAAGGACACGATCTTCCGCAAACGCCTTCTCCACCGACGCCAGTTGCCGCTCTATTCGACCATCGCATGTATCCTGGACTCGATGACCACAAGTGTAGTAGTAGATACTGGTGTTGTGCGTGATAGGGGTCACCGCCTGTTGCGTCATGTTCTGATAATGCGGGTCCGCAGCGGGCGCCACGAAGTTTATATTCTGCGCCGTGCCTAGCGGATAGTATTTAGATGTCAGCAAAAAAACACCGGGTGCAAGAAAATCGTATCCGGTCCAGCGGTCTAGCCGCACATCCGGACTCTCGGCCACATGTACCGGCACCGGATCATTCACCAACCAGCGCTCCACCCTAACCCCGCGTTTCAGCTCGCGCACCTCCGGTCGAGTTTCACCCCATTGCAGGCTATTGCGTGCGATCGTATTTGCATGCACAAAGCTAATATGCGAGAGATCGAGCAGGTTGTCGTTGATGAGTTCGTAGTTGGCCTCATAGTCGATCTGTCCGCCTGCCACCACCCAATCGGGATCCGTCCGGCTGATCAGTCCAGGAGGTAACAGCGCAAGGTCCGCCCTGCGCGGGTCGCCCATCCATATCCATACCCAGCACCCACTCTCCACCACGGGATACCTACGCACACGCATGGCACCAGGAATGCGATCCTGGCCTGGCACTTCCAGGCACTGACCGTCGGCCCCGAACTTGATGCCATGGTACATACACCGCAGTGCATCTCCTTCGACGCGACCGAGTGAAAGCGGAGCGAGGCGGTGCGGGCAGCGATCCGCGAGTGCCACCACGTTGCGATCACTCCCCCTATAAAGGACGATCGGTTGATTCAGCAGCGTCGCTTTCATCAGCTCGCCCTGCCGGACTTGGTCACGCCAGGCAACGACATACCAGCAATCGTATAGAAACATATCTATCCCTTCGGGGCAGCATGCGATCAAGCCGTTCGACTATGGTAGTCGGCCCATCGACGGAGACCTTGTCATGTCAAACCACGACATTGTCGCCTGTCGTATTTCGGAATGACTGCGAGATGTCGTTCAAACCACTATGTTGAAGGTTTTACATGGCGGGCGTGTACGGTCGTACTGTGCGCCGGCTTTTAAAGCAGGATGGACGATGGGCACGATCAACCTGGATGTAAAGGCAGAGATTGCGGTGGTGACACTTGCAGCACCGCCAATGAACACGCTTGACCGCTCGATGATATCCATGCTGGCCACTTGCTTGCAGCGTCTCGGTGTGGTCCCAGCTGAGCATCGCTCAGTGATGCCGAATCGGGTGTTCGGTCAGCCCTCGGTGGAGCCGACGAGGTCCTCGACGGTGATGCCCTTCGCGGCGTCGACGGCCGCCTGACCGAAGCCGAACTCCTCGATGAGCGGGAGGATCTCGTCGTTCTCCTTCATCTTGTTGAGCTCTTCGTTGAAGGCGTCGCGCAGCTCCTGGTCGAGGAAGCCGAAGCCACCGCAGCCGAGCTGCTCCTCGCCGTCGATCACCGGGACGAAGCCTTCGGTGGCCTCGAGCCCGCTGCGACCCTCGACCTGGTTCACGATGGTCGGCTCGGTGAGCGCGACGGCGTCGATGCGATTGGCTTCGAGCGCGTCGAAGAGGTCAGGGGTCTCGGGGAAGCGCGAGATCTTGCTGTCGGGCACGCCGGAGTCGAGCGCGTAGTCCTCCTCCACCGCGCCGCCGAGCACGCCGAGCGTCGCGTCGGCTTCGATGAACGACTCGAAGGTCTCGATGTTCTTCGGGTTGCCGGCCTTCACCGCGAAGGCGGTGGTCGCGCAGTAGTCCGGGTCGGAGAACAGGATCTGGCTCGCGCGCTCGGGGTTGATGAACATGCCGGCGGCGATCATGTCGAAGCGCCCTGCCTGCAAGCCGGGGATAAGGCTGCCGAACTCGACGACGACCGCGTCCATCTCGTCGATGCCGAGCCGGCGCAGCACCTCCTTGCCGACGGTGGGCGCTTCACCGGTGGGGTTGCCGTCGTCGTCTTCGTAGCCGTAC
>CAZMVM010000107.1:6852-11308 GCA_964569785.1 uncultured Pigmentiphaga sp. | reverse complement strand
CGAAACCCTCCAAAAATATTGGCGATCATTGAGCTGGGGGCTATGCAAGAGGTCGGTCATGGTATTGATAGGGGCGAGCATGATCTTTCGCGCGTGAGCCTCGCGCTGCAGTTCAGCTTTTGTTCGGGGAGCGAGAAAATTCGCCACGGCAGCACGTGCTGCTTCAAGATCGTCCTCGTTGATTTCTCCGTCGAGGATTCTGTCGGGGAGTGTTCTCCAGTCCCAATCGTGGAATTTCTCCGGAAGGGCTCCTTCCGATTTCATCCAGGCAAACATATTGTTCGCGGAGCCGCCGCCTGCAGGCCCGAGACCGAGGTGCATTTCCACCAGCCCATCACGGACTTGCCATTTTGATCGGCGGGTACGCGAGCCGCTTCCGGACATATCCAGCGTTCGCGAACCATTCGAGCCGGCGCTCATGGTGGTGGAAAGAATCAGAAAATTTTCGTGCCCGATTGCGGCTGACAAATGGCTTGCGAGTGTTGCCTGGGTAACACTTTGCTGTACCGAAATATCCACGTGCTGACCGCGACCAGTTTTGAGGCGGGCGAAGTGGGCAATCAGCGCACCCACTGCAGCATCGGCCGCCCCATGCAGGTAGGCCTGCGGCACAGTGATCCTCAATGGTCGGCTGGCGGACGTGCCTCGATTTGAATACAGTGGGCCGCCAGATGCCCAGAGGATGAGCTCGGAGTCGGCATAATCCCGTTTGGGGCCATCAGAACCAAAGGGTGTGATGGAAACGTGGATTAATGAAGGATTGCGAGCGGCAAGCGCTTCGCGCGTGAGGCCCAGCGACTCGTAGTATCCCGGGTTCGCAGATTCGAATAAGAAATCTGCGTGCGCAACAAGCTCAAGCAAGAGTTCACGTCCGCGCTCACTGGTCAAATTCAACGTAATGCCTCTTTTTCCGGCCGCATAGGCAGACCAGTAATAAGAGTTGCCACCTTCATCGAAGGGACTCACGAGGCGAGCTGTCGACCCGTTCGGGGGCTCGACCTGTATGACGTCCATTCCCAGTTTGGCGAGCATGTGGCCAGCCAAAAGCCCTCGCTCATCGGTGAGATCGATAGCACGGTATCCTGACAACCAGCCCTTCATGCGGGCGCACCCTCTGCAGGAAGCGTCACAGTAACGCGACCAGGGCCGACCGAAATCTTGCCTTCATTTTCAGACCACATTTCGATTTCGGCCAGGTGAGCGTTATCTTCTTGCCATTTCCGCACGACCTTGCCGTGTACGGTTACCGTGGTTCCAGCGCAATTGAAGCTATTCATGCGAAACCCGGAGATCGAGCGGATCGTGCCCCCAAGGCCGATGTATTGTCTCACCGCTCGTTCCCACATTCCCAACAAGAACACCGTATTCGCGTACATATCGGGGGCACCGCTAGCTCGGGCGAACTCCCGATTGTGATGGATCGAGTTGAAGTCGCGTACCGCGCCCGCGGCAACGACCAGTCGATAGATGGGCAGTGGAAAGTTGACGGGTTCAAGTTGCTCTTCGGGCTGTACCTGTTCCCAAGTGCGTTGGCGTTCGTTCATTGGCTGCCCCTCGGCTTCGGGTTGTACAGGTACACCGTGCGGCGAAACGTTGCCACGACGTCGCCAACGCTGCTCACGATGTCGCTTTCCAATGTAAGGAATGCGCCCTGGCCAACTTTCGTTTCTTTAGGAACGCAACTTAGGAGACGCTCGCCTCGACGGCCCAAGCGTTCGCCGACGGTCACGGACCGATGAAAATCGGCGTTCCAATCGACGACGAAAAACCCTGTCACTTGCGGTGTTCCCGGCGGCGCTTTCGGCTGTACCGAAAGGCGAGCCGGTTGCGCGTGATGCTGCGGATGTGCAAACTGCGTCTCGCCCGGCGACCAGACTGCAGGGAAGGTGAATGTCAGGAACGAGGAGTACGGCGCGACAATACCAGCGTATCCATATTGAGTGGCGACCTCGGCGTCGTAATGTAGCTTACAGTCGAATTCGAGCGGCTCGATAAATCGGCGCACAGATCCCGGCTCGACCGCGTCCGCCCCCCAGGCGATGCTCCCGTCGCTGAGATCTTGACCGACCTGATCCATAACTGGTTGCCACGCCGCTTTCCAATCGGGTGATTCATCTCCAGGTGCGAGAACATCTGACGATGCGGAACCAGACATAGTGTTGTAGCGTTAGGCGGTTAATAAAGATTGAAGTATCAGCTTAAAACCGGTTGTAGTGAGCTGTAAGCCGTTCGTTACGCAGCCTCGCGCTGCGGGTTCATAAGATACATTGAAGGAGGACAGCTAACGGCAATGAGGCCCAAGTTAATTGCGCGTATTCGCGCATGCGCACGCCGGAGCGTGCAGGCGGACTTCAGCGTGTTTTGTTATGCCATTCGTAAGTAGGTCTCCCCCTTATTGTCCGAACAAGTGTGTATTAACTCTGAGGTGTTGTCAACCAGAAGGCCGATGGGTGGCACCATATGCCTTTATCAATGCTCTCGACGCGCTAGCTTGCATGAGCAGTTAAAGAAGCAAGACAGTTACGTGAAGGGAGGCAAGACAGTTACGTGAAGGGCAAAAGCATGATAGAAAGGAAGGGCAGGTGGTTCGGTTATCTAATTTAATTTCTTTCCTATTGCCCTACCTGCATAATTTCAAGGAGAATGTCCCTAGCCCGCATTCGAGTCGTACATCCGAATCCGTATATTTCTAGGCCGAACTGTTACTGCGACTCCGTATATCTTCACGCGTCCGGGTCCTCGGTGTTCAGGATGACGGGCGTTGTTCAGACGGGTTGTTCAACCTACATGTACAAACAAACGAGAAAATTGAGGTGACTGCCATGGGAGTAATCAAGAGGGTTTTAAGTTTATGTGTGTTAATGGCTGCGCCGACGATAGCGCTGGCCGAGTTCCCGACTCAGCCGGTGCGAATCGTTGTAGGCTTCCCGGCCGGAACGGGCCCCGACATTATTTCGCGGCTCGTAGCGCAAGAGTTGCCCAAGTATATCGATCAGAATGTGGTGGTCGAAAACCGAACGGGTGCCGGGGGGCAAATCTCGGCGCAATATGTTGCGCGCGCTAAACCCGATGGTCATACCATCCTCTTGAGCGGTTTGGGGCTGCTCGCCATTGCCCCGGTCGTGTTCGACTCACTTGGCTACGATCCACTCACCGACTTCACTCCGGTCACGGAAGCGGTACGTACTGATTTCGTGCTTGTTGTACCGAATGACTCACCGCACAGCACCGTGCAGGAGTTCGTCTCGGCTTCAAAAGCCAGTGATGTGCCCGTCAACTTCGCGACATTTGGCGCGGCAACCCCTGGCCACTTCGGAGCGGAACTGTTGGCAATGGAGGCAGGGTTCAAGATCGAGCCGATTCATTATCGCTCTACTGGCGACGCGCTTACCGCGTTGGTTGCAGGCGATGTGCAGGCGGCACTGATCACGACGGCTATGGCGTCGCAGCTCGTCGCGGGTGGAAAGATTCGTGGACTAGCCACGACCGGCGCGACGCGCTCTGATAGTTTCCCTGACATTCCCACGTTGGCCGAATCAGGGTTACCACAAGTTGTATTCGGCTCATGGCTCGGCTTCGTCGCTCCTGCGGGCGTTCCGCCAGAGGCGATCAAGAAACTGCAGGAAGGCATTGCGAAATCGTTGCATACGGCGGAATCCAAGAAGCGGTTGGACGATTTAAGCTTTCTGCCTGTGGGTTCGACCTCGGAAGAAATGGACAAGCTCATGCGAAACGAGATTGAGCGCGCAAAGAGAATTGTTGAAGAAGCGGGCTTTAAAGCGAGCTGATATACGTAATGTCGGCCAAAACGACAAACAACTGAGCCGGTTTAAGCAAATGGCAGGTTGAGCCTGCCCTTTGCATCGTACCGGCTTAATCTGTGAGCCAGAGAATATGCCTCGATCAGGTGTAGCTTTGATTACCTTGATCGAGGCTTGACTTCCGAAAAACGTAAGCGTCGCGTCAACGTGAAAGTTCGCGCGAAACGCATTCACGGCACTTGACGTTCCGACGTATTCGCCTTAAAGCGAAGTGGCGCTAGCCTGGTGATGCATATAGGGACATTACCCGCTACGGCGGAAGCACTTAAGTGTCTGCGGTTAGCTTCGCGTGGCTACGCGCCATGGTTTCGAGTAGTTTCGCCGGTTTATAGGCTTCGCCGTAAGCGTCTTGCAGCTCCTTCATACGTTCGAACACCGCATCCAAGCCTAGCATATCGGCATAATACATGGGTCCACCTTTCCAGTCGGGCCACCCGTAGCCTGTCTGCCAGATGAGGTCGATGTCGCTCGCTCGCGTTACGATTCCTTCTTCGACAAGTTTGATGCCTTCATTGATCATGGGGTAGATGAGCAGATCGCGAACGACCTCGTCAGGGATGGGGCGACGCTCGAGACCTGCGCGGCGGGACGCTTCGGCGATCCCAACCTGCCCAATCCGATCCATCGGATGCCCG
>CAZMVM010000107.1:5507-6842 GCA_964569785.1 uncultured Pigmentiphaga sp. | reverse complement strand
GGCAACGTCGTGGTCGGGTATGGGCTTGCGCTTCCCAGGTTCGTAGCGATAGTAGCCTTTGCCGGCTTTCATACCAACGCGTCCAAGTGCCACTAGCTGGTCTTCGAGCCAGTTGACTTCTCCCGTCTCCTGGCGTCTTCTGTAACCTAATTCGATTCCTGCAGTTAGGTCTTTGAGTTCGAATGGCCCCATTGGCAACCCAAACTCTCTAACGACGCGGTCAATCTGTTCGGGGCTTGCGCCTGCGAGCAACAACCGGTCTGCCTGCCTGTTGCGGGCAAGCATGATCCTGTTACCAACAAACCCAAAGCAGACACCAACAACGACTGCAAGCTTGTTCATGCGTCGAGCCAAGAGCCGTGCCCGCGCGACCGTCTCCGAACTTGTCTGGTTGCCGCGGACGATCTCCAACAGCTTCATGACATGTGCCGGGCTGAAGAAGTGCAGGCCAATCACTGATTCTTGCCGGGTCGTGGCCGCGGCGATCTTGTTAATGTCCAACGTTGACGTGTTGGTTCCAAGCACAGCGTCAGGTTTGGCATGTTGATCGATTTTGCGGAATAAATCTTTTTTAAGGGCCAGGTTCTCGTACACCGCCTCTATCACAACGTCGGAGTCCGCGATGTTGGCTAAATCGGCGCCAGTTGAAAGATGAGTCTTTCGTGTCTCCGACTCTTCGCTTGTCATCCGTCCGCGCGAGACAGAATGATCGAGCGCTGCGTAGATCCGATCTTTAGCTTGTTCCAGCGCTTGTTTAGAGTTATCAACTAAATAGACGGAAAAGTCAGATTGGAGCAGCGCTATCGAGATCCCGATACCCATGGTACCGGCACCGATCACGGAGACTTTGTGTATTGGCGCAGTCGTGGGTAGGTGGGCGTTGTCACTTTCCAGCAATTGCAAGGCGGCTTTGGTATAGGCGCGTGCCTGGTTGGCTGCCCGCGTCGTAAAGCGCGGCACCTGCTGTCCGTCGGGCGCGCTTTCAAACCATGTTTCAACGGTTTCGCCTATTTGCAGGTTGAAGATGTCGGCTTCAACGATAGAGGCAAGCATGGTTGGCCCCTCTTTGAGCTGTATCAAAGCGGGTGCCAATGGCCGCGGCGCGTGACGTGCAATTGTGTACGAATAGATGACGCCCTCTCCCGATGCTTTTTTCCATTCGGTATGGGGGTTGCCGCACAAGGGGCAATGGGAACGCGGATAAAAGTGGCTCGTGTCGCACTTATTGCAATGCTTGATCAGGAGCTCGTTTCGGTTGGCTGCCTCCCAAAAGGGAGTGTCTTCAGGAAACTTCACGGGCACTTCGAGTGCGCCAATAACGGGTCGTTTGGACAT
>CAZMVM010000107.1:0-5497 GCA_964569785.1 uncultured Pigmentiphaga sp. | reverse complement strand
ATACTCATTCGGCTCCTAAGACTATAGTTCCGGCCACATGGACGCCGGATAGCAGACCCCCGGTACCGTGTGCGATCACGATGTCATGATCAGGCACCTGAACCGCCGGGTGGGCTTCGCCCCGGCATTGGCGAATTGCCTCCAATAGCCTGGGCATTCCTCCCTTGTTCCCTGGGTGGTTATTGCAAAGACCGCCGCCGTCCGTATTGACCGCGAGTGTTCCCGAGCCGGAAATGAGCGCTCCATCGGCTACGAAGCGACCTCCTTCACCCTTCGCACAAAAGCCCAGGTCTTCTAACTGCAGAATTACCGTGATGGTAAAGCTGTCGTAGAGTGAAGCGTATTTGACATCCGTAGGTTTGATGCCCGCTTCCTCAAACGCCTGGGCCGATGACCATTTGCCCGCCGTGTAGGTGATGTCGTTATATCCGCCATTGGTGTGCTTGATGGCTTCGGCCGCACCCATGATTTTCACCAGCGGGCGATTGCTTGTCTGCAATTGCTTGGCAATTTCAGGACGGGCAACGATGATGGCGCCGCCGCCGTCGCAAATAACACAGCAATCGAGTCGATGTAATGGATCGGCAACGAAAGGCGATGCCAGTACATCTTCTACCGTCACAACGTTACGATGAACGGCGTTGGGGTTATGTTGGGCGTGGTGAGAAGCAGCGACCCGCACCCAGGCAAGCTGTTCAGACGTTGTGCCGAACTCGTGCATGTGACGCCGTGCGACCATCGCGTAGCCGTACATAGGGAAGCCCGGAACACCCGTCTGATAGGGCAAATTTGGCATGTTCGAGCGGTCGACGCCTGACAGCACTGGCCCCGTGCCGCCAGCCAAGGGACGATCTGCCATGGTAATGAGCGCGACGTTACAACGGCCTTCCGCGATTGCCCGCGCAGCATGATGGACATGCAGCATGTAGGATGAGCCACCGGTTTCCGTGCTGTCGAGGTAGCGCAAGCGGCGCAGCCCAATATACTCCGCGATCGTGAGGCCTCCGATGCCAGGCGCGTCAGCGCCACAGAAATAACCATCGATATCGTCGACGGAAAGGCCAGCATCGGCCAAAGCCCCGATGGCAACATCCGCGTGTAATTTTGCAGTCGAGATTCCGTCAGCCCGCCTGGTGGGATGTTCGGATATCCCGACTATGTAAGCCTTGCCATTGATCGTCATGGATGCGTTACGTGTAATGGAGTTTTTATGGGGTAGTGAATTGCAGCGGTTGTTGTGTGCCACGTGCGAGCCAAGGAGGCTGAACATGTGTCCAGCACGAGCGCTTTGAGCCGCGGGTGCGCGGGTAAGAATGCTTTGTGAGTATAAGAAAACTACATCAAAACCCTAATGGGGTAAGTACCTATAAGGTTTAAAAAGACAGTAGGAGCGAGAAGACATGGGTGGGTTGAAGCGAGTGCATAATGCTCGCATCCCTACCGTTCACGCACGAGGCAAAAGGGCATGGGGTAGCATGTTGCGCCACAACCTTTATTAAGAGCCGCCATTTAAGGAATTTCTGAGTTCGGTACAAAGTTAATGCTTCATTTGGATGCCCAGATTGTTACCGCTTGGCTGTAAACACTGTGCACCGCTCTGACCACCAGGGCGGATAAGGCATAGCCGCTGCCCCTACCGAAAGAAATTAGGACGTCTCAATATTTGGAATGCCGACTAGCCCTGCTGCGCCTCCTGGGTTGCTTGCAACTGTATTGGGCAAGCCTCGAGCGCATCACCCCCCGGTGATTCGGATAGTTGTTGACTCCGTAAGGTGGGCACGCGTCGTGACGGTGGCAGTTCAACCCCTCGGCGCTTTGCAGTCATTTCAGCCAAAATGGAAATCGCAATCTCGGGAGGGGTGAGTGCTCCGATGTCGAGCCCAACAGGACCATGCAAACGATCCGCTTGCTCCTGGGTAATTTCAAAATATTGCATCAAGCGGTCTTTGCGCACCTGGGTGTTGCGACGTGATCCGATTGCACCCACATAGAACGCATCGGAAGGCAGAGCCTCTAACAGTGCCATGTCGTCAAGCTTGGGATCGTGCGTAAGAGCGACAATGGCAGTACGAGAGTCGACGCCTAACGTAATCAATAGATCGTCGGGCATCTCGGTGTTGATTTCGATGTGCGGCAACAACCACGAGCCCCGGTACTCGTCACGCGGATCGCACACGATCACGTGATAATCGAGGGCACTGGCCATATCCGCGAGGTAGTGAGAGACCTGGCCGGCGCCGACAATAATTAAGCGATAGCGCGGCCCGAATAGGGCGGTAAGGTAATTTTTATCGAATGTAAATTCTGGCCCACGCCAGTCGGGCGAGAGCGTTACAACGCCCGTATGAATATCGACAGTGCGCGCGATGGTTTGCCGCCGTTGAATGGACTCTGCCACTTGCTCGATCTGCGAATGTTCCCCAATGGGCTCGAGCAGGATTTGCAGCGTGCCGCCGCAAGGGAGGTTAAAGCGTCGGCTTTCTTCGGCGGTCGCGCCGTAAGTCAGTACAACGGGAGTGCGAGATTGTAGCTCGCGCGCACGAAGCTGGTTGATGAGATGCTCCTCGATACAGCCTCCTGACACCGAGCCGATGACTTGACCATCGTCACGTAATGCCATCAGCGAGCCGACAGGGCGCGGAGCCGATCCCCAGGTACGCACTACCGTGGCGAGCCATACGCCAAAGCCTTGTTGTCGCCAGTTGCTGACGGTGCCGAGTACTTGAATGTCGACACTCTGCATCTTCTATCTTGCTCCTCCATCGTTCAATGCCATGCTGCAGCCTAGTCCGGTGGGCCTAGGGGGTACTGCATTCTGCTATTTTGCTTGACGGACTTGGCACACGGGTCGCCTTGCTGATAACTATAACCTACAGTG
This sequence comes from uncultured Pigmentiphaga sp., assembly GCA_964569785.1. Taxonomy (GTDB): domain Bacteria; phylum Pseudomonadota; class Gammaproteobacteria; order Burkholderiales; family Burkholderiaceae_B; genus Verticiella. The sequence goes on along the minus strand of CAZMVM010000107.1, from coordinate 2,619 downwards.
CCACCGCCGGCGGTTCATTCTTTGGCCGCTGTCGAGCCCGAGTCCGATGAGCCCGGTGCCGCGTTCAGCGCTGCGTTCGCCTGCGTAATCGCGATGCACTGGGCTGGGCACATGGAGGTTCGTTGGCAGTTGGGATGATGGTATCCCATGATACGTTTGTGGGGCTATGTCTGGCGTTCTGAGTAGGATGCGCGGCTGTTTCTGACGGCCCCCGACGCTACGTGAGCGTACCCCCTGAAGTCTCGTGGACTAAACCGGGCGCGCGGCGCGTCCGCTCTGGTGGGTCTTACACGGCGGGCTCGCGTATTGGTTTTGCGGTTGTACCAGATCGCGGACACGTGCCATCCTATGTGGGGCGGGACCCGACAGGCGCTTATTTGCTGGGCGGACGCTTCAAGCCTCCAGGTTCGCCGGTGGAAGCGTTCTGGTGTGCAATGCTCAAGGTGTTCGAGTACAGCAAAATCGGGTCGGCCCCGCCGACGCAAAGCCTTCGGTGAAGCGCGGTTGCCAGAGGACGAGCTAATTGAGGCTCGCCGGGCCGAGGACTTGTCCGTGGGGTAGGAAGCGAGAGAACTATAACGCGCTCGTCAATCCGGTCCATCCCACTGACGCCATAAAAGTCTCAAGAACCAAGCCCATTCTTGGGCACGCGCGGCTCTTGAAGAAGTGAAGGAGCGCTAGAGAAGATACATTGTTGTAGCTCAAGCGTACAGCTAGAGTATCCCGCCAGCGACGCACCCACAGGCTCTCGCCGCAATTTCTGGCTTGACAGAATATGCGGCTTGACCGCAGCCTCGCACACTAGGTAAGCGCTGACACGAAGTAACTCCAGTCCTTCCCTACTTGGCACGCGAATTGTAAAACGCCGCGCTGCTCATACCATGTTCACGACACGGCTGCGGAGCCCGGGAGTATCGGCTTCGGTTTGTTTGAGGATCCCCACGATCTGGGTTTCAGTGCAGCGCCATTTTTCCATTGGATTTTTGTTTCGGGAGTTCTGTTTCTGATCACTGCACAATTGGGAGAATTATCTAACGAGCCATTATTATTGCTGTCGTGGCTGACTCGGTTCTTAGCGCGATGCGCATCACGACACGATGGGGTTGCGTCTCATCAGTACTGGGGACTTTAATGAAGGTTCGGCTTGACTTGTAAATGCTTACCCATGCATGACATCGTCTGCTTCTAAACCAAAGCCAAGTGCTCGCGAGATATACGATGCTTCAGAAACCAGCAGATCGGCGTAGGAGGCAATCAATTTCGTATTGATGCGTACGCTTGGGCCATAGACTGCTAGCGAGCCGACTACTTCTCCAGATGCATCGAAGAAGGGAACTCCAACACTCGTCGCGCCTCGAATTTGCTCATCTTGGCTTACTGCATAGCCGCGCCGTCGAACGCGTTCGAGCTCTTCGAGGTATGCTGCAGCATCGACACTCGCTTCTTGAATTAGCCGGCGCAATTGACGAGCGTCCAGATCTGAAAAAGCTACGATTGCCTTGCCGCTAGCCCCTGAGGTGAGCTTGTCTTGAAAGCCGATGCCTCGCCTAAAACTTAACGGTTGTGGGCTAGGAATTTCCGCAACGCAGATACGAGCATTGCCGTCGCGGATGAAGAGGCCTACAGTTTCCTTAGTGAGCTCCCACACGCGTCGCATGGTTGGCATAGCTGCAGTAGTCGGGTCGTGGCTTGCTGTCCAAACATGAGCCAGGCGAGCAACCTTAGGCCCGAGCCGAAATTTCTGCGGCTCACCGGCAGACACCAAGTACCCATTTACTTCTAAGGTGTGTAGCAACCTGTACATTGTGGGCCGGCTGAGGTCAACGCGCTTTAACAGCTCGGCTGGTGATAATTCGATATCTACTGGACTAAATGCGGACAAAATCTCGAGCGCGCGACTGACTGCTCGAACGCTTTCGTTAGACTTCTCTGCTTCTGCCATTGTAAATCAAACTCCTTGCTGACTACCCTCCAAGTTTAGCGCAAGGGGTGATCCAATCAGTTGATGAAGATCTCAGAATGAGATCGGTGTCTGATAGATAGACTTCGCAAATTGTACTGGTACTGCACCCATTCGAATATGGGAAGGCTTGATCTCTGCCTGCCAAGCGGTGTTCGCACGCTAGGTGGCAACCACGTCCGACGGAGCGGTGGCCACCCGTTGTCTGAGAGGTCGCGCACACGTGAGGGGCTGCAGGGAGCACAGGGGCGAAGACGCGACCAGGAGGCTGTAGAGCATCTTTGCCCAAGACGATATCACAAGAACGTCGTAAGCATCTTTGCCGAGAGAACGTTCTCTGTAAGGCGGACTTCACGACGCCGTAAGGTCCAAGTATCAGCAGACTCTCGAAGCACATCCTGGCGGCGCCCGATCAGAGTAATGTTCTCGTACTGATTACGGTTTTGTCGCACCAGAATTCGATTGGAGACCCCTATTTCACGTTCCCCATCGACTTCTCCCACAGAGGTAACGTAGACGTTGGAGACAATATGAACCACGCGGGACATGGGCTCTTCAGCCCAATGCACTCCTGTGCGAATCTGTTCGATCCGCTTGCCTAGTGTCCACTTGTCTTCCTCGAACCAGATGATGTCTTCGCCTTCGCGCGTCGCTTCACG
>CAZMVM010000106.1:0-11464 GCA_964569785.1 uncultured Pigmentiphaga sp. | reverse complement strand
ACACCCAAAGCCCCGGCTCAACTCTGAGACCGGGGCTTTTTTATGCCCAAAAAATTCACGCCGCGCACAATTGGCTTTAGCGTTAGCATATTTTCCCAGATACGCTTCGTCCGATGGCAAGTTTCCCTGATTGCGAAGTGCGCTGCGCACCGCGCGTGTAGAGAACGCGGTCGCCGCTGATTGGATAAGCCCATCCCGCAAATAGGGACTCTGTCACGCACCGTTCGTCAGGGCTCGGTCTTCTTTTAGCTGCTTGCAGCGAGGCGTGAGCCTAAGACTCTTATCTAACCGTGGCAAGGTGAGCTCAAGGCGCGAATACCTTGCCCCATTATCGTGGGCTTTAAGTGGCTGGCAGCTGTATTCCCCCTCATTCGGTAGGTGCCTCGAGAAGCGTTAAGATCGTTTCTTTTCTGCAAAGTGCGTTAGCCGAATGAATCACGTGCGCCAATCGATTGCGTGGGTAATGATCGAGCGGGGTGTGCAGGTTGCCCTGGCCATTATCATCAGTGCCCTTCTTGCCCGGACCTACGGAGCAGCGGATTTTGGCACATTTCAGTCCTATTTAAGTATTGCCTCCGTATGGGCGTCGGTCGGTTTGTTATGTAGTGCCGAGATCCTGATGCCACGCTATGCGGCCGGGGATCCTCGCTATGCACATGTATTTGAATATGCGTTTGGGTTACGACTGATCGCAGCTTTGCTGGCCTGCGTAGGTTATCTGTACTTCGTGCTGGTGCATTTCGACACCAACATTATCTTAGCCATTCCACTACTTGCGATTGTGTTGTTGAATGAGCCATTCGGTGCTTTCGGTGCATATTTTCAGACGATAGGCTATCAACCGGTCTGGTCAAAAGCACGGTTGGCGGCGCTTTGGGCGAAGTTTATATTGATCGCGCTCGTGTGTGTTACGAAGCTCCCTCTACATTGGGTGAGTGTTCCATATGCTGTGGAAGCGGCGGTTTTGGGTGCGCTGATTACAGTCGCATACGTTAAGCAGCGAGAACGTATTTCGTTTCAGTTCGATGCCTCGCTGTTACGTGAGCTGATCGTTCACGGCTTTATCATGGGCGTCGGTTTGAGTGCGATGGTGTGGATGCAGAAGTTGGATCGATTGTTCCTGACCGCCGCCGAGCAGTTTGACCGGCTAGGTTTTTATGCCGCCGGCATGCAAATCACTGAAAACTGGTTCTATGTTGCGACGATGCTGGTTCATGCAGTTGCGGGACGCTATGTGTTTTCGATTTCCGGCAAAAAGCGAATGGCTCGCATTGCTCGTTTGAGTAGTGCATTTATGGGAGTTGCAGCCATCGCTTGGATCATCGGTGCCTTGTTGGCTCCCTGGGTTATTCGCATTATTTACGGTGCCGCGTTCGAACCCGCCGTACCTTTTTTGCGGTGGCAGCTTGGCATTGCAGTGCTGGTCTGGGGTGATGTCGCGTTGAGCTTGTGCTTGTTGGCGAATCAAAAGACGTTCTTATTTGTCGCGAAGTGGTTGCTTGCCTTGCTCGTGGCGTTTCTGGTTGGCAGTCTGGTGCAAGATCCCGGGATTGTTCCCGCGCCGTTGCACATTCCTCTGTCCGGGTATATCGTGGCCTGGATTTTCTCGCTGGTTTATTTTCTGAGCCGCTGGAACGTGGAGCGAGCACAGTGAGGATTTTGTTCGTTTGTGATCGCGTCGACGTTCGCGGTGGCGTTGAAAAATTAATCTCGATTCTGGCCAATTATTTCGTGTCGACTGGCGACGATGTGCGCATCTTGACGCGATTTGCCTCGTCAAAAACACCTGCCTATGCGTTACCCGCGAGTGCTGCCGTCGTGTCGGCGGGTGTGCTGGTACGCAGTCGGCGCCTCGATCGGATACCTTCATTTTTTGCCTTTGCGCGCTATTGTGCGCGCTATATACAGGAGTACCAGCCCGATGTCATCATTCTCAATGGGGCGGATGTCGCGGCTTTGGCGCTCAGCGGGTTGCCGAAATCTTGGCGTCAGCGCTGTATTTCTTGCGATCATAATAATTTTTCAGCGGTAGGCGCTCATTGGCGCTGGTTGCGCCGACGGGTGTATCCTGACGCTGGAGCAGTGGTGAGCTTGACGGATCACGATCTTCCTGCGTACCGCGAGCTAAACCCCCGGGCGCGGCGCATATACAATGCAAGCGACCTTAAGTGTGAATTTCCTGTAAACCTGCAGGCACGACGGTTTCTTGCAATTGGCCGGTTGACCCCGCAGAAGGGCTTCGATCTGCTGCTGAATGCTTGGGCGCAATTGAAGGGGCGACGAGAGGGCTGGTCGTTGAGAATCGTAGGTTCAGGAGAAGAGCAACAGGCACTGGAACGTCAAATTCAGCAACTCGCCGATCCCGAGAGTGTTGAGCTCCTGCCAGCAACGTCTGACGTGGTCGAACACTTTGCAGCTGCATCGGCATTCGTTTTATCGTCTCGATACGAAGGTCTACCGGTCGTTTTGTTGGAAGCGATGTCGTGTGGTCTGCCTTGCATTGCCTTCGATTGTCCGACGGGCCCAGGCGAGGTCCTAGGAGGCCAATCAAAAGGTCTAGTGCCAGCCGGCGATGTACAAGGTCTCGCAAAGGTTATGGAGCAAGTGATCAGCGATGCAACGTTTCGAGCAGAACTATCGCGCTATTCACAGCTACGGTCCGAGCGTTTTTCACTGCAGCGTTTTCTGAGCGAGTGGCATGACGTGGTCGCACAGGTCGCAGTCAAAAGCGCAGGGAGAAAACCTTGAGCCTGCTTGTTTTTCTGGCCATTTTCTTTCCCACGCTGTATTTCGATTCGGCCATTGGCTTTTTTGGATTCTCGTTCTACGGGCTGGTGGCGGTCTCAAGCATTTACATGCTCATTAGTAAAGGGCCGCGGCTCGCCGCGGGCGATTGGGCACGGTGGGTGTTATTTTGTCTCATTGTGGCGGTGGCTGCACTTCTAAGCGCACAATTTCACGCGTTTAGTGGTAGTGCAATCAAAAATCTTGTGGTGGTGGCAACCTCGTCGTTCGCTGCTCTCGCGTTAATTCCTCTGTTTGAGGAACGGGGACACACGGTAGCAGTGGCATTGCGCTGGGCAATCGTCCTCCACGCTGCGATCTTTTGTGCCCAGCTGCTCATGTGGTACGGCGCAGGCATTGATATTGATGTAGGTGGACTGTTGGGGGGAGCCGGACATCGATCCTTTTATACCAACAATATCTATCGTGCCACAGGTGTTTATGACGAGCCAGCGTTATACGGCATTTTTATGTTGGCGCTGTGCGTCTGTTTGTACATCTACGAACAGAAAATTTCGTGGCCCTTGCTATTGGGCTTGTTTACGCTGCCGTTGACACTTTCAATGGCGTCGCTGGCTTTGTTTGCCTTGGTGGTTACGTTACTTCGTCCTCGGCTTTGGCTGTGGATTATTGGCGGTTTGATCATTTTGGCGCCACTGTCGCTAGACTTTCCTGTTGTTGAGGAGGCGGTGAGAGCGTTAAGTGATCGTTTGAGCGATCTCGGGCAGCACCGCGACGGCAGCACGCAATACAAGAGCTTGGTCTTGGGCGACTGGGCGAGCTCGCTTGCGTCTATGTTGTTCGGCTTCGGGCTCGAGGGGTACCGGCCGGAAGTGTATCCCGAGTACTATGAGGCGATGTTCGATGTGACGTTGCCGGGTAGCAATTTGACGGGGTTTGGCCTGCTGTTCGGTATTCCCGCCTTACTGGTTTTCTACTCATTCTTTCTTGGCCGGGTCAGCTGGAAAGTGTTTTTATTGTTTGCCGTATTGTCGATTAAGTTGTCGCTATACCATTTGCCTTTCTTATGGTTGGTCGTTGCGCTCTTGTTGGCGCATGCCCAACGTTCAAGCCCTCAAACCGTACCGTCGCCGTCGTCTCAGCAGGGCCGCCCCTGGGCTGCCGCGTAACGCAGCTTTGGGGGATACATGATCGTATTTACGCGTTCTTATCTGATTCGCACGGACAGCCGATTGCATCGTTACTTTCGCGCTTTGGCTCGTCGCGGACTGGCGTGGCACGCGGTCGCGTGGGATCGTACCGGAGTGGAGCCCGACACTGCTGAAGTCACGTACTACCACAAGCAAGCACCCATCGGCGGGGGGATGCGGAATTTGGTCGGCATTCTGCGGTGGAACTGGTTTTGTTTCCGCGCCCTGATGCGTGCGCGTTCTAAGGTCAGCTTGGTCCATGCGGTAGATCTGGACGGTGCGCTCGGGGCATTTGCTTTCGCCAAGCTGTTTCGCAAGAAATTCGTTTTTGACGCCTTCGACAAGTACTCGGATACGCGCAACATGCCGACCTGGTTGGCCCGAATCAGCGATAGCCTGGAGACGTTCTGCATGCGACACGCCGATCGCGTCTTGTTGCCCGACGATTGTCGCATTCAACAACACGGTGTCGCGAGTTGGGACCACGTGTCGGTCATTGAAAACGTACCCGGGGATACGGAAGAAACCCAGTTCTTCCGTCTTCACCCCAACCAGAAGGCTGATGGCGAACCCATACAGCTTGCCTACGTGGGAACACTTGAGCCGGAACATCGAGGGATCGAAGATCTTTTAGTTGCGGTGGAGCAGATGGCCGGCCGGATTACGCTTTCGATTGCGGGCACAGGTCCACTCGAGACGCTATGCCGCGAGCGTGCGTCGAAATACCCGCAGCTAGTTCAATTTCACGGGCAGGTAGCGCCGGACGAGGCTTTGAGATTGATGGGCAAGGCTGACGTGGTTGTCGGAATGTATTACCGTTCCTCGCGTAACCACCTGTTCGCCGCGCCAAACAAGTATTTCGAACACTTAATGCTAGGCAAGGCGTTGATCACAACGGTTGGAACGCCTCCGGGCGAGAAAGTGGTGGCGCGAGGAACAGGGTGGGCGTTGCCTGAAGGATTGCACGCGATCCGGGCGTTACTCGAACAGCTCGATAGTCAGGAAGTCTTTGAATGCGGACGACGCGCTGCTGCTCTGTGGGAGCGGGAGTATGCGGACTATTTTCAGAGGGTGCTGGTGGAACAATACGGCGATATGGTAAGTGCACTTGCCCGTCGTTGACATTTTTTCGCAATAGACAACAGGCATGAATTCAAACTACAGCGGCGCAAGCCACAACATGTTAACCCTTGACCAGGCCTACGACTTCTTGTGCCGCTATGGGCTTCGACTGGTCGTTGGCTTGGTGATAGGCGTTCTTGTGGCACTTGCCGTGGCATCGGTGCTTCCGAAACGGTGGGAAGCCACAGCCATTCTGGAGTTGGGGCGTATCGACCGCGATGGTTCCACGCAGCTTGTCGAGCCGCCCTATCAAGCTGCTGCACGAGTACGGTTGCGCTCTCTTCAAAACTCGGTGTTGCGATCCTTGGGCTTGCCATTGGAGCCCGAAGGCGACAGCGAATTGTTGCGCCGTTCTCTGCATGCACGGGTTGTGCGGGACACCGACCTGGTCCAAGTGCAGTTAAGGGCTCCTTCGCCAGAATTGGCGGAACGTTGGCTAGAGGCGGTCATTGCTCGCTTGACGGAAACACACGCGGAAATGCTTGGGCCCACACTCAGCCGTCTGCAACGCGAACATCAAGAAGTCGAGTCTGACTTAGCGCGAGCCCTGAGGCGGCAAGAAGAGCTGCTGGAGCTTGTCGGGGAAGTGCCTGGAGGTAGTGAGGAATCGACCGCCACCGGAGCGCTGCTGCTGAACAGCCTCATGGCTGCTAACGACAGCACCATCGGTGTATTACGACGCAGGGAAGTGGCGTTACGTGAACAACTCGATGAGGCTCGCTCTTTCAATACCCATGTGCTCGGGGCGATCGAAGTGAGCCGCCATCCTGTGTTCCCACGCCGAGTGCTATTCATGGCAGCCGGAGGGTTATTAGGGTTGTTAATCGTATTTTCTTATGCGCTGATGCGTGAGTATCAACGTCAGCGTGACAGGGCGTCCGCATGAGAGTGCTGTTGGTATTTGGTACGCGGCCGGAAGCAATAAAAATGGCGCCTGTCGTCCGGACTTTGAAGGCGCGGCCGGGCTTTACAACTCGAGTGTGCGTCACCGCGCAACATCGCGAAATGCTGGATCAGGTGCTGGAGCTCTTCGAAATTCAGCCAGATTACGACCTGAACGTGATGCGACCCGGGCAGGACTTGTTCGGCATCACGCAATCGGTGCTTGCCGGGTTGCAGCCGGTTTTGCAGGAGTTTGCTCCTGACGTCGTGCTGGTGCATGGTGACACTTCAACCACTTTTGCTGCGTCGCTAGCTAGCTATTATTGCCAGATTCCGGTGGGTCATGTCGAGGCGGGATTGCGGACGGGTAATTTGTACTCCCCTTGGCCTGAAGAGGCGAACCGGCGACTGACGGGTGTATTGACTCAGTTTCACTTCGCACCAACGGAAAGAGCCCGCGAAAACTTATTGCGGGAAGGCGTGTCGCCAGCAAGTATTACCGTGACCGGGAACACCGTTATTGACGCATTGCTCGAGGTTAAGAAAAAAATCACCGACGATGGGGGCCTTCATGCTGAGCTCCAGGCAAAGTTTCCGCAGTTATCAACAAGTCGTCGGATGGTGTTAATCACCGGCCATCGCCGGGAGAATTTTGGAGCAGGGTTTGAGCGCATATGCAGCGCCATCGCTACCTTGGCCGAGCGCTATCCCGACATCGACTTTGTCTATCCCGTTCACCTCAACCCGAACGTTCAACGTCCGGTGGGTCAGATTCTAGGAAATCGCCCTAACATCCACCTCATGGAGCCACTGGATTACCTGCCTTTTGTGTACCTGCTGACGCAGTGCACGTTGGTGCTGACCGATTCCGGAGGGGTTCAAGAGGAAGCACCGTCCCTTGGCAAGCCCGTTTTATTGATGCGGGATACCACCGAAAGGCCCGAGGCCGTGGAGGCAGGTACGGTTCAGCTGGTGGGTACCGATGAAGCCCTATTGGTGCACACCGCAAGCACGCTCTTAGACGATGCGAAGGCCTATGAAGCCATGGCGTTCGCCCACAATCCGTATGGCGATGGGCTCGCTTCTCAACGGATCGCCGACGTCTTGCAGTCGGTAGGCGAGAAACGCGGCGCGGTATAGGCTAGGACACGCAATGTGAGACGCTTGCCTCGAGCCCGCTCGCATCCGGTGTAGGGCGCCCCACACGGGGTGGGTGCCGGTCGTCGCGGGGTGCCGGCTGCAGGGCGGCTTTAGCGCTGGGTATGTTTCTGCAGCCCTCGCACCGCATAATTCGCAAACAGGTAGGTAGCGTGAAACAGCGGGATTTTCAGGGCGCGTCGGTAAATCCGCCATTGCCAGGCGGCTGCGCGCAGCTTCGATCCTGACAGCGACGATCGGTGGCGGCGGTACACTGCAAGCCGCTTATCTAACCCCCGCGCGGGTCCGTGGTGCCGCGTGATTTGAAGCCAGGTGAGATAGTCTTCGTGACCGAATTCCGTTGGCATATAGATTTTGCCGAGAGTACGCTGGCTGTACATAGCAGTAAGACAACCGATGCGGTTGCCGCGGAGTAGCTCCTCATACGCAATCACCGAGGGCACATGAATGTGGTTAACCAGCTGGTTGCGCTCGTCCACCATGTCATAGCCGGTCGCGGAAAGAGCGCAATTAGTGGCGCGCATGAACGCAACTTGCTCGGTTAATTTATCGGGTAGCCAACGATCGTCGCAGTCGAGGAAGGCAATGAACTCGCCTTGCGCGCGCTCAATGGCCGTATTCCTGGCGCCCGCGACGCCCTTGGAGTGGCTGTTTTGGAGCAGGGTGATGCGATGGTCTTGGGCGGCTAGACGCCGCGCGATATCCGCCGTGGCGTCGGTGGATGCATCATCGACAATGAGTAGTTCCCAGTTCGGGTACGACTGAGGAATGACCGACAGCACAGCTTCTTCGATATAACGCTCGGCGTTAAAGGCTGGCATCACGATGGAGACTAACCCCTCACGAGTGGGGCCGGGCGTTGCGATCGGGATTGTAGTCATGTCGTTTTATATTAGCGTGCCCCAAGACCGCCGAGCACAGTCTGCAACGTTCGTAGCGCGATCAGGAGATCGAGTGCAAGCGAACAATGCTTGATGTAGTAAAAATCGTGTTCGATCTTGAGGCGGGTATCGTCGACTCCTGCTACATAGCCCTGGGTAACCTGTGCCCATCCAGTAATTCCTGGGCGTACGACGTGCCGATAACTATAAAACGGAATTTCTTTGTTGAAACGCTCGACAAATACACGTTGCTCGGGGCGCGGCCCGATCAAGCTCATTTCTCCCTTAAGTACATTCACAAACTGGGGCAGCTCATCGATTCGCAATTTTCTGATGACGCGGCCAACCCGCGTGATGCGGGTGTCGTTTTCGCTGGCGAACTTTGCTCCACCAGCCTCCGAGGCGACGATCATGCTGCGAAACTTGTAGATCTTAAAGGTTCGGTTCCCCTGGCCGACGCGTTCTTGCTTGAATATGATGGGGCCCGGACTTTCCAGACGGATCAACAGTGCGGTTATGAGTGCAATAGGGAGGGTGATGGGGGCTGTGGCCAGAATAACCAACACGTCGAACAGGTATTTGATGCGCTCGTAGGTCGGCGAAGGCAACAGCGAGCCCATACTGTTCTCTGAGATATGGTTGATTCGTACGCGTCCGGTTAAGGACTCGGCCATCTGCCGTGCATGGTACACGGGAATTCGGGAGAGGGCGCATTGTGTGAGAAAGCGCTCCCACTCTGCATTGGGGATGGACGAGAAGTCGGCAATCACGCCGTCGTATCTGCGATCGTCGAGGCGAGGCTCGCTAATCAGGCGAGCGTCGATCCCCGGCGCATCGAGCAGCTCGTGGATGTTGCCAAAGGGCGCGATTGCGAACTTCGGACGCTTGATTCGCATTCGCAAGGCGGTGTCGACATAGCACCAAGCCATGGTAGTAAGGGCCGACACACCCATCAGCAAGCGGGACATGTCAAGGCGCAGCAATAGCGTAGCCAGTGCGACCAGGCCGAAGATGAGCCCAACTTGCGGGGCAATCTCAACGAGGGTGCGCGTGCCCGGAAAGCGCCCGAGGGTGCGCAGCGACCAGACAGAGATCACATACGCCATACTGGCTGCAATGAGCGCAGAGCGTTGGCCAGGATCGGGACTCGTTATGCCTTCGATTCCCCAGATTATCAGTGCTGGTAGCAGAATAGCCAGCGCCCAACCTAGGACAAGGTAAAAGGTTCCCGAAAGCAGGATCTGCTCGTGCAACCGTTGGTGGCGGCGAGTAAGATTGCGGACCATATGAATAGAAAAAACACAGACTCGCCCAAGTCTGTGAGAGGACTAAAGGACGTTCGCATTGTAACGGCGTCGCGATTCTACTTTGCCTTTTCGGTGCGACAGATAGTTACTTGAGATTTCGTCATAATCTACATTCTATTGATTGACGAGAGGTAAAGTTGGCATGGCGCGAGTCTCCAATGGAGTAGTGCTGGTAACCGGGGGAGCGGGCTATATCGGAACCCACACCCTGGTCGAGTTGTTGAACGGTGGTTGGGAAGTACTCGTGCTTGATAACTTCTCGAATAGCCATCCCATGGCATTGGAGCGGGTAAAGGCTATTACCGGGCGTACTTTTGAAGTTGTTGAGGCAGATGTTCGCGACGTCGGCGCGCTAGATTTGCTGTTCGCGCGCCAGCAGGCGCAGGGCAAGCCAGTCACGTGTGTCCTGCACCTTGCCGCACTGAAAGCTGTGGGCGAGTCGGTTAGCAAGCCGCTTGAGTATTACGACAATAATGTCGTGGGCTCGATCCGGCTCTTGCAAGCGATGCGGCGAGCCGGTGTGAGGCAATTCGTATTCAGCTCGTCGGCAACGGTGTATGGGGAACCGCAAGAGTTGCCCTATACCGAAAGCCATCGCATTGCGCCGACAAATCCGTACGGGGCCACGAAAGCGGCAGTCGAGCAGATTCTGGCAGACGAATCCCGCGCCTGCAGCGAATTTCGAGCGGTCGTATTGCGTTATTTCAACCCCATAGGCGCCCATCCGAGTGGGCTTATCGGCGAGGATCCACAGGGCGAGCCGAATAATCTGTTCCCCTATATCACCCGGGTAGCCGCAGGAGTTCTCCCGGTACTGCACATTTTTGGTGATGATTACGACACCCCGGATGGGACCGGTGTGCGTGATTATCTGCACGTCATGGATCTCGCTGCGGGACACGTTCGTGCCATCGAGTATGCCGAACGTGCGGAAACAGGCTTTACAGCGGTTAATCTCGGAACTGGCAAGGGCACCAGCGTACTGCAATTGGTGCAGACATTCACGGAGGTGACCGGCGTGGACGTACCGCGTAGGGTAGTCGCGCGTCGCCCCGGTGACATCGCTGCAGCCTGGGCCGATCCTTCGTTGGCGAGCCGCCTCCTGGGATGGGAAAGTCGATTCGATTTGCGCACGATGTGTGCGGATGGTTGGCGCTGGCAAGCCAAAAATCCGCGAGGCTACGCAGCATAAGCGACGCGCGACCGCGCTTGCCTACTGTGTGTGGGGCTTGAACACTTGCAGTCAGTGCACGGGACTTTTGCAAACGCGATCTCAGTTAGAGTTACCCCTATCTATCACCCCGATAGGGCGTCTTCCAGCCTCATCGACCGCGTCGGAGCGGGAAACACACCGAGCGCGTGTGTGGGTGGGACGACGCGTGCGCCGGTCCGTGGGCATGAAAGCCGCTAAAGATAACGGATGAGCACAGGGCATCTGTTCGGACACGGCGGGGTTAGTTACTTGCCGGTCGGGGCGCCTTCGACCCGTGCTGCTCAAGGTGTCAGGAACGGCTGGCGTACATTGATGGACCTCAGCTCGCACGCCGTGAGAGGGCAGGTTGCGATAGCCGGCAGTTGCTTCGATCTGCTACTCTACTCGTACTGCGGTTAGTCATGCCTAAAGGGAGTCAAAATGGCCAATAAGTCGAAATCCAACGTTGCAACTACAATCAATATCGGCATCTCCGAAGAAGATCGCGCCAAGATTGCCCAAGATCTCTCACGGCTGCTTGCCGACAGCTCCACTTTGTACTTGATGACCCACAATTTTCACTGGAACGTGACAGGGCCGATGTTCAGCACCCTGCATGAAATGTTTCAGGAGCAATACACAGAAATGTGGGAGGCATTAGATACCATTGCAGAGCGCATCCGTGCACTGGGCCATTTCGCACCGGGGACCTTCCGCGAGTATGCCGAGCTCACCTCGATTGAAGAGCCTACGTCAGTTCCGGAAGCCATGGAGATGGTAAGGTTACTCGTGAAGGGACACGAAGCGGTGGCGAAGACAGCACGGTCGGCCTTCGAGTCTGCAGAGAAGGCTAACGATCAGCCCACGGCTGATTTGCTAACGCAGCGCATGGATGTCCACGAGAAAACTGCCTGGATGTTGCGCAGCTTGTTGCAGTAATCGCAGCAATCTAGTCGATACAGCATCCAACGTCGTCGACGAATACGA
>CAZMVM010000105.1:6553-11538 GCA_964569785.1 uncultured Pigmentiphaga sp. | reverse complement strand
CCAGGTTCTACACTTCACGCTGGACGAGGTCGAGCGGGCGAAGCTGGATCCGGTTCTCGATTTCAAGGGCAAGAAGCGATGAGTCGCGAAGTTCTACTGTTGGTCGACGCGCTGGCGCGTGAGAAAAACGTCAGTCGCGAGGTTGTCTTTGGGGCGTTGGAAAGCGCTCTGGCGTCGGCCATGAAGAAGCGGTTTAAGGAAGACGTCGACATTCGGGTTGACATCGACCGCGACACCGGTCAGTACGAGGCGTATCGCCGGTGGCTCGTCGTGCCTGATGAGGCGGGTCTACAAGATCCTGATAAAGAGGCGCTATTGTCCGAAGCCCGCGAGGATGTGGCCGATATCGAGGTTGGCGAATATCTCGAGGAACCGCTCGAGGCGATTGAGTTCGGGCGTATTGGGGCCCAGACGGCCAAGCAAGTTATTTTGCAGCGTATCCGTGATGCAGAACGCGAACAGTTGCTGAATGACTTCCTAGAGCGGGGCGAGTCCGTCATCTCAGGAACCATCAAGCGCATGGACAAGGGCGACTACATTGTCGAGATCGGCAAAATCGAGGCGAGGTTGCCCAAGTCCGAAACAATCCCGCGTGAGAACTTGCGCGTCGGAGACCGTGTCCGCGCCTATGTCTTGCGAATCGATCGCGCCGCTCGAGGTCAGCAAGTCATCTTGTCGCGTTCTGCTCCCGAGTTCATCAAGCAGTTGTTCGAGAACGAGGTGCCGGAAATCGAACAAGGATTGCTTGAGATCAAGGCTGCTGCGCGCGATCCGGGTATCCGGGCAAAAATTGCCGTTGTTGCACACGACCGCAGAATCGACCCCATCGGTACTTGCGTGGGGATGCGAGGGTCGCGTGTGCAGGCAGTACGGAACGAATTGGGGGGTGAGCAGGTCGATATAGTGTTGTGGTCTGAAGATCCGGCGCAGTTCGTCATTGGAGCCCTGGCACCGGCCAACGTGCTTTCCATCGTGGTCGATGAAGACCAACACGCCATGGATGTGGTTGTTGATGAAGACAACCTGGCGGTGGCGATCGGCCGCAACGGCCAAAACGTCCGTTTGGCCTCCGAGCTCACTGGTTGGCAAATCAATATCATGACACCCGACGAGAGCCGGGAGCGCGAAGAGCAAGAACGGCGTGAGCTGCGCGAAATGTTCGTGTCCAAGCTCGACGTTGATGATGAGATCGCCGATATTCTCATCAACGAAGGTTTCTCTGGGCTTGAAGAAGTTGCGTACGTTCCTATTCAGGAACTGCTCGATATTGAAGCCTTCGATGAAGAGACTGTGAACGAGTTGCGCACCCGTGCGAGGAATGCGCTGTTAAGCGACGCGATTGCTCAGGAAGAGCGTCTGGACGCTGCGCAAGACTTGTTCAACGTTGAAGGAATGACGACGGAGATTGCGTCCAAGCTTGCGGAAGCGAAAGTGCTGACCCGCGACGAACTTGCCGACCTATCCGTCGACGAGCTGGTTGAGGCCACCGGTATCTCTGAGGAAACGGCGAGCGACCTTATAGTCAAGGCGCGTGCGCATTGGTTTGAAGACGATCAAGCTGAATGAATGCGCCGGATGGCGACGCTTATGTCTGGATAATTTGAATGCGACGACCAGTGGCACAAGCTGGTCAAACACCCGGCTTTGCCAGGTGATGATGTTATCGGGGAAGAGAGAAACGCATGTCGAGTAATACCGTTACCGAGTTTGCCAACGAACTAAAAATGGCCCCTACTGCCCTGCTGGAACAGCTGCAGGGGGCTGGCGTACGCGTGAACTCGGTAAACGATGCCATCACTGAGGCTGACAAAGCCCAGTTGCTGGAATCGCTGCGCCGAGCTCATGGTGCCGGTGAGGGCACGAAGATTACGCTGACACGCAAGCAGACGTCGGAAATCCGACAGGCTGACGCAAGCGGAAGGGCGCGCACCATCCCAGTCGAGGTGCGCAAGAAGCGTGTATTCGTCAAACACGTGAAACGCGACGTGCCCGACCCCGAACGCATACCTGCCGCTGCCCGTGCGGCGGAAGCACCTGGCGCGGATGCCACTAAAGCGGAAGCATCCAAAGCGGTAGCCGAACCCGCTCCGTCGACTGCAAGCGACCAGGCACGTACCGCTACCGTAGCGCCGACCCCCGGAGACAAAGTGCAGGCGACTCAAGTGCAGCCCGCAGCACCCGACGTTGCGCAGGCACCGGAGCCCCAGCAGTCTGCCGCTCCTTCGGCCGAGAAGCCAACCGAGAAGGGCGCGGCTGAAGCGGCACCGGCTGCGGCCGAGAGCGCTGCCAAGCCCGCCGAAACTGAGCCTGCTGAAACCCGGCCGCAAGCAACCGAGGCTACTTCTCCATCTGGCGAACCCGCTGCTACACCTGCCGCTGCAACCAAAGGGGAAGATAAGGCAGAGGCCCCGACGCCTTCTGCAAAACCCGCGATGTCTGATGAGGCAGAACGGCAAGACGCTGTGGCCGCACAAGACGTTACGCCCCGTCAGTCTGATCAGCAGGGCCAAGATACGGGCGAGGGTGACGCCGTCGCCCAAGCTCGGCCTGCAGTAACCGACTCTGCAGACAAGAAGGCAGACTCCGCCTCGACGACATCGGAAGAGCCCGCTGACGCGGCGCATTCCCCAACCCAAGAACCTCAATCGAAGAAATCTGTGCCGCAATCTGCTACAGCTGCTCCCTCCAAGTCGCCCGCCAAGTCAGCGACCTCTGTTTCTACCGGTCGAACTGCACCACCCAGCGGGCGACGTCGCGGTCCTGCGCGTGATTCTGCAGCTGAAGCAGCACGAGAAGCAGCCCGTGAAGAAGCCCGTCGGCGTGCCGAGGAAGAAGCCGCCGCGCTACGCGAAATGCTGGCGCGGCCGCGTAAGGTGTTGCACGCTCCACAACCGGCGAAACCAACCCGCGAGGCTGAGCAAAAACAGGAACAGCAAGCGGCTGCTGGCGCAAGCGGTACGCTGCGTAAGCCTGCTGGCAAACCGACCGAAACCAAGAAAGAAACCAAGGGCGGCAAAAAGGTTATTCGTTCCGCCGAAGTGGCTTCTACCTGGTCCGAAGAGTCCCGTGGCAAGAAGCCGGCTGCGAAGGGCCGGGGCGGCGCCACACGCGGGGACGGCTGGCGCGATCGCGGTGGTCGCGGTGGTCGGGGCGGTCGTCAGCAACAGCAGACGGCACCGCAACCCGAGTTCATCGCGCGCGAAGTGCACGTGCCGGAAACCATTACGGTGGCCGACCTGGCACACAAAATGGCGGTGAAGGCTGCTGAGGTCATCAAGGTGCTCATGAATCTGGGGCAAATGGTGACGATCAACCAGGTGCTCGATCAAGAAACGGCGATGATCGTGGTGGAAGAGCTCGGTCATACCGCGATCGCTGCGAAACTGGACGATCCGGAGGCCTTCCTCATGGATGAGGCGGCACAAGAGGATGTGCCCGAGCTTCCGCGTGCACCCGTCGTTACAGTGATGGGGCACGTGGATCACGGTAAAACGTCGCTGCTGGATTACATTCGTCGCGCCAAAGTCGCGTCGGGCGAAGCTGGCGGCATTACCCAACACATCGGCGCATACAGCGTCGAAACGCCGAACGGAAAAATTACCTTTCTGGACACCCCGGGGCACGAAGCCTTTACCGCGATGCGTGCGCGCGGAGCTCAGGTGACCGATATCGTCATCCTGGTTGTCGCTGCAGACGATGGGGTGATGCCGCAGACGCGTGAGGCCATCCACCACGCGAAGGATGCGGGCGTGCCCATTGTTGTAGCGATCAACAAAATAGATAAGCCTGAAGCGAACCCGGAACGGGTGAAGCAAGAGCTGGTCGCCGAAGAAGTTGTGCCGGAAGAGTATGGCGGGGATTCTCCCTTCGTGCCCGTCTCGGCTAAAACCGGTCAGGGCATCGACGACCTGTTGGAGAACGTGCTGTTGCAGGCCGAGATACTCGAACTGAAAGCGCCGGTAGACGCTCCCGCAAAGGGTGTGGTCATTGAGGCGCGTCTCGATAAGGGGCGTGGTCCCGTGGCGACACTGCTCGTTCGCAGCGGTACCTTACGCCGCGGCGACATCGTTCTGGCCGGCTCCAGCTATGGGCGCGTGCGAGCCATGCTCGACGAGAACGGCAAGGCGATTACCGAAGCGGGGCCCTCGGTGCCCGTGGAGATCCAGGGGCTTACGGAAGTGCCCGCTGCCGGAGACGAAATGCTGGTGTTGTCCGATGAGCGTAAGGCGCGCGAGATTGCCCTGTTCCGTCAAGGCAAGTACCGCGACGTCAAGTTGGCCCGCCAGCAGGCCGCCAAGCTCGAGTCGATGTTCGAAAACCTGGGAGAAGGCACACAGACCTTGCCGTTGATCATCAAGACCGACGTTCAAGGGTCGCAGGAGGCGTTGGCCAATTCGCTGCTCAAGCTCTCTACTGACGAAGTGCGCGTACAGGTGGTGCACGCTGGAGTCGGTGGTATCAGCGAAAGCGACGTCAACCTGGCCATCGCTGCGGGCGCAGTCATTATTGGCTTCAACGTGCGGGCTGATCAGGGTGCGCGACGACTGGCGGAAAACAACGGCGTCGACATCCGTTACTACAACATCATCTATGACGCTGTCGATGAAGTTAAGGCAGCTATGTCGGGTATGTTGGCGCCCGAGAAGCGCGAAGAGGTCACTGGGCTGGCCGAAATTCGCCAAATCTTCTCCGTCTCGCGGATTGGTAACATCGCGGGATGTATGGTGCTCGAAGGCGTGGTGCGCCGCGACTCTCAAGTTCGCGTGCTGCGCGACAACGTAGTGCAGTGGACAGGTCAGATCGATTCGCTGCGTCGATTCAAGGATGACGTGCGTGAAGTGAAGGCCGGTTTCGATTGCGGTATCACGTTGCGTGGCTACAATGACATTAAAGTCGGTGATCATCTCGAGTTTTTCGAGGTGCGCGAGATTGCCCGGACGCTTTAATGGCCCGTCGTCACACCAGATCTACTCATCATCGTAACC
>CAZMVM010000105.1:0-6543 GCA_964569785.1 uncultured Pigmentiphaga sp. | reverse complement strand
CGTCAGGATCTGGCGGTGCTGATCCAGCGCGAGCTCCCGATGTCGCAGGTGGGGCTCGTCACTCTCACGCGTGTTGAGCTCACGCCAGACTATGCTCACGCCAAGGTTTATTTCACTGTCATGGGTGCTGAGCCCGAGGTCGCCGGGCAACTCTTGAACGATAGAGCCGGATGGCTGCATGCCCAGCTGTTCAAGATGCTGCATATCCACACCGTGCCCCGCTTACAGTTCTTGCATGATGCAGGCCTGGTTCACGGCTATGAAGTGAACCAGTTAATCGAGCGCGCCAAACGCCTCAGCGAGGGCAGTGATGCCGACGTCGACCAGGCCGACGAACCCGAGAACCCGGGTTCGATCCCCGACGCTCCGGACGAACCGCGCGGCTAAGCTCCGCGAATTGTCTTTCCCAAGGGTGAATGATGGTATCGCGGCGCGGCCAAGCGATCGATGGTGTATTGCTGCTCGACAAGCCAGCGGGCTTGAGTAGCAATCGGGCGCTGCAACGCGTCCGGCGCCTGTTGAATGCTCGCAAAGCCGGACACACAGGTACGTTAGACCCTTTCGCCACTGGGCTGATGGTGACGTGCTTTGGTGCGGCAACCAAGTATTCGGCCGGCATGTTTGAGGCCGATAAGCAGTATGTTGCGACGTTGCAATTCGGAGCCGAAACCGATACCGGAGACAACACCGGACAGGTGGTGACCGAAGTGCCACTAGACGCTGGCGGTGCGCTGGATGAGCCGGCCCTACGCGAAATACTTCAGCAATTCGTGGGTCGAATCAAGCAGATACCTCCCATGTATTCTGCGCTTAAGCGCGACGGCACACCGCTGTATGAGTATGCGCGCAAGGGCATCGACGTCGAGCGGCAGGCACGTGAGGTCGAGGTCTACCGACTGGAGCTATTGGCTTTCGACCGCCAGCAAGGACGAGCGACGCTAAAGGTAGATTGCAGTAAAGGTACCTACATACGAACATTGGCGCAGGATATTGGCAGAGCCGCGAGTAGTGCTGCCCATTTGGTGGCTTTGCGACGGACGCAGACGGCGGGCTTCTCAGTTGATCAGGCCTACACCCTGGAAGCACTCGAAGCTCACGCTGATCCAGCCTGTTGTTTGCTCCCCGTTGATATCTTGCTGCAGCATCTGCCGCAGGAATTGCTTGCCCCCGAGCTAGCACGCAGATTTTCGTTGGGACAAACAGTTCAGGCATCCCGGCCTGGCGAAAATGTAAAAGTGCGGGTATACGCACAACCGGATAAGCGATTTTTGGGAACAGCACGCCGGCAAGGTCAGTGGCTGCGGCCCGACCGATTAATGCCTACAACCGAGGAATAACACGATGACCAGAGCGTTGCGCAATATCGCGATTATCGCGCACGTAGACCACGGCAAAACTACGTTGGTCGATCAACTCCTGAAACAGTCTGGAACGTTCCGGGAAAACCAGAATGTATCCGAGCGCGTGATGGATTCCGGAGACATAGAGCGCGAACGCGGGATCACCATTGTTGCCAAGAATTGTGCTGTCCGCTATCAAGACACACATATCAATATCGTCGATACTCCGGGGCACGCCGATTTCGGAGGCGAGGTCGAGCGCGTATTGTCGATGGTGGATGGCGTTCTCCTGCTCGTGGACGCGGTCGAAGGCCCTATGCCGCAAACGCGGTTCGTCACGCGCAAGGCGCTCGAACAAGGGTTGCGTCCCATCGTGGTCGTTAACAAGATCGATCGCCCCGGTGCCCGTCCCGACTACGTGGTCAACGCCACTTTCGATTTGTTCGATCAGTTGGGCGCCACGGAAGAGCAACTGGATTTCCCGGTTACCTATGCCTCGGGCTTATCTGGCTACGCGGGGCTTACGCCAGATGTACGTTCGGGCAATATGAACCCTTTGTTCGAGGCCATTCTTGAACATGTTCCGGTGCGTGACGATGACGTCGAGGGCGCATTGCAGCTGCAAATCGTGTCTCTGGATTACAGCAGCTATGTCGGCAAAATCGGGATCGGCCGTGTCAATCGCGGGCGCTTGCGCGCGGGGCAGGACGTCGTGGTGAAGTTTGGGCCGGAGGGCGAGGCCATCAAAGGCCGGGTCAACCAGATCATGATGTTCGAAGGGCTAGACCGCGTTCCGGTTAATGAAGCGCAGGCAGGGGATATTGTTTTAATCAATGGTATCGAGGAGGTCGGCATTGGATGCACGGTGACCGACCCCAATCAGCCTGAGGCTCTACCGCTGCTGCGTATCGACGAGCCCACGCTTGTCATGAACTTTATGGTGAACACGTCGCCTCTCGCGGGCCGGGAGGGCAAGTTTGTGACAAGCCGACAGCTTCGTGAGCGGCTGGAGCTTGAGTTGAAGTCCAATGTGGCGCTGCGTGTGCGTGACACCGATGATGATACGGTCTTTGAGGTAGCCGGAAGAGGTGAACTCCACCTAACGATCCTGCTCGAAAATATGCGGCGCGAAGGTTATGAACTTGCCGTGTCGCGCCCCCGCGTCGTCTTCCGGGAAATTGATGGAGTACGCTGCGAACCCTATGAGCATCTCACGGTCGATATTGAAGATGCTCACCAAGGCGCGGTCATGGAAGAATTGGGGCGCCGCAAGGGTGAGCTGGTCAATATGGAAGCCGCAGGACAGGGCCGCACGCGGCTCGAGTATCGTATTCCCGCCCGCGGTCTCATCGGCTTTCAAAGCGAATTCTTGACGCTCACCCGGGGTACGGGACTGATGAGCCACATATTCGATGAGTATGCTCCCGTACGGGAAGGTAGCGTGGGTGAGCGGCGCAACGGGGTGCTGATTAGCCAGGACAACGGAAACGCGGTTGCCTACGCACTCTGGAAGCTGCAAGAGCGAGGCCGCCTGTTCGTATCTCCGGGGGATCCCCTTTACGAGGGTATGATCATTGGAATCCACTCGCGCGAGAACGACTTGGTTGTCAATCCCATCCGAGAGAAAAAGCTCACGAACATCCGTGCCGCGGGGAAGGATGATCACATTGATCTCGTGCCGCCAATTCAATTAACGCTAGAGTACGCCGTTCAGTTCATCGACGACGATGAGTTGGTGGAGGTCACACCGAAGTCGATTCGCTTGCGCAAACGTCATTTGCTGGAGCATGAGCGGCGTCGTGCGCAACGTAGCGCAGCCTGACGTCACCGTTGTCCGGGGTTCCAACGATCTCCGACTAAGATAGCAGGTGTTTCCCATGCAGGTGAGCGCGTCTGGTGCACGTCGTCAATGAGTTTCATAGTCGTCCACACGCTGTAGCACAACGCTCGATCCAAAACACTGCGAAGTAAGAGGTGATGAACAAGATCGAATCCTGGGATTGGTCGTTATGCGTGGCACCGATGATGGATTGGACCGATCGTCATTGTCGGTATTTTCATCGTCTGCTTGCTCCGCGCGCACTGCTGTACACCGAAATGGTGACAATGGGGGCGTTGCTGCATGGCGATGTTGCTCGTCACCTTGATTTCCACCCTGCCGAACACCCTGTCGCACTGCAGCTAGGCGGCAGCGAGCCGCAGGACTTGGCCCAGGCTGCCAAGTTAGGGCAGCAGTGGGGATATGACGAAATCAATCTGAACTGTGGTTGCCCCTCGGAGCGCGTGCAACGGGGGGCATTTGGTGCTTGCTTGATGGCTGAGCCCAATCTGGTCGCAGATTGCATCAAGGCAATGGTAGACGCGGTCGATCTGCCAGTGACCGTTAAACATCGTATTGGGCTTGATTACAACGAATCCTACGGATTTGTTCGCGACTTTGTAGGCACTGTCAGTGAGGCAGGTTGCGAGGTTTTCATTGTGCATGCTCGCAACGCCGTACTGAAAGGTTTGTCGCCCAAGGACAATCGAAATATTCCCCCATTGCGCTACGATATCGCATACCGCCTCAAGCAAGACTTTCCTCACCTGCGCATAGTGCTAAACGGCGGCTTGACCGACGTCCACTCCGTTCAGCATCTGGAGGCACGTGATGGGCGCCCCGCACTCGACGGACTGATGCTGGGGCGACAAGCGTGGCATCAGCCGCGGGTGCTTTCGGACATCAGCCGTGTGTTATGGCCCGAGGTGGCCATCCCCGACCAGGAGGCGGTGGTGCGTATCATGACCGAGTATGCGGCCGCGCAGGTAAGCTCAGGCGTGCCCCTGCGGGTTGTGGTAAAGCCGATGCTGTCCTTTACCCATGGTATGCGCGGCGCCAGACGTTGGCGTCAGATTCTCACAGACCCCACCCGATTAGCAAATAACGACCCCCATCTCATACTCGAAGCTTGGAATGCGGTCGAGGAAAGGCGGGTTGCACTCGGCTCGCCGGCGAGCATACACCCGGTGATGCGATCGACGGCCTAGGCCGGGAGGATGGGTTATTCGGACTTCTTGTCGGGGATGTTTTTGTCCCCACCCTCGTCGTCGTTCCAGTCGCGGATATAGGCTTTGAGCATATTGTTTTCGAATTGCTGGGCGTTGACGACAGCCCGAGCCACATCGTGCAATGAAATGACGCCGAGCAGCGTTGGCCCATCCATAACCGGCATATATCGCGCGTGATGCTCGAGCATGAGGCGACGGACTTCATCAATGTCCGTATTGGGCGACACGCTCACAGGGGCGTCGTCCATAATCGAACGGATGGTGCCATTGCCTATGCTATAGCCATTGCTGTGAAGGTAGTTGATGACTTCACGGAACGTCAGCATGCCCACCAGTTGACCGAATTCCATAATGACCAATGAGCCCACATCGTGGGTGGCCATGGTTTCAACGGCTTGTTGGATGGGCGCGTCGGGAGTTGCGGTATAAAGAGCGTCGCCCTTCACGCGCAGTATCTCTTGAACTTTCAGCATATGGTTTCTCCTTGCGCGGCAAGGGAAGAGGGGTGCCCGGTGTTGAAGGGCATCTTCAAGGATCTCGTAGGGCCTGGTATTTTATCGTGAGTTTCAGGGCGTCGCCGGGCGCCCTCCGGCTGCATGGGGCAACTTGCTGCGTTGCACCCTACGCCGAGTCCCCAATGCTTCAGAGAGTGTGGGGGCGCGGCCATGCTGCAGTTCGTCCCAGGTACGTGAAACAATACGCTGAAGTTCGGGGTGTTCCGACAGCATCGGTTGTTGGCGATCCAAGAGCAGGCGGTCGAACAGCGGCGCTAAGGTTGCTACGTGGGGATCACACACCAACGCCCAACGTTCCTTGCTACCGTCACCAATGCGCGCCACATAGCCTAAGTCGGTCAAAGCGTCTAGAACGTCCATTAATTCATTGTGGTGGAGCTTCATGCGCGCGCGCAATACATGCGAGGGAATGCCCGGGGGCACGGCGCCCTGACGTGCCAGCAGCCGTCGCAAGATGAGCAGGGCATCAAGAAACGACGCGCCTGCGCGCCGATTAACCGCATGCCGTCCCAACCGGATCATAGGCATGCTGGCGGTGATACTCGCTCCATACAAGATGACCAGCCAGGCCAAATACACCCAGAGTAAGAACAACGGAAGAATGGAAAACGCGCCATAAACTACGGTGTACGTCTGAAAGCGTGCGACGTACCATGCCAGAATATTCTTCATGACCTCAAGTACGATAGCCGTACCAAATCCTCCCAACAAAGCGTCCCGCCACGCCACGTGCTGATTGGGTACGACAAGGAAGATGGCGGCAATGCCCAAGCCGGTCACAACGAGCGGTAAGAATGAAAGGGCCAGGGCAATAAAAGGGTGCAGGTCTCCTACCAGACCCATGGATTCACGGGCCAAATAAGAAGCTGTCCAGAGACTCGCTCCCAGCATCATGGGCCCAAGGCTCAGCACCGCCCAATACACCAGAATGCGTTGGGTGACCGGACGTTGTCGCGTTACATGCCAGATGTCGTTGAGGGCTTTATCGATCGTGACGATCAACGAGATCGAGGTGACCAGCAGGAATATGGCACTGAAGGTTGAAACCCGCGACGCTTGTAACGCAAACTGGTTCACGTAATTCATGACGGTGTCGGCAACCACGGCGGGCATCAGATTATGGATCATGAATTCGTCGAGCGCGTGGCGGAACTGGCCGAACAACGGAAAAGCGGTAAACAGAGCAAACGCCACTGCCAGAATGGGCACCATAGAAAGAATTGTCGTGAAGGCGAGGCTTGCAGCGACCTGCGGTACCCGTTCTTCCCCGGCGCGCGATGCCGCGAAGCGCAATACGCGGAGCACGCTCTGCGCGAACGTACGCAACGTCGCCACGAGCCGCTTGCGTGTGGATTCAAGTGGTGCAGGTGAGTGTTGCCCCGACGGTTGCTCGAGCTCGGTTTCGTTCAGTGCAAGAGCATCCCGGTCGGGCGCGGCGTCAGGCGTTTCATCTTTATGACCCATAACGTGGGGCGAGGGAGGGTTGGGTGCTTTGAGGGCCACGTCACCGTGTAATGCAAATTAGATGGCTGGAGGTTTAAAGGCGATAATATCAGTATGAATGATTCGCAACACCCTCACCGCCCTTCTGGTGCTCCGTCGACAACCCCTGAAACGCCCGCAGCCCTACCTGGCTCGGA
>CAZMVM010000104.1:0-11777 GCA_964569785.1 uncultured Pigmentiphaga sp. | reverse complement strand
ATGCGCGAATTCGCCCGGCAAATTGAATCAATCGAGGCGCATAGCAAAGGGAAACCCTTTGCCATCCAGAAGCTCGACCGCAACACCTGGCAGGTGGCGCCTTGTGCTGGACCGCTCACCATCACCACGATCGTGTATGCCTGGGATCTTTCCGTACGCGGTGCCCATCTGGACGAAACACACGGCTTTGTGAACGGCACGAGTGTTTTCCTGCAAATACACGGCAAGGAACAGGAGGAGTGTTTACTCGAACTCGTTCCGCCCCCTTCTGGGCAGACCGCTGGAGGAGCCGCATGGAAGGTGTACACGAGCATGCCGGAGGCCACTGGCCATCCGCAAGCGGCTGAGCGCCACGGCTTTGGTTGGTACCGCGCCCCGGACTACGACGCCCTAATCGACCATCCCATCGAGATGGGCACACCGCAAGTCATCACCTTCGAAGCCCACGGAGCGCCGCACGAAATGGTCTTCACCGGCGTTGCGCCTGGGCTCGATCTCGAGCGTATCGCCAGCGACGTAAAGCAGATTTGCGAAGCGCAAATCGCTTTCTTCGAGCCCAACACACTGAGCGCGCCCTTCCTGGACAGCGCGTCGCGCTATGTGTTCATGACCATGATCACCGGCGACGGGTACGGGGGACTGGAACATCGCTCGTCGACGGCTTTAATGACCTCTCGCAACGACTTGCCAGTACGCGGTAAGCCCGAGCAAACCGATGGTTATCGCTCGTTTTTGGGATTGGTCAGTCACGAGTACTTCCACACCTGGAATGTAAAGCGCATTAAGCCAGCTGTCTTTGCGCCCTATGACCTGTCCCGCGAGAATCACACCCGCCTGCTGTGGGTGTTCGAAGGGTTCACGTCGTATTACGACGATTTAATGTTGTTTCGATCCGGCGTCATCGGGCTCGACGACTACCTGCGCCTGGTGGCTCGTAATATCACGACAGTGCTACGGGGCCCGGGGCGTAAAAAGCAAAGCGTCGCAGAAAGCTCCTTCGATGCCTGGACACGCTTTTATCGTCAGGACGAGAACTCCCCCAATGCACTCGTCAGCTACTACACGAAGGGCGCTCTCGTCGCATTGGGGCTGGAC
The DNA here is from genome assembly GCA_964569785.1 of uncultured Pigmentiphaga sp. Lineage (GTDB taxonomy): Bacteria > Pseudomonadota > Gammaproteobacteria > Burkholderiales > Burkholderiaceae_B > Verticiella. Next base: position 10,682 of record CAZMVM010000104.1, on the reverse strand, counting down.
ATCACGATCCGCAACGAAACAGGCGGCTCATACTCGCTCGACGATGTCATGCGGCTGATGTGGCGGCGGTATGGTCGCGACTTTTACACCGGCAACGCAGTCGGCATCGCGGAAGACGAGATGCCGGATTTGATCCAGGAGGCCACCGGGGTCGACGTACGGGAGTACCTCGACAAGTTCGTCGACGGTTGTGAAGATCTGCCGTTCGACGCGCTGTTCGCCAGTCAGGGCTACAAAGTTGAATGGAAACCCGAGTCTGAGCTTCCGTCCATGGATGTGCGCACGCGCGTACAAGGCAATGACGTTGTCCTCGCCACCGTATACGAAGACGGTGCTGCGCATCGGGCCGGGCTATCCGCCCACGACACCCTGGTCGCCATCGATGGCTTACGCGTGAATCACCAAACTGCCCTCGATAACCTGCTCAGCCGTTATCAACCTGGGGATACGGTACAAGTTCACGTCTTCCGTCGCGACGAACTTCGGAAGTTCACACTCACTTTGAATCCACCGCCGGCCATCGCATGTGTCATTACACGCGAACAAACGGGAGTGGATGGCGTGGCGGCAGCGACGCGTATGGACACCGAGCCGACATCGGCAACTGCTCCCGAAACACGTGAAGCCAGCGCAAGCGAACTGGAACCCGGCAACAAGGAGCCAGACGTAGCACCGGACCGCCCCGACGAGCCAAGTACCGGAACTCAGGGCACGGACCGTGCAGACACCGACCGTGACACACAAACCACTACTTCGCAAACAAACGCCCACGTGTCACGCGGCGCGGCCGCTTAACTGCTGCTACACCGCCGGCCAGCTCTGGAAGTGGTCGGGCCATGCGCACGGATTCGCGTTTACATTTCGGATGCTGACGCTTGCTCGACGCGCTGCACGTGTGTCCCCATCCCGTACGCTGAGTTCGCTAAGGAAATCGGTATGACGCCATTGTTCAACGAATCACATGCCTTCCTACGTCAGTTTGCTCTAGATGGCCAGGTAGCCTTGATTACCGGAGCAGCACGCGGCCTCGGATGGGAGATCGCGCGGGCCATGGCTTCGTCCGGGGCTCACGTTATTCTGAACGGGCGTGATAAGTCCTCCTTACAGCGCGCGGCGGACACGTTGAGTGAATTGGGGCTTACCGCTTCCATCGCGCCGTTCGAGGTTGGCAATGTGGAAGCCACGCGCGCCGCGATGAACGACATCGAGACCGTATACGGCCGCCTCGATATTTTGGTCAACAACGTTGGGGCACGACATCGACAACCGCTGCATACCTTCACGGATGAAGATATCAACGCCCTACTGAACACCAATCTGGTGGGCGCGCTGGTGCTGGCACGGGAGGCAAGTCGGCTCATGAAAGCGCAAAAGCGCGGACGCTTGATTACCGTCACTTCCATCGCTGGGCATGTCGCTCGTCCAGGAGACGCGGTCTACACCACTGCCAAGGCAGGGCTCACTGGGCTGGTGCGCGCCCTGGCCGCCGAATTCGGCCCCGATGGCATTACCAGTAACGCCATTGCGCCAGGCGGTTTCGCTACCGAGGCAAATGCCGCGATGCTGAACGATCCGGTCGCCCGCAAGCATTTCGAGCAGCGCACACCTTTGGGCCGCTGGGGAGAGCCTCATGAAATCGCAGGCGCGGCCGTCTTTCTGGCGTCGGAAGCAGCCTCTTACATCAATGGACACGTGCTCATCGTCGATGGCGGCATGACAATATCCATGTAAACCGCAACAGCAACCACCGCCGTAACGCACGGGCAGGTCAACGTTCCAACTGCCGTGGTCACGACGTTCCTTGGTGAAGCCTTGTGCATCCTTGTGCGATCGGCCACTGCTTTGATTCCCTTCAGGCGCCGGCGCTTGCTACGATGCTTCTCGTGCCGCTACGGTTATCCCGTGTTGGATGAGCGCGCGCAGCATACAATCAAGAGCTATGAGCACAACGTCCCACTTCTCTCGCGAACCTGTTGCGTTTAAAGGAACTGCCCTGGTCACCGGCGGCGCACAACGTATCGGGCGCGCTATCGCACTCACCCTAGCCCGTTCCGGTTGGCGTATTGCCGTCCATTACGGACGGTCACGCGAGGCCGCACAGCAAACCGTGCGCGAAATCATCGCGCTGGGGGGCGAGGCACGCGAGTTTGCCTGCGATCTCAGTGATGAAGAGGCAGTTAACCACTTGCTGGACGTGGTAGAAAGCGGCTTGGGCGCGGTCGACGTTGTCGTCAACAATGCGGGCCGTTTCGAGTACGACGACGCGTCCACCTTTAGTGGACAAACCCTGCACGAGCATTTGGGGCCTAACTTGATTGCTCCCATTGTCCTCGCCCGCAATCTCGCAGTTCAGTTGCGCTCCCGCGGGCAAGACGCGCGTGGCGTCGTGGTCAACCTGCTTGATCAAAAGCTCTGGAATTACAATCCTGACTTTTTGTCGTACACGCTCACCAAGGCTGCACTTGAGGCCGCCAACACCATGCTGGCCCAGGCGCTCGCCCCAACGGTGCGTGTAGTGGGCGTGGCGCCCGGCCTTACCCTGCCTAGCCATCTGCAAACGCCGGAAGCGTTTGCACGTACCCATGCCATGGCGCCTTTAGGTCAGGCCAGCAGCCCCGAAGACATTGCCGACGCCGTTGCCTTCGCCATCAAGAACCCAGCCATTACGGGCACGACTTTAGTCGTGGACGGCGGACAACATTTGGTCGGCTTTGCGCGCGACTTCAGCATGATGTAGCGCAACGGGCTGCTGCTGGCAGGGCGCCTTACTCATTTCATTCATTCCCGGACACTGCTTCGCCGCACGTAATCACTATGGCAACCCGACGTATTTTCTTTTCACGCCTTGCGGTCGACTCGCGCATTGGCATTCTTGATCACGAGCGCGGGACGACGCAACCCCTTCATGTGGATGCCGAAGTGGATGTCACCATCCGGCCCCGCACCGCAGAAGACAGTATTCATGACGTTCTCGACTACCGGCGGCTGCGCGAAGCGATTGTGGAAGAATGCTCCCGGACTCATGTCGACTTGCTCGAAACCTTGTGCGACCGTTTGGTTGACCGCTTGATGCACGACTTCGACGATATTCAAACCATTCGCCTTCGAATTGGCAAACCCACCGCCTTTGCCGATTGCGCGGCCGTAGGCATCGAAGTGTTCAAACGACGGGGCCAGGAGTATGGACATGAATGCTAGCAACGCACGGAGCGCGCAAAAGCAGCAATACGAGCGCAACAAGCTCGCCAAACGCTTGCTGCGCGAAACCGGACGCGCGATTGTCGACTACAACATGATTGAAGCCGGTGATCGCGTGATGGTGTGCGTGTCAGGCGGCAAAGACTCGTACGGCATGCTGGACATCCTGTTGCAATTGCAACGCCGAGCCCCTGTGCCGTTCGAGATCGTGGCCGTGAATCTGGATCAGAAACAGCCAGGCTTTCCTGCCGAGGTATTACCCAATTATTTAGAAAGCCTGGGTGTGCCCTATCACATTGAGACCCAGGATACCTACTCCATCGTGAAGCGGGTGATACCGGAAGGTAAAACGATGTGCTCGCTGTGCTCGCGTCTACGTCGGGGCATCCTGTACCGGCTCGCCAGCGAGCTGGGCGCTACCAAGATCGCGCTGGGCCACCACCGCGACGATATTGTTGCTACATTTCTGCTTAATGTGTTTTACGGCGGCGTGCTTAAAACCATGCCGCCCAAGCTTGTCTCCGACGATGGTCGGCACACTGTCATTCGTCCCCTGGCCTACGTCAAGGAAGCCGACCTGATCGCGTACGCAGAATGGAAGCAGTTTCCGATCATTCCGTGTACTTTGTGCGGGTCGCAGGAAAACCTGAAACGACTTGAAGTATCGCGATTGATGGCAGAATGGGAAAAGCGGTTTCCCGGCCGTGTGGATAATGTTTTCAACGCCTTAGGCCGCGTCAGACCGTCGCACCTACTTGATCGTGAGTTATTCGACTTTGCTGGGCTACAACCGTCCGGCGTGCCCGACCCCGACGGCGACCGTGCGTTCGACCCGTTCGAATTGGAGACCAATCAAATGGTGTCTACACCGAACAGCCAGCGCATAGAGTTCGTAGACTTGCAAGCCATCAAAGCATCGCCGTCTCACCCCTACGTTGACTCCAATACCACATTCAACCCCAGACCGTCTGAGTAACTTGCTATGAGCCGATTTTGGAGCCCGATCGTTCGAACGCTGGAGCCATATGTTCCTGGCGAACAGCCGCGCATCGATAATCTCATCAAACTCAACACCAACGAGAATCCGTATGGCCCTTCGCCAACCGTAATCGATGCGATGCGTGCAGCGGTCAACGACTCGTTGCGCCTGTACCCCGATCCCGACTCCAGCACATTGCAGCACGCGGTTGCGCGTTACTACGATATCGAGCCTGAATGTGTCTTCGTCGGGAATGGCTCCGACGAAGTGCTTGCCCACGTGTTTGCGGCGCTACTGCGGCAAGATAAGCCCCTGGCCTTTCCGGACATTACGTACAGCTTTTATCCTTCTTATTGCCGGCTGTTCGAAATCGAGTACCGTACCGTTCCCCTGAACGATCGCTTCGAGATCGACCCCAACGACTACGACGACGGCATTGGTGCCATCATTTTTCCTAACCCCAACGCCCCAACGGGCCATTTGCTGCCACTCGACGCAATCGAATCACTGGCACAACGATTGCCGGATCGGCTGGTCGTGGTTGATGAAGCGTATATCGATTTTGGCGGTGAAAGCGCCGTCGCCCTAACCCGTCGCTACGACAATATTCTGGTCGTGCAGACCCTTTCCAAGTCGCGCGCGTTGGCCGGTTTGCGTGTCGGCTTCGCCATCGGTAATCGCGCGCTGATCGAAGGCATCGAGCGAGTCAAGAATAGCTTTAACTCCTATCCCATTGACCGCATCGCACTCGCAGGGGCGGTGGCGGCAATTGAAGATATCGCATGGTTCGAAGCCAACCGTCAGCGTGTCATAAACACCCGCGAACGAATGGCTGCTGGCTTGCGTGAACGCCAATTTGAGGTGTTGCCGTCCGCCACCAATTTCGTCTTCGCGCGGCACCCCAAACACGACGGCGCGGCTCTCGCGGCCGCGCTGCGCGAACGCGCGATACTCGTGCGACACTTCGCTGCCCCGCGCATCGATCAGTTTCTACGCATTTCCGTCGGCACAGAAGAGCAATGCGACCTGCTCTTCAAGGCACTCGATGAGATTCTGCAACTCGGCTAAGGCGTTCAAGGTCTTTTGGCGCGGGCCGAAAGGACGTTAACCTAAGCGCAGCAGTTAAGCATTGTATGCTGGGGGCGCAGCGCAAGGCCTCGTCCTAGTTTGCTCCCAATGCTTACACAGACAGCCCCATAAAAAGATGGGATTCTCGCTGGGGTAGTTCGCGTACGCGGCGTTGCCCCAGCTTACCAACCCACGCCCGCCGCTACGATCCGAAGGCGTACGGCCCAGCGTACTGACCATTGGGCAGCAAATGGCTAACAAGACCGCCCTCCTCCCCCATGACAAACACTCGGAACCCAGGCGGTTCCAAGGTCCAGCGCGCGCGAGTGTCGGGCGCGAAGTCGAGCGCAATCTGATGCGCAGTGGAGGGCGCAACCTGAACAAAGGTGCCGCCAAAACGCTTTTCAATGGCGCGGTGAACATGTCCGCAGATAACCCGCTCCACATTGGGATAGCGCGCCACAAGTGCCTCGAGCTCGGCCGCTCCCTGGAGCAACTTCATCTTATCCATGTGCGCAATGAAGGTGTCGAACGGCGGATGATGCATAGCAATTACCACGGGCCGACCTTCTTGACTGAGCCGCTCCAAGCGATCTTCCAGCCATTTCAAGCGACGCTCGCATAAGGCGCCGTAGGCCTCGCCGGGAACCGTCGTATCAAGCGCCAGCAGCTGTAGCCGACCGATGGGCACCTCGTACTGAATGAACCCCTCGTTCACCGTCTGAGACAGGTAGGTATGCGCAGGGAAGCAACGGCGCAACGCCTGTCGGTCATCGTGGTTGCCCGGCAACAAATACACCGGCATGCTCAACGGTTGCAGCAGTTGGGCGAGACACTCGTACTCCGCATCGCTGCCGCGATCGACGAGATCTCCTGTAATAACCACAGCATGCGGCCGCTGCGGCAAACTGCCAATAAGGGTGACGGCAGTACGCAAACAGGCAGCCGTGTCAATAATGTCTTGACCAGCCGCGTTTGCATCACGGATGTGCGGGTCGCTAAGCTGTACCAGATAAGTGGTCATACAAGAATCAGGACTGGATTGGGTTTTAACAGCGTAGCGCATTGTACGAAGAGCGACGAGCGCTGCGCGAGCAATTTCTTTACGGCGCCAGCGCAGCTAGACGGGTTAACCTATGAAGCATTCGTCCAATTCCTACCACCGCGTGCAGGGCCTGCAGCGCGGTCTCGCTATTTTGCGCGTCCTTAACAAGGCGCCCGCGGGAACGCTCAGCATCTCCGAGCTGGCAAGCGCAACCCAGCTGCATCGCACCACCGTCAAGCGTTTGCTGGAAACCCTCGCCGATGAAGGCTACGTCCAGCGCAGTCTATCTGACAACGCCTATGGGTTGACTTTACAAGTGCGCGAGCTCAGCGAAGGATTCACCGATGCTGAGTGGATCTCGCAGATCGCGGCGCCGGCCATGGGTGAATTGCTTAAACGCGTGCAATGGCCGTCCGACCTAACCACGCTCCACGGGAGCGCAATGCAAATTCGTGAAAGCACGCACCGCTTTAGTGCGCTGTCGTTTCGCAAGGCCATGGTGGGCAAACGCATGCCCCTGCTGCTTTCTGCGTCCGGTCGGGCCTACTTTGCAGCCTGCACGCCCGCGCGTCGGGAGGAGCTAGTGAAGATCATGATCGCCGATGGCGGTGAGCAAGGCCGGCTGGCGCGCAACCCGCTCATGGTGCGTAACTTAGTTGAGCGAGTGGAGTCGATGGGGTATGGAACAAATACCGAGGAATGGATACGAAATTCGGGCACCCACGCGATCGCGCTGCCCATCCGCCACGGCGGCAACCCGATCGGATGCTTGAATGTCGTCTTTCTCAAACGCGCAATTTCGATGAAGGAGGCCGCCGAACGCCTCCTCCCCGCCCTACGTGAAACCGTTGCGCAAATTGAGAGACAGATGGCCAAACAAGAGGCGGAGTCAGAGGAGCCGGCCCTATCAACGCATCTTTCCATGGACGTCGACTAGTGCCAAGCCTTTGTCTCCTTTACGCTTGAGTTCAGGCATGCTGCCCAGTGCAACATTGCTCGCGACGATCGAGGATGGGTGACGAAGACGGCTTTGTTATTCAAGATGCCGCGAAACTTGCGGCTTTCTGTACCGCTTCGCACCCCTGCAGCTGCAGAAACACCGGCCGTTCGTTTGTCAACGATGGTGAGTAGCACCGCTCGACGACGACTTACTGCCGGGCAAACTCACTGATTAACTTCGTTTCAAGGAAGGCATCCAAACCTTCGAAGCCCCCCTCTCGCCCGAAGCCACTCGCTTTAATACCGCCGAAGGGGGTTTCCGGCGAGGCAATCGAGTCAGGGACGCCCAACGAGTAGGTGTTTAACCCGATCATGCCCGCCTGCAGCTTATGCTCTAAATAGCGCGCCATTTCCAGGGACTGGGTAAAGGCGTAGGCTGCCAACCCATATTCGAGCCGATTCGCTTCCGCTACCACTACATCCACGTCACTGAACGAGTTGAAGGGCACAATAGGGCCGAAAATCTCTTCGTTCATCAATCGGGCCGTTTCCGGCACATCAAAGAACACCGTGGGCTCCCAGAAGAAACCAGGCAGATCCGGTGCAGTGCCACCGCATCTCAACTTGGCACCCACCGCTAACGCATCATCCGTAAACTCACGCATGGCCTCTATCCGCCGGGCGTGTAACAGCGGACCAACGTCCACTCCCGGCTCCGCCGCGTTCCCCACCCTGAGTGATCGAGTCTTGGTAACAAAGGCGTCTACGAAGCGATCAAAAATGCGCTCGTGTACATAGTATCGGCTGGGGTTCACGCAGCCCTGCGAAGCATTCTTGAACTTTCGGTAGGCAGTGGCGGCGGCCAGTTCCTCGATATCAGAGACGTCATCCACGATGATGACCGGAGCATGCCCGCCCAACTCCATGACGGCCTTCTTCAGATGCTGGCTACAGAGCGCAGCCAAGACGCGGCCCACTTGGGTTGATCCCGTAAACGTGATCGCCCGGATATCGCGATGCGCGATGAGTTGCTCTGAAGTACGCGCGGGCTCTCCATGCACTACATTAATGACGCCGGCGGGGACACCGGCATCTATAAAGGCTTGCACGACCTCGAGTGCAGTAGCGGGTGTTTCTTCGGCGGGCTTTAACACCACCGAACACCCTGCCGCCAAGATTGCGCTGATCTTGCGTAGCGGTAGCAGCGCCGGGTAATTCCAGGGTGTGAAGGCCGCCACCGGCCCAACCGGCACACGTTTGGTCGTCAATGTTTGATTAGGAATTCGAGATGGAATGGTGCGTCCGTAGACCCGTCGACCTTCTTCAGCGTCCCAGTCGACAATGTCTCCCAAACTTTTTACTTCGCCAATAGCGTCCGCCAAGGGCTTACCTTGTTCGAGGCACACGAGCTCTGCGATGCGCGAGGTGCGTTCGCGCAGCAATGAAGCAGCGCGGTGCAGCACATCGGCACGTTCATATGCTGACAGCGCCGACCAGATTTCGAACCCACGAGCAGCAGCTCTCGCCGCCTGATCCACATCGCTCGCGGTTGCTACCGGTAGGCGTCCCAACACTTCAGCGGTCGACGGGTTGACCACGTCAACTTCGTCGCGCCCCGTGGCGTCAATCCACTCGCCATCGATTAGAAGACTTAAGGTCCTGTACTGCATGGGGGCGCTTCTCCCTATTCGAGTGACAAGTTCATGGCTTCAATGCGCGCCTTGTAACGCGCACGGTCATCTGCCAGAAACTGGGTGAACGCGTCGGCGTTCTGGTTGATCAATTCCATGCCCTTGCTAACGATGTAATTCTCTTTGAAATGCGGCTGAGAAATCACCTCGGCCACACTGGTCGAGATTCTTTGCACAATGTCCTCGGGCACGGCCGCCGGCGCAACCAGCCCGAAGTAAATCTGGCTATTCATGCCTGCAACCCCCACCTCATCCAGGGAAGGCACGTCGGCCAGCCCCGCGTATCGGTCGGGAGAGATCATGCCCAACACCTCCACTTTGTCCGATTGCAGCAAGGGCAAGGCTACCGGAATCGCCACTACTGCCAAATCAATGTGGCCGCCAACTACGGCAGTAACGGTTTCTGCATTGCCGTTGTATGGAATGTGATTGAATTCCACGCCTGCGCGTGATGCGAACTCTTCTGTCACCAGATGCGGCGTGCTTCCCACACCAAAACTGCCGTAAGCAATTTCCCCAGGCCGTTGCTTGGCGGAGGCAAGTAAGTCTCCCACGCTCTTGAAGCCGGACTTCTTACTGGCCAACAAAACGTTACGCGTCCCCGCAACGTTGTGAACCGCACGGAAGTCTCGCTCGGGGTTGTACGACAAGTTCTTGTACAAGTACTGATTCACCGACAAGGCGGTGTCGTTGGCAAACAAAAGCGTGTAGCCATCCGGCTTTGACTTCGCCACGTAGGATGCGGCAATCGACCGCTCGCGCCCGGCTTGTTTTCAACAATAACCGGTTGACCCCACATTTTCGCAAGATCTTGCGCCATAGCGCGCGCCAGAATGTCCGTCAGACCACCCGCCCCAAATGGCACGACAATCTTGACCACTCGCTGGGGAAATCGCTGGCCGCCTGAGCCGATGTGATCAAGGCACAGGTCGCCATCATTGCAGTGAGTACTCGCTTCAGAGCACGCATAAGTGACACCATAAAAAATGTACTTACTTATCGAAGACAGGAAAACAGTATTGCGAAATGGCTGCTGTAGAGCACCGGCACCCCGCGTGCCGGACACTCATGCAGCTAACGGCCTCAGGTCACTGGAGTGAACAAAGCTTCTTTTGGAAATAGCTCTTCAACTTCCAGTCGCCGCTGCGTGACTCCATGTTCGTAGGCGTAGCGAACAAACGCCTCGAGCGAGGCACGATTACGCTCAAGCCCATAGGGCCAGAAATCGTCTCCAGCCACTGCTTCGGCCTGCTGGACGGCATAAAGCATCAACGGCACCGGGTAATACGAGCCAGCGGTATCGCGTGCCCGCGCCAAACTGCGCCGCTTCGACTCCTCGAACGCATTGCACAGCTGCTTTACCACCCAAGGGTGCTGTTCATAGACGTCACGCCGCACGCCAATCAAGTGCATAATCGGAAAGACGCCGGTGCGCTGCCAGTAGGCCAACTCTTCTTCTTGCAAGTTCTTGAAGAGACGCTCGATCGGGCTGTTTTCCTGGTAAAAAATGTCTGGGGTACGGGCACTGAACACCGCATCCAGCTCGCCACTCTCCAGCATCTCGCACAGCGAGCGGTTCTTCACCTGCGTATAGTTGACGCGCACGTCTTCCCGCGGAGGCATGCGATCGACTCGCCCCGGTTGGTGTAAACCTGCCTGAACCCACTCCGCACTGTATGGATCAAAGCCGTACGACTCTTCCAGCATGCCGCGGGCATAAACAATGGCCGCCATACCCCATTCAGGAAGCCCGATGCGCTTG
>CAZMVM010000103.1:10775-11779 GCA_964569785.1 uncultured Pigmentiphaga sp. | reverse complement strand
GGCACGCTACAAGGAGATCGCTGCTTTACTCGAGGAAAAGCGCGCGGGGCGCGAAGCATTTATCCGCAATGTCACGGCACGCATTCGGAAGGCGCTACGCGACAACGGCATTGAAGCCGAGGTAACAGGGCGGCCCAAGCACATTTACAGCATCTGGAACAAGATGCAGCGCAAGAACGTGGAATTTAGCGATGTTCACGATGTGCATGCAATACGCATTATTGTGGACGACGTCCGCACCTGCTATAGCGCACTGGCGGTCGTGCACGAGTTGTACTCGCCCCTGATGGATGAGTTCGACGATTACATCGCACGACCCAAGCCGAACGGATATCGCTCATTACATACCGTGGTCAGCGACGGTAAGCACAAGCCATTCGAAGTGCAGATTCGCACGCGGGATATGCACGAGTTCGCTGAGTATGGAGTTGCTGCACATTGGCGCTACAAAGAGGCCGGCCCCAAAGGCGGTGAAGCACGTGCCGACTCCGAATACGATCGACGTTTGGCGTGGATGCGTCAATTGTTGGCGTGGGGCAGCGAGCACGTGGGGCAAGTGGAAGGAAGCGCGCCGGTCACTGATGGCCGCATCTACGTTTTGACCCCACAAGCAAGGGTGGTTGAGCTTCCGGTGGGCGCGACTCCGGTTGATTTTGCGTATTACGTTCATACCGATTTAGGCCACCGGTGCCGAGGTGCTAAGGTGGATGGGCAGATGGTGCCGTTGAACACACCCTTGGTCACGGGGCAAACCGTGGAAATCATCGCGGCAAAATCAGGGGGGCCGTCGCGCGACTGGCTAAATCCCCAGCTCGGTTATTTGGCAAGCCCGCGCGCGCGTGCGAAAGTCCGGCAGTGGTTTAACGCGATCGAAGTTCAGGAGCGCATCGCCCAAGGCCATGCGTTGGTTGAAAAGGAATTGCAGCGGCGGGGCAAGACGGCGACCAATCTCGAAAGCCTCGCCCAACAATTGGGCTTTGCACGAGCTGACGACCTCTATATTG
>CAZMVM010000103.1:0-10765 GCA_964569785.1 uncultured Pigmentiphaga sp. | reverse complement strand
CACGGTCAAAGGCTTCGGCCTGCCAATGACGACCTCTATATTGCGGTCGCGAAAGACGAATTCAGCTTGCGTCAGCTCGATGCCGTCTTCCAGCCCGAACCAGAGGAAGACCTGGACGATGACGTAGTCGCGCGCGAAAGCCGTCCTGATAGCACCGAAAGAACTGGAAAAAGCGGCGTATTGGTTGTAGGAATGGGGTCACTGCTGACCCAGCTGGCCCGTTGCTGCCGTCCTGCACCGCCGGATTCGATATCGGGGTTTATTACGCGCGGACGCGGTGTCTCAGTCCACCGCGCCGATTGCCGTAGCCTGGCGACCCTCGCGGAGCGGCACCCGGAGCGAATTGTAGAGGTCAGTTGGGGCGATACATCTGACACGCTTTATCCAGTTGATATACAAGTGACAGCGCAGGATCGGTCGGGTTTGCTGCGTGATTTATCAGAGTTGTTCGCCCGGATGCGGCTCAACGTGGTGGGAGTGAACACGTTGAGCCGGCAATCGCTTGCGCGCATGAATTTCACCCTGGAAGTGCGCAACGGTGACCAGCTGTCCAGCGCCTTGCAAGCGATCGAGGAAGTTCCTGGGGTAGTGGCAGCTGAGCGTCGATGAACGCATGGCCTGACCTTGGGCTTTTGTAGCCAATTGCTGTGTCAGTGAGAGTGGTCAAGACTGACGCGTCGCTGCACAGTCGAAGGGCAAGCGTGTTGTACCTGCCAGCGCGTGGTGTGCGAGTAAACGGATGCCGGTCTGCAACTTCGCTAGCCCTAGCGGGTGCTGTACTTACGCGGACGTGATCTTTTTAGGCAACCTCCACTTCGCGCGCTGGTGCGGAAGTAGTCGACGCCCCTTTTTGTACATACATATATTCGCGCCGGAATGGGTAGGCCTGGGCTGCGTTTTCGTCCAGCTCGGTGCTATTGCCTTCGGGCAGTGTCTGACACAGCACTTGATTCAGTGAAATCCACCCACGCTCAAAGCTCATCGCGCAACCCGCCAGATACAGGCGATAGGCGCGTATCGCTTTCTCACCCTCGGGGCCGGGTAATACTTGCCGGGCTTCTTCGAGGCGGGCTTCGAGTCCGTCACTCCACGCCCAAAGTGTACGGGCGTAATGTGGGCGCAAATTCTCCACATCGACGGTTTCGAGCCCTCCCTGAGTAACGGCCTCGAGCACTGAGCTGACATGGACGAGTTCACCGCCGGGGAAAATGTACTTCTCGATGAACTCTCCCATACCTGCGCCCAGTTGGCTATGGTTGACCGCTCCGGCCGTTATGCCGTGATTCATCACGAGGCCGCCCGGACGCAGCAGATTACGGATCTTTTCGAAGTAGGCTGGTAAGCGGGCCCGGCCGACATGCTCGAACATTCCGACGGATGCGATCTTGTCCCAGGGTTGGGACTCATCGAGTTGGCGGTAATCCAGCAGCTGCATCCGTACGCGGTTCTGGAGGCCGCGCTCTTCGATTAACCGATTCACATAAGCGTGCTGGTTGCGTGACAAAGTGATGCCAGTGGCGTCTACCCCATAATTTTCGGCGGCCCACAAGAGGAGGCCGCCCCAACCTGCGCCGATGTCAAGAAAGCGCTCGCCCGGTTGCAGTCGCAGTTTTCGACAGATGTGGTCGAGCTTGGCTTCTTGTGCCTGGGCGAGGGTCATGTCGGGCTCGCGATAATAGGCACACGAGTACACCCGACGCGGATCGAGCCACAAGGCGTAGAAGTCGTCCGATAAATCGTAGTGGAATTGAATCTGGCGCGCGTCGCGCTCTAGGGTATGCCGGGCCAGCGAAATTCCGCGGCGGAAAAGTGAGGCAAGCCAGCTGGCATGAGCGTTATCGGACGGCGAACCCGAGAGCAACGAACTGGCGGCTGTCATCACATCTCGCATCGTGCCTTCGAGTTGAACCCGCCCTTCGACGTAGGCTTGGCCGAGGTATCCGATATTTCCCGCCACCAAATGGGCAATGGTTTTGTGATCGCCAAACGAGATGGCAACTTTGTAATTGGGTGATCCCAAGTGTGTTCCATCGGGTAGGGTGACTCGTACGGGAATGGGAATACTCGCTCTTTTTTTATCGATGGACGAAACCAGAGGGTTCACCGCAATCTCCTATTTGGGATTCTTCGATTCGTATCGAAACGTGTCGCGTCCTACTGTATACAAAATCGAAGCAGCGCTCAAAGGCGTCTGTACCTTCGAGGCCACAACACGCTAGCGTACGCGCCGTGTCAAGGGAAGCATAGCGCAGCTTGACGTGCGGCTTCTGGTACATTGCCTCGTTCGCAACGAGGTGGATACAAGCAATGCGCGACGGCAAGGACGGAATCCCAGCTTGGCTGGTACTGATGGGGCTACTAACCATGACTGCCCCGCTGGCGATTGACATGTACCTTCCAGCCTTCGCTGACATGGCTGTTGCGCTCTCAGCCGACGGCGGAGCGGTGGAGCGGACGCTGGCCATTTACCTGATCGGAATGGCCTTAGGCCAGCTGGCCTATGGGCCGATAAGCGACCGCTTTGGACGCAAGCCGCCGCTTTATTTTGGGTTGGCCGTTTTCACGCTGGCGTCAGCGGGCTGTGCGTTGGCGCCATCCATCGACCAGCTGATATTTTGGCGCGCGGTTCAAGCGTTGGGTGGTAGCGCCTGTATGGTCGTACCACGCGCCGTAATCCGTGATCACTACAATACCCAGGGAGCGGCCCGCGCCATGTCGCTGCTCCTACTCATCACGGGCGCGGCCCCGCTGTTGGCGCCAACGCTGGGCGCCCAGGTTTTGATCTTCGCAAGCTGGCGAGCGATTTTCTGGTTTTTGGCGGCCGTTGGCGCGGCGTTATTGGTAGGCCTGCACTGGGGCATGCAAGAAACGCTTGATCGCACCCAGGCGCCGAGCCTAAGCCTACGCTCGCTGGCCCAGACCTACGGGCAGCTGCTTACCCACCGCCAGTTCATCACAATGGCGACAGCAGGGGGATTAGGCACCGGTGGCTTATTTGCCTACTTGACAGGGTCACCCCGAGTGCTCCTGGAAATGTATGGCGTCTCGCCTCCATCCTACGCGCTCTTGTTCGCGCTGAACGCACTTGCCCTGATTGTGGGAGCCCAAATCAATGCACGTCTACTCAGAAAGCATCAACCTGGATTCATACTGCGGCACGCATTGATCGCGTGGGTGCTGATCAGTGGTGCAACGATTCTCGCCACGGCTTTTGACCGGCTCGCGCTGTGGGGGCTTATGGCCAGCCTGATGAGCTACATGGCGTGTCAAGGGTTTATCGGCTCCAACGCCAGTGCGCTGGCGCTGATGCGGCAGGGTAGGCGGCTCGGGGCTGCATCGGCTTTGCTGGGTACTTTGCAGTTCATGTTGGGTGCTATCGCCGGCTTATTGGTGAGCTTATGGCGCACCGACAATGCATTGAACCTGGTCGTCGTCATGGGCTTATGCAGCGCTCTGGCGCTGGTCCTGGGTCGCCGGGGATTACAGCTCAGTGCTGCTAGCGCCGAGAAAGGGGAAGCCGCTGGTGCAGCTTTAAAGTGATGCCGCTTTAGGCGAATGCGCATGCCGTGCCCGTCAGTTGCGTGCCTTCGCAACGCTCGTTAAGAGTGGCAAGCACGTTAACGCAGTTCTTGTTAGAATTTAATTCTTTCGGTCTTACGCAGGTTGCACTGACCCTGTTGGGGCAATGCAGGCCGAAATCAAACAGCCACGCTATGGCTGTGCGGCCCGAGTGGTGGAATTGGTAGACACAAGGGACTTAAAAACAATTTGAGCCCCCGGCAGGAAACTGCCAGGGTGTAACCCGTCAAACTCGGCGAAGGCCCTGCCTCCACGGCGAGCTAACACCGAGCCAAGCCCTGCACAGTCGGCAGGGAAGGTGTAGAGAGCAGACGGCGGGCGCCTAAGGCTTAGGCTAAGGTGAAGGCGTGCTCCAGACCACAAACAACGTGCTTCACGTTGGCGGCGAAAGCCGAAGTGGTACGAAAATCCCTCGACTTGAATAAAGTCGTGCCGGTTCGATCCCGGCCTCGGGCACCACCCACCCCTGCTACGCTGGTGTAGCAGGTACGGATGTCTGGTAACACCACAAAACTCTGCAAGGCGTTGGTTGTATAGCGATCGACGCCCTTTTCTGACTAGCTTTGCGCGGTCGCGCTCACGCTCCCTAAAACTCTTTGCCGACTCTCTTAAAGGCTGTGGCACAGCGTCGCCATGACGCGATCTCCGTCTTTCGGCCTTTAGGAGCTCTTTGCAGCGTCCGTTTTCTCGAGCGCGTCGTCCACGAGGACTTCCACCTATAAAGCTCGCGGTTTGATGCCGATATCCGGACGAATTCCAGCGCCAACTGCACGCCAATAAATAAAAATAAGGTGCGAGGGGATCGTCGTTGGGCGGTGTGTTGGTGGCGACTAGCTCGCTGCTGTGTGCGCAGGTGTCGATCCAACCGCGTGCTGCACGATTGTGCTGAGATTTGTTGCCACGAAGTCCGCGTTCAAGCGTTCGACGAGTTCGCTCGAATCTTCGAGGGTGCGGCCCCAGAACGCGATCCCAACCCGCAACTCGCGTTTCAGCCGCTTGAAACGCCGGGTGGTGAGGCGAGCGTGGATTAGTGAATCGGGATTTAGGTAACTGACGATGACCGTGTCGATAGCACTCAGGTCGAGATCGCGCATTCGCCGGAAGTCCAGATCGGTAAAGCTGATGATGTCCACTTGAGCATCAAGTGACTCCAGCACTTGCGCCAACATACCCGCAGCGACGTCATCAAGCGCGCCGCGCCCACCTACGCAGAGCACGCGACGCGTGGTTTGAGCGCTGTCACGCCAGTCTGCCTGCGGGGGCCGGAGGTCCACTTCAGCTGCCGCCGCTGGGTCGTTCGGCGAGGTCGAACGTGCGTGCCTTGGCTTCGTTCCGACGCTTTCAAGTGTGCGAGTAGCCATGGACATGTCCAAGGCCAGAGCGTCTTGGGCAAGCCCTCCTTGCGCGGCAAGACTAGGGTGCGAATACCGAGGCTCGGATGCTGTAGTTTCCGTTTCTGCTTCCGTGTCGCTTGATCCAAGCTCGGACACAGTCGATGGGTCGGTTGTTGTCCGATGCGTTACGTCGCTCTCGTCAGGTGCCTCGGCACTGACAGCTTCTTCCAGGTTGGCGAGCAGGACATAGGCGCTATCAACCACTCTTTGCAACTGATCTGATCGTAGAACGCCGCGCGCGCGGTCGCGTTCGGCCAGCAACAGGGCGGGTAGGGCGACCTCACCGTAGTATTCCATCAAATTGGTTCGTGAAAGATGTTCTTCCGCTTGATCGGTTGCTTCTTCAGGATCTCCCGCCAGAAGACGTTGATAAAGGCGAGCCCGCGGATCGAGTATCTGATTGTCGCCGAATAGCACTTGCAGGAATTCGAACTGCGGAACGTTTTTTCCCAAGACGACTAAACACACCGTTAGGGGCGTGGAAAGAACGAGCCCGAGCGGGCCCCACAGCCAGGTCCAGAAGATTGCGGCGACGATAACCGCTAACGGCGACAAGCCGGTATGTGAGCCGTACAACCAGGGTTCGATGAAGTTGTTGCTGATTAACTCCATCGTGATGAACAAGGCCGCCGTCCAAGCAAGCAGCGACCATCCAGGATCGACAGCCACGGCCAGGAACATGGGCAGGATCATGCCGATTGCGGGACCGATGTAAGGCACGAAGCGCAAGACCAAAGTCAACAACGCCCACAGCAACGCGTTTGGAAGTCCCAACAGCCACAACCCTACGCCCACCGGCAAGGCATACAAGCTATTGACCACAAGCTGCATCAACAGGTACTGACCTACTCGTCGCCCGGCATCTTCGAGAGCTTCGGTGGTCCGGTGCAAGTCGCCGTAACCTACCAAGCGTATAAAGCGGTCGCGCAAGTCTTCCCGTTCCAGCAACATGAAGATGACCACGACAATGACCAGGCCCGTGGTAGAAAGAGGTCCTACTAACGGGCCAACGAGGTTTTGCAAGACCTCCAAGGGCCGTTGGCGCGAAATTACTTCAACTTTTAGCGGTGGCGGCTCGCGCGGTGTAGCGTTATCGGACGCGCTTGGCGCGGTTTCTTTCTCTATTTCTTTACCAACCCGTTCAATAGCACTTCCCACGCGTTCCAGTAGGCCAGGGGAGGAGGTTGTGGTTTTAAGAACCTGTATTTTGCTAAGGATATTGGCCTGGTAAACCGTTGCGTTGCGGGCCATGTCGGCAATCTGGGCCGCCAAGATAAATGCAAACAGGCCGATGATTGCGAACGCAACAAAGACCGACGCCCCCACGGCAAGCAGCTTGGGTAATCCGAACCTGCGCAGGATGGACACCAAGGGAGCCAGCGCAAACGTCAGCAGAACAGCGATTGCCAAGGGCAGAAATACCTCACGCCCGAAATACAGCGCGGCGACGACTCCGGCCACCGTCGCAGCTGTTGGGAGTGCCGCTTGCGCGTACTCAGCACTGTAGCGCCGACCCGGCGATATGGATGTTGATTTACGTGATTCGGATGGCGGCGTACGTGATTTGGGCATGTAACCGTATTGAAGGTGGGGAGAGCGCCGCTAGCATTCAGCAAGCTATGATCCCGGTTGCGAACGCTCACAATTGCGCGCCGTTTCCGCCCGCAGTGCGACCCTGCGCGCCACGCCCGTACCCAGTGCACGACCAGAACTAGCAGCACTGCGCAACGCTGACTCCTCATTCATTAGCACGAGCTGCGGAGTAGCGGTTGCCGTCATAGTTTTTGCGCTGCGCCCGCTGGGGCCCGCGAGGCAGCCCCTTGATTTTTGCGGGCGTTGTCCCGATGTGGGCCTGCAGAGGGTCTTTTCAGCAACCACTCTCGCAATAGCACGGCATGGTTATGCGTACGATCTTTGGCGGCGAACAGCAGGGTCACGGGGGTCGTGCGGCGCATGTCGCGCAAGGAGTTGAGCTGGGCTTCGTGGTCAGCCAATTCGCTCAGGTATCTGCGCTGGAATTCCTCCCAGCGTGCGGGGTCATGGGCGAACCACTTGCGCAACTCCGTGCTGGGTGCGATGTCTTTGAGCCAGACATCGACGGCTGCTTGGGCTTTCGTGATGCCCCTGGGCCAAAGCCGGTCGACCAGCACTCGCTTACCGTCTGACGATGCGGGCGCTTCATAGACACGCTTGAGATGAATGGGATGATATTGGGGCATGCGTGACCTCGGGAGCTGAAAAGCATCGTGGGGTAATGATCGCGGAGTTCCCGGACCTCGAGTCTGCCGGCATGTATCCCGCAGAGAACATCCCGCTTTCTAAGAGGGAGTTTGCTCGCCACTGCCGAAGCTAGATACAAACGCAATCACGACGCTAGTTTGCAGGATGGTGCACAACGTGTGCCCGAGAATGGTTCAATGGCTGAGGTGCGCCTTTCGGCACACCAATTCGCTTACAATAGATTCATGGCACTCAAGGTATTCGATTTGGAGTGCGAGAACGGCCACGTTTTTGAAGGGTGGTTTTCGTCGCACGAAGATTACGAAGGGCAGGTTGCCGGCGGGTTGTTAACCTGTCCGCTGTGCAATAGCCAGTCGATCACGCGTCGCGTCTCGGCCGCGCGTCTCAACGTTGCACGTAGTTCCGATTCTACGGCGTCTGCGCAAGCGCGTGAACGGCATGAAGAAGCGGAAGCGCGCGCTCGACAGTTGCAGGCCGAATTCATTCGGCATATGCGTGAAACCATACGCTCATCGGAAGACGTAGGCGAACGCTTCGCCGTGGAAGCTCGTCGGATTCACGAAGGTGAAGCTCCTCAGCGTGTTATTCGCGGGGTGGCCACTCAAGCCGAGCGAGAAGCGCTGATCGAAGACGGTATCCCCGTCATGCCGGTTCCTGCATTCCTCGACGACGATCGCCTTCAGTAAATTCCTTTTGTTCAAGCCGCCACAATAACTGCCGGGCCGCCGATCACAGCTTCCCTCATGTCGAATACCCAGCTATTGCTTGGATTTCACGCCGTTACGGCCCGTCTGCGGCACGCGCCCGACAGCGTGCGCGAGCTCTATGTGGATGCCGCGCGCCACGACAAGCGTATGGGTGCGCTCATCCGCCAGGCACGGGAAGCAGGTGTTGTTGCTCGTGCCGTCGACAGTGCGCGGCTAGCTGGCCTGGCTCGCGGGGGACGTCACCAGGGTGTGATTGCCCTTGCGCACGCTGTTGCCCTGGCAGATAGTCTGGATGACATTCTCGACGCGCTGGGCAACACACCTGCTTGCTTTCTGGTGCTGGACGGCATTACCGATCCCCATAACTTGGGTGCCTGCCTCCGCACGGCCGATGCAGCAGGGGCACACGCTGTGGTTGCACCGCGTGACCGCGCGGTCGGACTGAACGCTACGGTTAGACGGGTCGCATGTGGCGCTGCAGATACGGTTCCCTACATCACGGTAACCAACCTGGCTCGCACCCTGCGGGCGTTGAAAGAGCGCGACGTCTGGGTGGTAGGAACGGATGACGAAGCGCGTGGCGAATTGTATGCTACCGATGCAACTCGCCCGATTGCTTGGGTCTTAGGGGCAGAAGGAGAAGGTATGCGACGCCTCACCCGCGAGACCTGCGACGAACTGGTGCGCATTCCCATGCTGGGTTCGGTGGAAAGCCTGAACGTCAGCGTTGCCTCTGCCTTGTGCCTGTACGAAACTGTTCGCCAGCGCAGCTCGTAACCTCTTGCACGGCTGGTAACCAAACCTTGCGGCCCTGCACACCGCGTCAGCCCCACAAAAGAAGCGAAGCTTATGAACCGCGGAATTACCACCACCATTTTGCATGCCGACCGTCAATCACCCGTCGAGCATGGCGCTACTCACAAACCCGTGCATGTCGCAGCGGCCTACCGGTACAGCGATGTTAACGATTTAATCGGTGTGTTTCAGGGGAGCGTTTCCGGGTTCTCTTACGCCCGTCAGGGAACACCAACCACCGCGGCCCTCGAAAACAAAATCAACCTGCTCGAAGATGGCAAGGGCACGATTGCCTTTGCGACTGGCATGGCGGCGCTCGCTGCGCTCTTCACGACGCTGTTAAAGCAGGGCGACCACATCGTGTCCAGTCAGTACATTTTTGGCAACACCAATAGCTTGTTGTCCACCCTGGAGCGGCTTGGCTGTGAGGTGACCATGGTGGACGCCACCAGTGTGTCTGCGGTCGCTGCAGCGCTACAGCCGAATACGCGACTGATTTTTGTTGAAACCATCGCGAATCCTGGGGTGCAAGTTGCAGATCTTGCAGCAATCGGCGAATTGTGTGCACAAAAGAATCTGTTGTACGTGGTCGATAACACCATTTCCACGCCGTATCTGTTTCGGCCGCGCTCGGTAGGTGCGGGTTTGGTGGTGAACTCCCTTACGAAGTACATTGGCGGACACGGCAATGCACTGGGTGGGGCAATCACCGATACTGGGTTATTCGATTGGGCGCGCTATCCGAACATTCTGGATATTTACCGCAAAGGTGATCCTGCAACCTGGGGGCTATCACAGATTCGCAAGAAAGGTCTGCGTGATATGGGCGCGACCCTTTCGTCGGATGCCGCGCATCGGATTGCTGTTGGGGCAGAAACCCTGGCGCTGCGCATGGAGCGCTCGTGTCATAACGCATTAGCTTTGGCACAGTGGTTGGTGCAGCAGCCCCAAGTGGCGCGGGTGAATTATCCTGGGTTGCCAGACAACCCCGGGTATCAGCGCGCTACCCAGTTTTTTGGTGCCATCCGAGGTGGCGAGCGATCTCCGCGTTATGGCGCTTTGTTAAGCTTCGAGCTGGTACCCGAACTTGATTGTTTGGCCTTTCTTAATGCCCTGAAGATCGTTATCTTGTCTACGCACCTGGGGGATAACCGAACCTTGGCGCTACCCGCGGCACATACGATTTACTACGAAATGGGCCCGGCCAAACGCGCGCAAATGGGTATCGCCGACAACCTCATCCGGGTCTCGGTGGGCATAGAAGAAACCGAAGATCTTATCGCCGATCTCAGTCAGGCCCTACAGCACGCGTCTGCAATTGTGTAGCCGGGAATCTGCACCATGCATTTCGGCAGCGACAATACCTTAGGGGCTAGCCCGCGGATTCTCGAGGCTATCATCAAGGCCAATGGAGGGCATCAACCTTCTTACGGCGAAGATGCCTGGTGTGCTGCGGCCAGAAGTGCGATCGCTGAAGTGTTTGACCGGTCGGTGCAGGTGTATTTTGTGTCGACAGGAACGGTCGCAAACTCGCTTGCCCTGGCGGCGCTCGTGCCCCCATGGGGAGCAGTTTTGTGCCAAAACGACGCGCATGTTGTGGCCGACGAAAGCACTGCACCGGAACTCTTTTCCGGAGGCGCGCGCTTCCTGCCGCTAGATCCAGTCCATGGGAAGTTGAACCCCGAATCGGTCGATCGGCTCCTGTCTAGAGGCGGGCATCCGCCGCATCATGCGCAACCGAGTGCGCTTACCATCACCCAATGCAATGAACGGGGGCTTGTGTATACGCCCGACGAGCTCGCGGCACTGACGGCAGTGGCTAAGCGTCACGGCATATCTGTACATATGGATGGCGCGCGCTTCGCCAATGCAGTCGCGGCGCTTAAGTGTGATCCTGCCGATATCACCTGGCGTGCGGGTATCGACGTGCTGACCTTGGGTGCCTCAAAGAACGGAGCCTTGATGGCCGAAGCGGTGGTGTTTTTTGAGCCAGACCTGGCGAAAGACTTCACATATCGCATCAAGCGGGCGGGTCAGATGGCTGCTAAG
>CAZMVM010000102.1:0-11809 GCA_964569785.1 uncultured Pigmentiphaga sp. | reverse complement strand
GCAATCAGGGCAGGTGGTAGGCGTTTTTGAATCCACGTGAATAATTCTCGTGGTGGCAGCGGCAGTATGATCAGTTGAGTCTTTATGGGCAAGCCGTTGATGCGCATCGGTGGAAGGTCTACTAATCGGCTCCCTTCAGGGAGGGCGACAGTGGCATAGGGATGTAATTCGATTTGCAGATTGTGGGGGGTCGGTTGTGCCAGTGTGTAGGGCGCAAAGGTGAGTAAACACACGATGAAGACCGCACGATATAGCGGCGGGCGCGTGAGACGTGGGTCAACGCGGTGGGAGTTTGCACATAGACTCGCGGATGAGAGTTGGCGTCGCCGAGCTTCTTGCTGATCGCCGCGTGGGCCGTTTGTTGGTCG
The DNA here is from genome assembly GCA_964569785.1 of uncultured Pigmentiphaga sp. Taxonomy (GTDB): domain Bacteria; phylum Pseudomonadota; class Gammaproteobacteria; order Burkholderiales; family Burkholderiaceae_B; genus Verticiella. Next base: position 11,441 of record CAZMVM010000102.1, on the reverse strand, counting down.
TCTCCGGGCGCTGCATGGGTGAAACCACGGACGACGCGGCAACCACAGATGTTCGTTGCGCCCAGCTGGCAACCACTGAACCCCAACAAGGGGATGACGACGATGTTCAGAAAAGTGTAGGTGCGTCGGTCGCATGGCGATGACCTCGATTGGATCATTTCCTGATCAGACGGTTTGCAGGTACCAACCCCGCCCATTCGGATAACCAGTCAAACTCAGGCCGGGGCCGTCGCCACGCTGCGTCTACCGCGTACATGCGTTGGGCAGCGGCTTCTCCCACGGTGCGAGAGAAGTCAGCAGCGTTGCGCCACCCTGTTCTCCCTTCGGCGATGCGATGCTGAGTATCAATGTCGCTGGTTGCATGCCCTGCGCCTGCAAGAATCGCCGTATGACGGTGGATAGCGATGGTGCTGTTCTCCCAGGTGGGGGAGCCAACGACATTGTGTGCCTGCACACTCACCTGGGCCAGTACGACGCCTTGATCGTTGAGATGCCAGTCGTTACGAAGCGCCCGGGCGGCCGGAAGCGCTGAACCCGGCTGAGCGGCACTCGGCAGAGTCAAACCGTGGACCTCGGTTTTGATGGCCTCGGTGTGTAAAAGGGGAGCGCCGGTATCGTCCCGCCATCGTTTGTCGTTGTTGCTGAAGAAGCGATCTTGCAATGCGACAAGGTCGGCGTTTCCATCTTGCGCAAGGAAGAATGCCGCAGCTCGACTCGCGTGAATGGCATGGTGCCCCATATCATGAAAGCGGCCGATGAGCGGGACAGCCCAGAATAGGGCGCTCATGCCGACGAGAGCAATAAGGGCTTCCGTCATTGCTTGACCTGCGTGCACGGGCATAGACGCAAGTCTGTTGTGATGCTGTACGGTTTTCATTGCGGCTATACATTTACTCAGGGGTTAAGAGCGGTACATTGGAGCGGTACATTGACCGGACTAAAGCATCTGCCGCCGCCGCGCTTCGGACCGCTCGTCGGAAGTCACAGGGCTCAGCCGTGCCTGCCAATAGGGATGAAAGAGGCTGGCCAGTTCATCAAGACCATCGTTCCGGGGCGTTGGGCGCTCAAAATAGGTTTCAGCGGCACTGACTGCAGCCAAAACATCCCCATACAGGTCAGTGGGCATCTGGAAGAACCCGCGGCCGATTCTGACTTTGCTGGCCTGATCCGTGGTGGGCATGCTGTTGCGTCCACGGATGGCCCGTATGGTGAAGCGCACCGGGTGCAGGCCTTCGTCATGCAAAGCGTCTCTTAAGTCGATGTAGCCCGGCATGCCTTTGCCCCGCCAAGCCGTGGAATCTGCGACGGCGCGCGAGTTGGCTAATGGATTGTCCCGACCGCGAAAGATGTCCCACGTCGTATTTTGTTGTGCCCAGCGCCAGAAATCCTGCTGACTAAAATCATTGGGAGCATTCTCGACGTGCTCAAGCTGACTGTCCTGCGGATTGCCTCCCAGCGTATTTTCGGCCCACCCCATCGGGTATTCGCGGTAATAACAGCCTATCCAACGATTAGAGCGCAGCGCATGGTACGACTGGCTATCATGGGAGCGCCAGACGTCGTATCCTTCCAGCATGGTTCCACCCCTTCGTCGCAGTTGCTGTCTCAGGTGAGGGCACCGGTGGCTGACCATCCAGGTGGTGCGAGCCGTGTAATTGCGCTGGTGAAGACAGTCGTAGGGTTATGTTGCTTGCAGAACCAGTTGCCGCATGGTTTCTCGGGCCGACCCTGCCCGAGGAAGTAATGCGCCCGGCAACTCGTCGGTAAGAAACACCGGATCCAGCTGTACCGGGACATGATCAATGTGTTCTTGAAGCGCATCGGCTTGCTCCCCAGCGAGAGGTGTATTTGCCGGGGGTGCGGGCAAGTGGTTTGTTGCAAGTAATGTTTGCATGGCGTGATTGCGTGCCCGGGGTAAAGTACGGACAATTTCAAGTTGCGCCTGCCAAAGAACATCGTTGACAAGCGCGTCGTGCTTTTGAAAGGCTTGGTGCAACTGTCGACGCGTCTCCTGCGCACTCGCGTTCGCCGCGGCTTGATAGGCAGAGCCGTGAGCGGAGCCGAAAAGCATGCCGATGAGATAGGAAGGCGGGTTGCCGTGCATCGCTTGCTGTGCTTGCGTGGCGCCGAAATCCGTCCAGGATGCGAGGGTTACCAAATGTGCCATGGCCACTTGGTGTGCTAGCTGGGCGCGATTCGCGTAGGCTTGGAAGTTCAGCGCCCGCGCCTGTATCAAAGCGCCGCTATAAGCGGCAGCGTCGGTAGCGTGCACAAGACGTGATTTTTCGGCCACCAGTTGCCCCCCGTTATACAGTTGAATTAAGCCGGCGGTGCCAATCAGCAACAACATGAGTGCCAGCATGAGGGCCTGTCCGCGAGCCTGCAGAACGGGTAGATGTTGGTATGCGCGCCGGAGTGCCGAGCGTTTAGAGATGAGTCTGCTTTTTGGGGGGAGCATAGCGGGTGAAAGGGGTAGCTCTGGTCTTTGCGAGGGTTAGTTCGCGCCGCCGGCGGCATTTCCCGTGAATGATTTGAGGGTACGTTCAGTGGTATGTGCAGACGCTCGCGTGGCTGCATCTTGGGCTGCACGTGATTCTGCACTACCATCCTCCCCCGCTAATTCGCGCGTCATGGCGGCTGTCTGCGACCGAATAACCTGTCCAAACAATTGATAGACAGCGATTGCTGCAATGGCAATGAGGGCAACAATAATGATGTATTCGGTCATTGCCTGTCCGCTTTGTTTAATTGCCCCCAAGAAGGATTTTCGGTGTGTGCGGACAGTGTGTGTTGCGGGGCGATTTGCAGTCCTTGCGTTCATCGTGACCTGTTTCACGGGCAACCTCCATCAGACACAGGAAGTGTGCCCTGCGCGATTGATCACGCCAATTCGTGCATCCCACAATGATTAAAACTTGCACTTCAGCTTGACAAGTGAAGATCCGACGGCCTTGGGCAGACCGAGTCCTAGCCGTGAGGAGAAGGCGTACATGGTCCGTAACACCCGGTCTCGGATGGGGGACAAAGATGACGGCTAGCGCCGCCATTTAGGGCGAGGAAGGATAGCGCGGGCGGCGTAGCCGTCCTTTTTCAGGTTTCAGTGTGGGGTTGCTGCTGCTCGATGTGCAGACGTTCCATGGAACCGGGTGCATCGCCGCAGCTTGAAGCAAAGTAGGACAACGACCACTACACGCCCATCCAATTGTGCTTTTGAATCTAGGATCTCGTGAGTGGAGCGTTGCGCGGTTAGGTGGCACTATGGAACTTCGGCCGCTGCATATGCAGCCCCGATCATCCCGAGCAGTTCGTTCGTGATCAGGCGGACTGGGATAGATTCGGTGACAGGGCTTAAGCGACCTTTGTCATTGAACGCCGCAATAAAATCGCCTGTTGCAAATCGCTGAGCAAGCTTCGCCGCAATGCCCCCGGCCACATAAAGGCCTCCGCGGGCCATGAAGGCAAGCGCCATGTCACTGGCAAAAGCACCATAGCAGCCGATGAAGAGGTCGAGCGCCTGCGCCGCGGTGCTGGACGGATTGGCAAGCGCGTGACTTGATACTTCGGCGGGTTGGATTAATGGCGGCGCGTGAGGTGATTGCAGGCGCAGAAAGTCGTATATGGAAACGAGACCGGCACCTGATACCACCCGTTCTGCACTGACTCGGCCGTATCGATCGCGCAAGTAGCGCAAGAGCGCGTCCTCGACTTCGTTACGCGGCGCAAAGCCTGCGTGCCCCCCCTCTGAAGGCGACGTCTGGTAGCGTTCTCCGTTCCAGAACAACGCGGAAACACCCAGCCCGGTTCCAGCCCCAACGGCCACCATCACAGATCCAGACTGGGGTGTACCTTCCTGAAGCACCAGGTAGTCTTGCGCCTTCACGCGGGTCAATCCGAATGCGAGCGCTTCGAAATCGTTCAGTATTTTGGCGTTAATGCCTTGCTGGCTGAGCCATTGGCGTCGCACCGTCCAGCTGGCGTGATTGGTGAGCTGTCCGGAATGAGCATCGACAGGGCCGGCAATGGCAATCGCGGCGCGGGAAGGCCGGTAGCTCGCTTCGTGGATAAACCTTTCGAATGCAGGCTCGAAGTCGGGAAAGCTCGCGGTTGGGTAGATGCGTTGAAACACAATACGCGCGTCATCTTGCGGTCGCTCAACCAGAGCGAAACGCGCGTTTGTTGCGCCAATGTCGGCGGCTAGTACCACGTTGTTGTTCGACGCCGTATCCATGCTCGCATCATAGGGCAGGGTCAATCACTCGTCCAGAATCTGTGCCGCACCGTCAGACGCCCTGCGGAGGTGCTCGTGTGTTTCGCGGAGCTAGCCGCGTCCGTGTTGTTGTTTGGGCGGCTGCTTACGGACGCCAGGCGTCACCGAGCGGTACGACGCCTCAGCGACCGTGTACTTTGGCGAGAAGTTACGCGTTATCGTCGGCAGAAGCTGCGGTGAAGCTAATGATACGTTGCGCTTCTTCACGGACACGCGCCGGCGCGGTACCGCCAACGTGGGCACGTGCTTGAACCGAGCCCTCGAGAGTTAGCACGGAAAGGACATCATCCCCGATGAGGGGATGGAAGGCGCGCAGTTCGTCCACCGTTAAATCGGCGAGGTCGCAGCCACGGTCGACGCATGTACGAACGGTATGAGCAACCACTTCATGCGCATCCCGGAAAGGAACGCCGCGCTTAACCAGGTAATCAGCAAGATCCGTGGCTGTGGCATAGCCCTGAAGGGCCGCCTTGCGCATCGCTTCGGCGTTGACCGTGATCCCGCCAATCATGTCCACGAAGATACGCAAGGTGTCCCGCACCGTGTCTGCCGTGTCAAACAGGCCTTCTTTGTCTTCCTGATTGTCCTTGTTATAGGCCAGGGGCTGGCCCTTCATCAGCGTGAGTAAGGCAATCAAGTGGCCGTTGACTCGTCCGGTTTTGCCTCGAGCCAGTTCCGGCACGTCAGGGTTCTTCTTTTGTGGCATGATCGAGCTGCCGGTGCAATAGCGATCGGCAAGCTCGATGAAGCCGAAATTCGGGCTCATCCATAGCACCAATTCTTCGGATAAGCGCGATACGTGCATCATGATGAGAGCGGCGGCCGCACAGAATTCGATGGCGAAATCGCGATCCGACACCGCATCCAATGAGTTGCGACACAGCCCGTCAAAACCAAGGGTACGCGCGACGCGCTCGCGATCAATGGGAAATGAAGTTCCGGCTAGGGCCGCGGCGCCGAGTGGCAGCCGGTTCACTCGCTTGCGGCAGTCTAGTAAGCGCTCGGTATCGCGTGCAAACATTTCGGCGTACGCCAATAAGTGATGGCCGAAGGTTACCGGCTGGGCCACTTGTAAATGGGTAAAACCCGGCATGATCGTGTCGGCATGTTGTAGTGCCAATTTAGCCAGCTCATGTTGAAGCTGGCGCAACAGGTCGACGGCGGTGTCTATCTCGGCGCGCAACCACAAACGAATATCCGTTGCTACCTGGTCGTTCCGTGAGCGTCCGGTGTGCAAGCGCTTACCCGCATCACCCACCAGCTCGACCAGTCGCTTCTCGATATTGAGGTGAACATCTTCCAAATCGATGGACCATTCAAAGCGTCCAGCATCAATTTCTTCCTGGATGGTTGCCATGCCTTCACGGATGGCAGCGAGGTCGTCTGCAGACAGCACACCGGCGGCATTGAGCATATCCGCGTGCGCCAACGACCCCTCGATATCGAAACGGGCCAATCTGCGATCGAAATCGACCGAGGCGGTGTAGCGTTTGACCAAGTCAGACATGGGCTCGGAAAACCGGGCCGACCAGGCGTCTGCTTTTTTATCGAATTGGTTCGGAGTGCTGGAATTTTGCGACATGAACACTTACCGTCGAGGAGCGCAGCAAGAGCGCTGTTAACGAATGAGAAATTTGTCAATTCGGCCGTGAATGAAGCGAGCGTTACTCAATGGGCCGCTGATGTACCGCGTGTGTCTAAGTATCTCACGAGTTCATTCTTACATGCTATGATGTAGGGCTCGCCTTGCTGTGCAGAGATTGAATCTGCTTGCAAGGCTTAAGTGCCAAGCTTTCAACTGGCGTATTTACGGCGATGGTAGACAGGGCGCGGTAGGCAGAAGCTTTGCTTACTCGCGGAGCGTTCGTGGAAACGGTACAGAACTGTGGCGTTATTCGGTTCAGTACGTTGGGGTTCGTGGATCGTGTCTTGCTATCGCCATTGTAAGTTGAAGTTGCGGTTGCGACTCCCATTTGAATAGCGTAAGCAGCGGCGCGGTTTAGTGGTGCCTTATCGATAGGCGAAGAATAAGCTAGGTCGCGCCCCATGGGTAGATGTCGGTTCCGCAATGCTTTTACTACATAGTTTGCTGCGCCGCTTCAGTTAGAACGAAAAGGGGGTGAGAAGTAAATGCCAGCTGACCGCATTGCGGGCAGGCTGGTTTAGAACGCAACCGGAATACTCAAGCGATACGGGAAATCACTCGGACTGTGACGCCCGGGGAGCCGGTGTTGGCGTTTCAGTGGCCACCCCAAGATTATCCGCGAGCACAACCATTCGTGCGTGCACGGCGTCTTGTTCGCTGTGTGCGCTATAGCGAGGGCCGGGCTTCGAAAGCGAAGTCCGCCCGAGTCTGATTGTTGAGTGCCCACGTCGAGTCAGCGACGGTTGGCGCAACATGGGTGCGTGGCGACCGTATCGACCCACTTAGCATTGCAGTCGTATTCGTTATTAACTGATTTGATTTGTATTTGAGGAAGGCTCAACTACATGCCAACTGTACGCGTTAAAGAAAATGAACCGTTTGAGGTCGCTCTGCGTCGCTTCAAACGTACTGTGGAAAAAACTGGACTGCTCACGGAGCTGCGCGCACGTGAGTTCTACGAGAAGCCCACGGCAGCCCGCAAGCGTAAGGCTGCTGCTGCGGTGAAGCGTCACTACAAGCGCCTGCGCAGCCAGCAGTTGCCGCCACGCCTGTACTAAGGCGAGGCAAGTTCGTCAGCATGGCTGCTAATTTTCTCTTGGCGGCCGCTGGCGACTGGCCTGTCTATCCACGTTGGGCCGCTAACCGAGGCCTTTTGCTCCGGTTGGTGGTCGCTTCGAACGCAGGTGACGCGCTCAGGGCTGGAGCGCCCGCTTCGGGTGGGGCATCGCTCTAGGCCTCGGGCAGCGTACCTATGATGTGCCAGTCACCGATTCTTCAGGTGGCTTTTGGCGTTTCTTTTCCCGCTGGGTGTTGACTTCCCGGGAGGCCTATGAGCGACAGCAACCTCAAAGCTCGTCTCAGTGACGAAATGAAAGCCGCAATGCGGGCAAAAGACAGCGCACGGTTGGGTACTTTACGTTTTTTGCTCGCCGCCGTGAAACAAAAAGAGGTCGACGAACGGCGCGATCTTACGGATGAGGAAATCGTAGCGATTATCGAACGCCAGGTGAAGCAGCGGCGCGAATCCATCGCTGCCTACGAACAGGCCGGAAGAACCGAGACTGTCCAACAGGAACAAGCCGAACTCGCTGTGCTGCAAGAGTTCCTGCCAGCGGCGGCTGACCCCGCAGAAATTGAAGCGATCGTGAACGAGGCGCTTGAAGCCCTCGCTGCGCAAGGCGTTACGGGTCCTGCGGCGATGGGCAAGGCCATGGGGATGATTAAACCGAAGCTGGCGGGGCGGGCCGACATGGGCCAAGTTTCGCGAATGGTATCGAGTAAGCTTAAGGGCGAATAGGTGCGCGGCAAGATGTAGCGCATCTTCTCATCGCGCTACCTGCGGCTGTGGGGCATGATACCGGACACCTTTATTCAAGACCTTCTCGAGCGTGTAGATGTCGCCGATGTCGTTGGGCGCTACGTACAGCTCCGCAAGGCAGGCGCCAATTTGCTTGGGTTGTGCCCGTTTCATAACGAGAAGACTCCTTCATTCACGGTTAGTCCGGTTAAGCAGTTTTATCATTGCTTCGGGTGCGGCGCGCACGGCAACGCCATTCGATTCCTCATGGAGCATACCGGGGCGTCGTTCCCCGAGGCCGTGCGCCAGTTGGCCGACGCGGTCGGGATGCAGGTGCCACAGGTCGATTCGCGGCGAGCCACTGAAGCTCGGCTCGAACGAGAACGCCGACAAGAACAGGTTTCGCGTCATAGTGAAGTTCTTGAAGCAGCCAATGCGGCATACCGGCGCAACTTGCGCTCTGCGCACGAGGCGATCGCCTATCTGAAGCAGCGCGGTCTGAGTGGTCGCATCGCGGCCCGATACGGCCTGGGCTGGGCCAAACCCGACCGTCACGGCCTCGCGCACGTATTCGCTAATTACAACGACCCTGACTTTGCGGCCTTCTTGGTAGAAGTGGGCTTGCTCATCGAAACCGAAGACGGACGGCGTTACGATCGTTTCCGATCGCGCGTCACTTTTCCCATTCGCAATGCACGTGGACATCTCATCGGATTTGGCGGGCGTTTGATTGGCCCGGGCGAGCCGAAATACCTGAACTCGCCCGAGACCCCGGTGTTTTCCAAGGGGCAAGAGCTGTATGGCCTTTGGGAAGCACGAGAGGCCATCCGCCGCGAGGGTGAGGTGGTGGTGGTTGAAGGGTACATGGACGTGGTCGCTCTCGCCCAGATGGGAGTCGAGAACGTGGTGGCTACCCTAGGAACGTCAACGACCACTCAGCATGTACAAAAGCTGCTTCGCGTGGCACATAACGTGGTGTTCAGTTTCGATGGGGATCAGGCGGGTAGGCGTGCAGCTTGGCGGGCCTTGCAGGCTAGCCTGCCCGTCATGCGGGACGACGTTTCCATCCGCTTTCTGTTTCTTCCCCCGGAGCACGATCCAGACTCCTACGTCCGTACCTACGGGGGCGACGCGTTCCGACAAGCCCTGCTCGAGGCAGCCACCTTGTCGAGCTTCATGTTCGAGCACTGGGAATTAGAGTTCGACTTGAACCAACCGGAAGGTCGCGCACAGTGCATCCGGGCAGCCGGACCGGTGTTGCAGGCCATGCCCGCGGGCGTCCTGCGCTTGCAGATCACGCGTGACCTGGCGGAACGGGTGAAACTAACGCCCGACGAATTGGCCCAGTTGATTCGCTTGGAAGAAAAACCCAGCGGGCCGCTCGTGCAATCAGAAGGTCGTCGCCCAGCACGGCAAGCTACCGTGGCCAGCGAAGGAGGGCTCCGACACAAGCGCCGGAACCCAACAGCTGAAGGTCAGGCGGACCCGGCGGGCTGGGCCAACCACCGCAATTTGCGCCGGACGCCCGTCATCGGTTTGTCAACACGCTTGCTGCGGTTGTTGCTTGCGCATCCGCAGCTTGTGCAAAATGTCGATGCCGTGCATCTCGAGCGAATTGCACAGCTACCCGGCTTCGAATCGGTGCTGGCGTTGAGTGACCTCGTACGCAACTCGGGTGCACAGCACACTGGGGCCATTTTGCAGGCGGCGACGGGAACACCGTTGGAGAAAACCTTAACCGAAGAGGCGGCACATACCCTTCTCGTAGAAGAGCTGCCCGAGCCAGCTACTGAATTGCGCGATGCCTTGCGTACGCTTAGCTTGCGAGCGTTGCGGGCTGAACAGAAGCGACTGGCCGCAGAGGCCGCGCAAAACCCGGACGTCCTCGCGCGTTATGCCGAAGTGGGCCGTGAAATAGCACAGCTTACTTCCGGTGGGGCCGGAGGGCCTGTCCCGCATTAGCCGAGAGAAGGCACGTGTTTAAGCGTGTTTGAGCCGTTGAGCGACTTAAAATCCGCGAGGGCGGAAAGTTAACGCACGGCGGAGCAAGGGCAATGTAAAGGCCGTTCAGATTTTGTGAAACTCTTCGGCGCACGAAAGCCTCTAATGAAGGCAACGATGGTGAAACCGCTGCTCACCGCTTCCGAAACCTAAGTTTGAATCGAAATTTCTTGCCGAAAAGAGGGGATCATGATAGTATATCAGGTTACCGGGAGCGCAATATCGAGGGGTAGGGAATTCTATGGGTAGTCACCCTTGCGGACGTCCTGGCGCACGCACGAATCGCAAAACGAACGCACACAAGGCTTTAGCCTGCTTCTTGTAATGCTTAGCAGGCTTTCAGGTTGCGTTATCAAGTATCCACGTACTCGTACTGCCAGGCCAGCATCCACACATTGAACAGCGCCCTTGAACATTCCTCGCTGCGGCACCATATACGCTGCATAGTTTCCGTCATTCTGAAACGAAACCATCACGCCATTGACGTGTCCTTGCCAACCAAGGGCGCCGTCGCGCTTGGGCGTGATTTGGGCGTTTTCCATCATCCCCGTTCGGCGGGGCATACTGGTTGAGTAAGCATGGCCAAAACCACCGCTAAGACTACGACGACTTCATCCCCGGACGCCGTGAACGAACAGCTCACAACCACCGCGGTTGAGGAAACCCCGGTAGAGGCCGGGGAAACCAAGCCGGCTGCTAAAAAGGCGGCTAAGAAGGCTGCCAAGAAAGCCGCTACGAAAGCTGCAGCGAAAAAGACTGCGCGCAAGGCGGCAACCAAACGTGCGTCTAAGGCTGCGCGCAAAACTGCAGCGGCCACCAAGACCGCCCGTCGCGGGCGTCCGGCCAAAAGCTCAGAGCCTGATTTCGATGACGCCCTCGATCACGATGGCGACGGCGAGATCATCCCGGATATCAAAATTCCGCGCGGACGCGGACGCCGGGCCAAGGACGCTAAAGACCTCATCGCGCGAGGTCCCGTGTCTCCTGAAGAGTACGAGGCACGCCGCAACAGCCTCAAGCAGTTGATCAAGCTGGGCAAGGAGCGCGGTTATCTCACCTACGCCGAGATCAACGACCACCTGCCCGATGATCTTGTCGACGCTGAAGCGATCGACGGCATCATCAGTACGTTTAGCGATATGGGTATCGCGGTCTACGACCAGGCGCCCGACGCAGAAACGCTGCTCATGAGCGACACCCCGGCGGTCGTCTCCGTCGATGACGATGCCGAGGACGAAGCCGATGTTGCCTTGTCGACGGTCGACTCTGACTTCGGGCGCACCACCGACCCGGTCCGCATGTACATGCGTGAAATGGGGACTGTCGAGCTGCTCACCCGCGAAGGTGAAATCGAGATCGCCAAGCGCATCGAGGAAGGCCTCAAGCACATGGTGATGGCAATCTCCGCATGTCCTACGACCATCATCGAGATCCTCGAGCACATTGAACGTGTGCGCGCAGGCGAGATGCCCATCGACGACGTGGTCGACGGCTTGGTCGACCCCGAGGACGGCGAAGAGTACGCTGGGGCAGGATCGCCCACTGACGACGACGAGGACGAGGCTCCGGCCGGTGGGATGACCCGCAAGCAGCTGGAAGATCTCCACGTGCAGGCCTTGAAGAAGTTCGACATTGTCGCTGCCAACTTCGAAATCCTGCGTCAGGAGTATGAGGCGGGCAACTACAAATCGGAAGCCTATCTTAAGGCACGTGAGGCGATCCAGAACGAG
>CAZMVM010000101.1:0-12046 GCA_964569785.1 uncultured Pigmentiphaga sp. | reverse complement strand
GGTGGAAAGGGTCATCGAAGAAACCGGAGCCACTGCCCAGCGGGTGCTGCCGCGACTCAAGGCGGCACTACGGGCCTAATTGACGCGGCCCGCTGCATAAGATACAGCCGCCGGCGTGATCGGTGCGCGTGCTACTAGTCAACATAGGCATGGCTGCAAGGCACTTTCGGGTTGATTTAAATGCCCATGTTGCGGTTGCCCAACAGTAGCACGCTTCCCAGCGGTGCCCAATCGAGGAGGTTTGGAGGCCCTACGTCGACGCTTGCTTGTGAGCCCGGCGAATTGCGTGTATGTTTACGTAAGCTATTGATTTTACTAATTATTTTTCAACATTAGTTTATACTGACAGGTTATTTGCATGGCAGCCTTCAATACCGAGCGCGTTCTTTGCGTTCATCACTGGAACGACACGTTATTCAGCTTTAAGACCACCCGCGACCCGGCCCTCCGGTTTACTAACGGACATTTCGTCATGATCGGCCTCGAGGTAGAAGGCAAGCCGCTGATGCGCGCCTACAGCATTGCCAGCGCAAATTATGAGGAGAACCTGGAGTTCCTTAGTATCAAGGTGCCCGATGGTCCTTTGACATCGCGCCTGCAACACCTGAAAGAGGGCGATACGATTTTGGTCAGCCGCAAACCGGTGGGAACGTTGGTTGTAGACGATCTGCGTCCGGGAAAACACCTGTATATGCTGGCCACGGGCACGGGATTGGCGCCGTTCATGAGCATCGTCAAAGATCCCGAAGTGTACGAGCGCTTCGACAAAGTCATTCTCGTTCACGGCGTGCGGTGGGTCAGTGAGCTGGCCTATGCAGATTACTTAGAAAACGAGTTGCCGAACAACGAGTATTTCGGCGAAATGGTTCGCGAGAAGTTCATTTACTACCCCACGGTTACCCGTGAGCCGTTCCGTAATCAAGGGCGTATTACCCATCTTATCGAAAGCGGCAAACTCGCCGAAGATCTCGGCCTGCCCGAGCTCAACTCCGAAACCGATCGGGTGATGTTGTGCGGTAGCCCTGCCATGCTATCCGACCTCAGCACTTTATTGAACGAACGGGGCTTTGAAATTTCACCGGGTGTAGGTCAGCAGGGTGATTACGTGGTGGAACGCGCCTTTGTCGACAAATAAACCAGAAGGGAATCGCGCCGGACTCGGGCGCGAAAGAGTCACGCCGCTTGATCCGTAGCGCGCTTATCGGCGAGATGCCTCGATAGTTCTTGCGGTGTTGCAACTGCCGCCGTAAACACGAACGGTGTCGTCGTCTTAGGGCCCACCTTGGAAATCTAACTTGGGGCACCGGCGTGTGCCGGATTACACTAAGCTATTTCGTTTTCCATTTGTCCCGAAATCATTCAGCACATGACCACAATTCGCGCGGACGACCTCGTCCAGTCGATTGCCGACGCCGTTCAATTCATCAGTTACTACCACCCTGCCGACTATATCCGCCATCTTGCTCAGGCTTACGAGCGGGAACAGAACCCTGCTGCGCGTGACGCGATTGCTCAGATACTGACCAATTCGCGCATGTGCGCCGAAGGACGTCGCCCCATTTGTCAGGATACGGGCGTTGTCAACGTATTCCTGAAAATCGGCATGGACGTACGCTTCGAGCCGAGTACGGTTTCATTGCAGGAACTCTGCGATGAGGGCGTGCGTAAGGGTTACCTTGATCCGTCCAACCCCCTGCGCGCATCCATCGTTGGGGATCCGATTTTCGAACGTCGTAATACGCGCGACAACACCCCGTGTGTACTGCACGTTGAAATGGTTCCCGGCGATCGCGTTGAGGTGCAGGTTGCAGCCAAGGGCGGTGGCTCCGAGAACAAGAGCAAGTTCGCGATGCTGAACCCGGGCGACTCGGTTGTCGACTGGGTGCTTGAGCAAATTCCAAACATGGGTGCCGGCTGGTGTCCTCCGGGCATGGTTGGCATCGGGGTGGGCGGCACCGCAGAGAAAGCCATGCTCATGGCGAAGGAATCGCTCATGGAAGACATGGATATGACAGAGCTGCTGGCGCGCGGACCCCAGAACAAAACGGAGGAATTGCGCGTCGAGCTGTATCACAAGATCAATGCGCTAGGAATCGGCGCGCAGGGGCTGGGTGGCCTAACCACTGTTCTGGACGTCAAAATTAAAACGTGGCCCACTCATGCGGCGTCAAAGCCAATTGCCATGATTCCCAACTGTGCGGCTACACGTCACGTGCACTTCGAGCTAGACGGCAGCGGCCCCGCGCAGTTGCAACCACCGAGCCTTGACGACTGGCCCAAGATCGACTGGATGCCTGATTACGACAATTCCAAGCGGGTTGATCTTGATACGCTGACGCGCGAAGAGGTCGAATCCTGGCAACCAGGACAAACCCTGCTGCTCTCGGGCAAGTTGCTGACGGGGCGAGATGCTGCACACATCCGGATGCGCAAGCTCATCGAGTCGAATGAACAGTTGCCGGTCGATTTCACGAACCGCGTCATCTACTATGTCGGTCCCGTCGACCCGGTGCGCGATGAAGCCGTTGGTCCGGCCGGCCCCACGACGGCTACCCGCATGGACGGCTTTACCGATATGATGCTCGAGAAGACCGGCTTGCTTGCCATGGTAGGCAAGGCCGAACGTGGTCCCGTGGCCATCGAGGCAATCAAGCGGCATGGCGCAGCGTATCTCATGGCGGTAGGCGGTGCGGCCTATTTGGTTTCGCGTGCTATACGCTCGGCGCGGGTGGTCGCGTTCGACGACCTGGGCATGGAAGCCATCCATGAGTTTGAAGTGCAAGACATGCCGGTCACTGTGGCCGTCGATGCTCGCGGAGTGTCTGTGCACGAGACCGGACCACGCACGTGGCGTGCGCGGATCGAAACAATGAAGCAATCTTCCTAGGCCATGAGCCTGGCACGTAAGGAGAGAATCTTGGACGCGTATATTTGTGATGCAGTCCGCACCCCGATTGGACGCTATGGTGGCTCGCTCTCGTCGGTGCGCACCGATGACCTTGCGGCACTCCCGCTGAAGGCCCTCGTCGAGCGCAACCCCAAAGTGGACTGGGCCGCCGTCGAAGATGTTGTGTACGGGTGCGCCAACCAGGCAGGGGAAGACAACCGCAACGTCGCACGCATGGCCCTCTTGCTGGCAGGTCTGCCTCAGGAGGTGCCCGGCACCACCATCAATAGGCTGTGTGGCTCCAGTCTTGATGCGCTGGCAGTGGTTGCGCGCGCCATCAAGGCGGGAGAAATTTCGCTGGGCATTGCAGGCGGCGTGGAAAGCATGAGCCGTGCGCCTTTTGTCATGGGCAAGGCCGAAACCGCCTTTTCACGTACGGCTCGCATTGAAGACACCACGATTGGGTGGCGGTTCGTGAACCCCGCGTTTCATGCGCAATTCGGTACTGACTCGATGCCGGAAACGGCCGAGAACGTGGCGGAAGAGTTCAAGATCAGCCGTGAAGATCAGGACGCGTTTGCACTGCGTAGCCAGCAGCGTTGGGCGCAGGCACACGAGCGCGGGTTTTTCGCGAACGAAATCATTCCTGTCACCATTCCACAGCGTAAAGGTGATCCCGTTGTCGTAAACACCGACGAACATCCTCGCCCTAACAGTACGCTTGAGGGGTTGGCGAAACTTAAGCCCGTCGTCAAGCCGGGAGGTACCGTGACCGCCGGCAACGCCTCTGGGGTGAACGACGGCTCCGCAGCACTCATCGTTGCGTCAGAAGATGCGGCACAACGCTATGGGTTAACACCGCGCGCGCGGATCGTCGCCGCGGCAGCGGCAGGCGTTCAGCCTCGCATCATGGGTATTGGGCCCATTCCGGCTGCGCGAAAGGTCCTGGCCAAGGCGGGTCTTAGCATCGATCAGATGGACGTGATCGAGCTTAACGAGGCGTTTGCTGCTCAAGCACTTGCGGTAACCCGTGATTTGGGTCTTGCCGATGACGACGAGCGCGTGAACCCCAACGGAGGTGCCATTGCCATTGGCCATCCGTTGGGTGCTTCGGGCGCTCGCTTGGCCACAACTGCGACTTATCAGTTGCAGGCCACGGGCGGACGCTATGCCCTGTGCACAATGTGCATCGGGGTCGGACAGGGCATCGCCGTCATTCTCGAGCGGGTGTAAACCCAGCTAAGCATCCGACGCGGCCGGCAGGGAGAGAAGAACAAGGGGTTGGCCCACGACCTGCCGGCGCGCCACCTTTGGTGACACATTCGTGGCCAAGAAAGCTTAAACCCGCTTTTCTAAATTGCACCCCAAAAGTTGGGCATCGTCCTGACTTTTGGGGTGTTTTCATTCCGGCCGCATATTGAGGAACCCAAACTCAACGTCGAGCCCGATTCTCTATCCGAAGGGGACAGATTTTCTAGAAACAGTGCGGGTAGCGGGGCAGTGCGCGGAGTGAGATGGGTGTTGATTGACTCGGTTGGTGACATCACCGGGTTCACGCCCCACGCCATGTTGCGGCTGGATGTCAAGACGATTTCGGTGGCTGAGCTTTCGCGGGTCAGCTCGGCTGCTGGCCCGCCGCGGGAAGAGGGGGTAAGTTCAGCCAAAGATATCCGTAGTGACGCTAACCGCTAATGAAAGTGCGTGGGAGCTTGTTCTGCTTCTTCTGGTAGCTCGACATGCACCATTTCACCTGTGGGATCCGGAAAATAGGGCGAACCACAGTCCTCGCAAAACTCTGGCGGTAGCAGCCCGGGAATGTGACGAATGTCGGTCACCCCTTGCTCTTTGAAGAGGGCGGCGATTTCGTCCTGCACATCGAAGGGCGCATCAAAGGTGTCTGCGGGTGGAGGCACGTCGTCTGGCCCAAACAGCGGCCAAACACAGCCGTAAATGACGTCGTTGCTATTGCGGCGTGTAATGCCCACGCGGTATTCCTCGACTTGATGTTCGCCACAGCCAGCGATAACAGCGCGTAACGAGTCGGGCGGTAGGTTGGCGGCGGTTTCAAGCCAACCCACAGCCGCCCCGATGGACAACGCGCGTACGCGCCGGTCGGCACTACGGATCGCCGCGTACCAGGCGTCGGGCAACAGAATTTCGATGCCGCAGCCGGGGAGCATTTCGGTCATGGTCGGTTGTAGCTGTTCCGCCCAGCGAGTCTGACATGCTACGCGCGTATAGTTTGGATCGTCAGGGTGTTCTTGCCAGGCAAAGATTGACCCTCCTTCGGGAACCGTTACCGCGGCAGCCACGAAGCGAGTGTCCGCGAGCATATTAAGCGACAGATCCACGGGAGGAAGGTCGAGTGACGCGCGCCTGCCAAGGGTTTGGTTACCGAGACGCTGTGTCCATTCGTAGGTAGCGGAAAACGAGCGCGGCATGGTGTCGACAGAAAGCAAGTGCGGCAACAAGGTTAGCTGCACATTACTGGCCAAAATGTGGCGATGTAGCTGCTCGCGCAACGTGTCCGCCACCTGAGGGCGGATTTCACCTTGGGGAATGCTGTAACGCGTCCACACTGCAAACGGGAGTGCCAGCAGGAGCACGTCATAGCGATTGCCTTCATGCTCGACAACAGTCGACTCAGACAAACTTTCGCAAAGTTGGAGCAATACCTCGTATGCGGCCGGTTCGGCATGCACCAAACGCTCGAACGCAGCTTCTAGAACCGCGTCATTGCCAGTACGTAAGATGCGCAGCAAAATGGAGGCGAGTTGCTCCTCCCAGTAACGATCTTCGGTTCGACTGGTAGAGTTGTTCAGCGCCGAGGCAAGACGGATCAAACGCCCCGTATCGCGACTGGTACGGCTAGACGTAGAAATGCGGTTACGCGGCATGGAAACACAATCCAACGGATAACCTGATAGTGTACTCCTTTGCGGCCTGCAAGGTAGGCAACGTTCGGGTTTTCGGCCATTGAAGCGCAGGAAGCCGGGCGCTATGATGGCAGGTTCTCTACCTCACATGTTCTTCTTCGGGCGGTGCGCGCCTTTTAGGGTATAAACCCAGCGCTACGCACAACATTCAAGGAATTAACGCCTCATGTACGAAAAACTTGCCCTCTACATCGACGGGGAGTTCATCACTGATGGACGCCCACAGCAAGACGTCGTCAATCCCGCCAACGGCGAAGTAATCGGGCATCTGCCGCATGCTACCCGCGAAGATCTCGACCGGGCGCTGGCGGCCGCGCAGCGCGCATTTAACGAATGGCGTCGTACGTCTCCACTCGAGCGCTCGAAAATCTTACGCAAGGTGGCCGAATTGGCGCGCGAGCGCGCCGAAGAAATCGGACGCAATATCACGCTCGATCAAGGCAAGCCGTTACGTGAGGCCATCGCCGAGATTATCGGGTGTGCCGAACATGCAGAGTGGCACGCCGAAGAGGCGCGTCGAGTTTACGGTCGCATCGTGCCATCGCGTGACCCAGCTGTCCGGCAAATGGTGGTACGCGAGCCCGTGGGGGTGTGCGCTGCATTTACGCCCTGGAACTTCCCGTTCAACCAAGCCATTCGCAAGATTGCCGCCGCCGTCGGTGCAGGCTGCACGATCATTCTCAAGGGGCCGGAAGATGCCCCCAGCGCGGTCGTGGCGCTGGCTCGACTCTTTCATGACGCGGGTTTGCCGCCGGGGGTTCTCAACATCGTCTGGGGCGTGCCAGCCGAGGTTTCCTCATACCTCATCGAGTCTCCCATCGTCCGTAAAATCTCATTTACCGGCTCAGTGCCGGTCGGTAAGCAGCTGGCAGCCCTTGCGGGCCAACACATGAAGCGCGTCACCATGGAGCTGGGAGGGCATTCCCCCGTCTTGGTATTCGACGACGCCGATATCGACAAGGCTGCGGTCCACCTGGCCAAATTCAAAATTCGTAATGCGGGTCAGGTTTGCATCTCGCCTACCCGTTTTTACGTCCAGGACGGGATTTACGACGCCTTTTCTGAGCGGTTTGTCCAAGCGCTCCGCGAGATCCGTGTCGGAGATGGTTTACAAAACGACGTGGAAATGGGGCCGCTGGCGCATCGTCGGCGTGTCGCGGCGATGCAGGAGTTCCTCGACGATGCGATGCAACGCGGCGGCGAAGTATTGTTGGGGGGTGAGCCTCTGGCGGATGTTAATCCGGAGGGTAACTTCTTTGCTCCCACCGTCGTTGCTCGATTGCCCGACGACGCCAAGCTCATGACGGAAGAGCCCTTTGGCCCCATCGCTCCGCTCGCGCGCTTCTCTGATGTCGACGAAGTGATCAAACGTGCCAACAGCTTGCCGTACGGTCTGGCAGCGTACGTGTTTACGCGTTCTCTGCAGACCGCTCATAAAGTGTCGAGTGAGTTGGAAACGGGCATGGTCGGCATCAACCAGTTTGGCATCACCTTGGCCGAGCTGCCTTTCGGTGGTGTGAAAGATAGTGGAATCGGCAGCGAAGGAGGGGCCGAGACATTCGACGGCTACCTCGTCACGAAAACGATTAGCCAGATGTAGTGAAGTTCAAGCAGGGGCCGTTCGCGGCTCCTTGCCTTGCAGCGATCAATCCAACACCCCCGCAGGTCGCACCCCTGCATAGCGCGAATTGCGTTCTGTACGGGTCACCGGTGCAAAAAAATGCCCGCCGTACTGGCGGGCTTTTCTTTGACGAAGTAGTTCTATGTGGCTCGAACAGCTGGTAAACGAGCGTGCATGACGCACGCTTGCAACCTGTGTCAGGCAGCCAATAGCTGACGCAATACGAAGGGCAGGATACCGCCATGCAGGTAATAAGACACTTCGATCGGCGTGTCGATGCGCAGCAGCAGGGTGACCTGTTGTTCGACGCCGTCGGGGCGGCGAATGATCAGTGTGACATCCTGCTGTGGACGGATTTCTTTTTCCAGCCCGACAATATCGAAAGTTTCAGCCCCAGTGATGCCCAGCGACTGCGCGCTATCTGATCCCTTGAACTGCAAGGGCAGCACGCCCATGCCCACCAGGTTGCTACGGTGAATACGTTCGAAGCTGCGCGCGATCACCGCCTTCACCCCTAATAGTTGGGTACCTTTGGCTGCCCAGTCGCGCGATGAGCCGGTACCGTACTCCTCGCCGCCAAATACTACCGTGGGTACGCCCTCGTTGATGTAGCGCATTGCAGCGTCGTAAATCGACATGCGCTCACCACTGGGTTGGTGAACGGTTTCACCACCTTCAAAGCGGCTGCCGTCGGGTAGCGGCGGAATCATCAAGTTCTTGATGCGCACGTTGGCAAAGGTACCGCGCATCATGACTTCGTGGTTGCCCCGGCGTGAGCCATAGCTGTTGAAGTCAGCTCGTGATACGCCGTTCTCGATCAGCCACTGACCTGCGGGTGAGGTTTCCTTAATGGATCCGGCAGGAGAAATGTGGTCGGTCGTGATGGAGTCGCCGAATATCGCCAAGGCGCGGGCATTACGTACCGCCGGCATGGGTTTGGGTTCCATGGTGAAGTCATGGAAGAAGGGCGGCTCGGCAATGTAGGTAGATTTAGGCCAGGTATACACCTGCCCGGACACTCCCTCGATTTGTTGCCACAATTCGCCCGGGTTCTCCGTTATTTGGGCGTAGTTGGCCCGATAGGCTTCCGGATCCATGGCCGTGTTCAGCAAGGCGTTCAATTCCTCGCTGGTAGGCCAGATATCGCGCAGATAGACATCGCCGTTCTTGCCTTTGCCGATAGGCTCGTTGGTTAGGTCACGTGTGATATTACCGGCTAGTGCATAAGCAACGACTAATGGCGGTGAGGCCAGGAAGTTGGCTTTAATGTTGGGGTGAATGCGCGCCTCGAAGTTGCGGTTGCCTGACAGTACCGCAGCACAGACCAGGTCGTTTTCGACGATGGCTTGGTTAAGCTCGGGGGTAAGGTCGCCAGCATTACCGATGCACGTGGTGCACCCATACGCCGCCAGGCTGAACCCGAGCTGGTCGAGGTAAGGCAGCAAGCCCGTTTTTTCGAGATAGCGTGTTACGACACGGGAGCCAGGCGCCAGCGACGTTTTCACGCGTGGAGGAACGCTCAATCCAGCTTCAACAGCTTTCTTCGCGAGCAACCCGGCACCTAGCATGACGCTGGGGTTCGAGGTGTTGGTACATGAGGTGATGGCGGCGATCAGAATATCCCCGTGGCCCACCGTATCACCCGTATTACCCAGGGGTACTCGCGCGGTAAGCTTCTGGGCTGGTTGCGCAAAGCCGTTTTCAGCCATGGGCTTGCTGAACAATTCGATGAAGGTGTTCTTCACCGCTGATAGTTCGATGCGGTCTTGCGGGCGTTTCGGACCAGCAACCGAGGGTGTCACAGTCGATAAGTCAAGCGTGAGCAGCTTCGTGTAATTGATGGCGCTGGCGCTGGGCACGCCAAACATTTGCTGAGCCCTAAAATAGGCTTCGAATGCCGCAATTTCATCTTCGGTGCGTCCGGTGCCCCGGAAGTATTCGATTGTGCGCTCATCGACCGGGAAAAAACCCATGGTGGCACCGTATTCGGGGGCCATATTGCCAATGGTGGCACGGTCGGTAACGGAGAGGCTGGCGGTACCTTCACCGCAGAACTCGACGAACTTACCAACGACTTTTTCCTGCCGTAGCATCTCGGTGATGCGCAGCACCAGGTCGGTGGCGGTAACGCCTTCACGGAGCTGACCCTTTAGTTCGACGCCAACCACGTCAGGCGTAAGGAAGTAAACGGGCTGGCCGAGCATGCCTGCCTCGGCTTCAATACCTCCGACGCCCCAGCCGACGACGCCTATCCCGTTAATCATCGTCGTGTGGCTATCCGTGCCCACCAGCGTGTCCGGATAGTAGACATTGTTAGTCTTGTCATGATGGACACCGCGCGCCAGGTATTCCAGGTTGACCTGGTGAACAATTCCGAAACCCGGAGGAACGACCCGGAAGGTGTCGAACGCTTGCATACCCCACTTCATGAACTGGTAGCGTTCCTGGTTGCGCTGAAACTCCAGTTGCATGTTCATTTCTAGAGCGTTGGGTGTGCCGTAATGGTCGATCATGATCGAGTGGTCGACAACCAAATCGACCGGCACCAGAGGCTCGATGGTTTTGGGGTCTTTATTCATGCGCGCGGCCACGCTACGCATCGCCGCCAGATCGGCTAGCAGGGGAACCCCGGTAAAGTCTTGCAGTACGACGCGAGCTACTAGAAAGGGAATTTCGTCTTCTCGCGCAGCGTTCGGTTGCCAGTTCGCCAGCTGATGAATGTGCTCTTCGGTAACCTTGTGTCCGTCGCAGTTTCGCAGCACGGCTTCGAGCACGATCCGAATCGACACCGGCAAACGGGACACATCGACGCCCAATGCTTCCCCCAGGGCAGGAAGCGAATAAAAGTTTCCGGTTTTCGATTCCGATATCTTGAAAGTCTTCAGTGTATTGAAGGTGTTGTGCGACATGATCGGCTCCAAGATATAACCTACTTAAAGTAACACCTTTGCAGACAAAATGGGTACGCGTTCGCGCTACCCCCAGGGCGCTGGAACCAGAACTCAACGATCTTCCCTTAGCGCGACGTGTCGAAACGTCCCGTCACGGCTGATCCCAAGAAGGGAAGCAAGAACGAGTCCGAGTGACGCGAGGGCACGAAGCCTCGTCAACTGGATGATGCTGTCGTGCTGGTGAGTTCTGTGCCACCCGCGATGGCCGCTCTATTCGTAGCCGCCCGGGCTTGAATCTGTCATTCGAAATGTTGAATCCGGAGGAGCCTTCCAGAGCGGTGGATTGTGTACCTTATTCTTGCAGCTTGTTTGCACGATGCTCGCGGTGCGACCACGAAAAAGCGGGCCGCGCGGGCCCGCTTTTGATGCAATACCGGAGATTATGCCTTCACGGTATCGGCTACCTGGCGATACGAGTCGATTTGATCGAAATTCAGATAACGATAAATCTGATCGCCGTTTTCGTTAATGACGCCAATATGTGCCATGTATTCCTCGACGGTGGGAATGCGGCCTAGGCGTGAGCAAATGGCTGCAAGTTCAGCCGAGCCAAGGTACACGTTCGCGTTCTTGCCCAAACGGTTGGGGAAGTTTCGTGTACTGGTCGACATGACCGTGGCGCCTTCGCGCACTTGCGCCTGGTTGCCCATACACAGCGAGCAACCGGGCATTTCCAGACGCGCCCCGGCGACGCCGAGCACACCGTAGTGTCCTTCCTCGGTAAGCTGCTGGGCGTCCATCTTGGTGGGCGGCGCAACCCACAGACGCACCGGAATGTCACGATTGCCTTCGAGCAGCTTCGAGGCGGCGCGGAAGTGGCCGATATTGGTCATGCAGCTGCCGATGAAGACTTCATCGATGGTGTCGCCGGCAACCTCGCTCAGCGGCTTGATGTCGTCGGGGTCGTTCGGGCAGGCGACCAAGGGCTCGGTGACCTCAGCCAAATCGATTTCGATGACCGCAGCGTATTCAGCGTCAGCATCGGGCTCAAGCAGTTGAGGATCTTGGAGCCACGCTTCCATCGCCTCGATGCGGCGTCAATCGTGCGAGCATCTTGATAGCCGTTGGCGATCATCCACTTGAGCATCACGATGTTGCTCTTTATGAACTCGATGATCGGCTCGCTGTTCAGACGCACCGTGCAGCCTGCGGCAGAACGCTCAGCGGAAGCATCAGAGAGTTCGAACGCTTGCTCGACCTTGAGGTCGGGCAAACCTTCGATTTCAAGAATGCGGCCCGAGAACACGTTCTTCTTGCCTTGCTTTTCAACCGTGAGCAGACCCTGCTTGATCGCGAAATACGGAATGGCGTTGACGAGGTCGCGCAGGGTGATGCCCGGCTGGAGCTCCACTTTGAACCGCACCAACACCGATTCCGGCATATCCAGCGGCATGACGCCGGTGGCGGCAGCAAAGGCGACCAGTCCAGAGCCAGCAGGGAAGGACAGGCCAATAGGGAAGCGCGTGTGAGAGTCGCCGCCCGTACCCACCGTATCCGGCAGCAACATGCGATTGAGCCACGAGTGGATCACGCCATCGCCCGGACGCAATGAGACACCGCCCCGCGTGCTGATGAAATCCGGCAGCGTATAGTGCGTCTGTACGTCGACCGGCTTGGGATAGGCGGCCGTGTGACAGAACGACTGCATGAC
>CAZMVM010000100.1:0-12184 GCA_964569785.1 uncultured Pigmentiphaga sp. | reverse complement strand
AAATTTCCATCGAAGCACTGAGAAAGTGCTTCGATGGAGATGGATAGTCCGTCGATCATGATGGACACGATCAGAATTGATGGCGAATACCAATTCCAAATTGCTGAGAGTCGGAATCGCGCGTGAAGCCGTATAAACGACCGTCGTGGAAGCTGATCATTGCATACAGGTTGGTGCGCTTCGAAAGCTTGTAGCTATAGCCCAGGTTGTAGACCTTTACCTTCTTGCTATTGACAAAGGCGTCACTTCCATCGACGTAGTGAAAACTGGCCAATAATTCACTGGAAGCAAACGGCACCTTGGCGCCAATCAGGTAGGCATTTACTTTGCCATCAAAATACGCGGATGAACCTAGATTATTATTCGGACTGGAAGGGGCACCCTCGGCGCTTTTGATCCAACCATTTTTTTGTTGGGACCAGCCCGCGTACAAGCGAGCCACCTTGAAATCATAGCTACCCCCTAGCTGTATGGCAGATGGGTCACGACCCCGCGCGTTCGGATCCGTATTGCTAGGGCGCAAACGATCGTAGGTCAGTGCCAAGTAAAGAGGGCCCGAGGTATACCGCGTCGCCAGGCTAAGGGCGGAGGTGCTGTTATCTCGCGTTTCAGCGTTGCCTCGCGTATTAAACGAGTAGCTGCCGGCAAATTGCAGCCCTCCCGCTAATTTAGGCGAAATGTAGGCAACCGAATTATCAAAACGTGGAGTATCCGAAGCCCGGAAACCTCCCTTGCCGATCCCTGCGTTTGACCACCCCGAACCAAACGGGCTGATGCTGGAAAAGAAATCTGACGATACCGTGGCCTGACGACCGAACCTTGTTTCACCGAAGTTCCCGCTTAGCCCCGCCCACGCGGCTCTTCCGAACAACCGTCCATTCTGGCCACTCGCACCGTTGTTGCTATTGAAGCCGCTTTCCAGCCGGAAGTTCAGCTTCAATCCATTGCCTAAATCCTCTGAGCCTCGTAGCCCCCAACGCGAGCCGGATTGTCCACCACTACGCATACCGTAAGCCATGTTTTGGCGCTGGCCGTCGATCTTGACCCGCTCCCCAAAAATCCCCGCATCGACCACTCCATAAAGAGTGACGCTCGCTGCTTGCGCTCCCGCCGAGGTAACTAACGCTGTCGCAACTGCAACTGGAATAAAGACACGCTGCATGAAGTTAGATTCCTGATAATGACAACTCACACTCGACACACCCTTGAACCGGTGTGCCGACCGCCCCTAAGGCAACAAGCGCCATTAGACGCGTCGCGCGTTACAACGGCGTGACAGGTGCTTTTCTGCTACGGAGTTTGTCGCTCCACTCGAACCGGCGGCTAGCGTATGATTGAAGTCATAGTTCTCACGGGTTTTTTTTTGGTGCTGTCGTTATGTCTACCCTCCTAGAGTCCCTGCGCGAGCATTCCATCGTCGTTGCCGATACGGGCGACCTTGATGCCATTCGCGCCTATCGGCCAACGGATGCCACCACTAACCCGACACTCATCCTGAAAGCGGCACAGAGCTCGTCGGGTCAGCCAATATTGCAACGGGTGTTGCGCGAGCATCCCAACGCTCCCATCGCTGAACGGCTCGACCGACTGCTGGTGGCCTTTGGTTGTGAGATTCTCTCCCTTATTCCAGGGCGGGTTTCCACCGAAGTCGACGCGCGCTTCTCGTTCGATACCCGCGCGACCGTCGAGCGCGCCCGACAGCTCATCGCTCTATACCAAGAGGCAGGTATTGAGCGCGAACGGGTTTTGATCAAGATTGCTAGTACCTGGGAAGGCATTGCCGCGACACGCATCCTCCAGGCAGAAGGCATCCGCTGCAATATGACGCTGATGTTTTCACTGATACAGGCGGCAGCCTGTGCTGAGGCTCAGGTTCAGCTTATCTCGCCTTTCGTTGGGCGCATTTACGACTGGCACAAAAAACATCAAGGAGAGAAATGGTCGGAAGAAGCCAATGCCGGACCTAACGACCCAGGGGTGAAATCCGTTACCACGATTTATCACTACTACCGCCAGCACGGAATTTCAACGGAAATCATGGGCGCTAGCTTCCGCAACATCGGACAAATTCTCGCCTTGGCGGGTTGCGACCTACTTACCATCAGCCCCGAGCTTCTGCAGGAGCTCGAGTCGCGGCAAGGCACGGTAGAGCGCGCTCTAAATGGCTCCGACGGGCAGGTAGCGCACACGCCCGTGCCCGACTACATGACCCCTGATGAACCAACCTTCCGGTTCATGCTCAACGAAGACGCCATGGCCACCGAGAAGCTTGCCGAAGGGATACGACGCTTTGCCGCCGACGCACGCGAACTCGAAGCGCTTATCGAAGGCGCCGAGGCGTAGGTAAACCGCAAATCGAAGCAAGGTCGCAGCATAAGGGTTAGCCGCCCCTCCCCCCGGCCTTCGCTGCCCTTACCAGAAACCCGCCTTAATAACTGGCAAGCCGCGCCCATGCGGCAGCGGCACTAATAGCTGGCCACAGATGAGTGCGAGCACGCGGTGGAACCGGTACAGTTCATGCATGCGCCCGCAGCATGCTTTGTCCGCGGCGTATCTCCCGCCATAGCTTGAAATTTCAGGGTAGGGGTAGATTGATGGGTCAAAGAATAATACAAGGGATGCCCCCCCTCTTCTTTCCCCCAATGCGATTCCCGCCGCCGGTATACGGCACCACATTTCACCCGCCCTTCAGTCGTTGATGTGTCCCGTATTACGTCCGCTCGCACAGTGTCGCAGGGTTGCCAGGAACGACGCCAATGCCGCGGTCGGTGTGGTATCAGTGCGCAATAACAGTCCTACCGGTTCTTCGGTTCCCGTCGTATCCAGGTTCAGTCGCATGAGCTGGCCCGACTGTAAGTCGGGTGCAATAGCGCTGGGTGGCGTAAACCAGATCGCGTCCGTGGTTAGCACTAACCCGCGCGCCAACGATACTGAGATAGTTTCCGCGAGGATCTCGGGACGCGCCGCCCCCGCGGCTGCCAAGAAGCCCTCTGCAGCATGTCGGATCAATGTTCCCGCGGGCGGCAAAACGAAGCGATAACGCTCCAGCGCTTGCGCCGTCGCGCGGCGCTGTTTCACGAGCGGATGTCCGGGACGAACGACCAAGGCAAGCGGTTCTGCGTAAAGAAACTCGAAACTCAAGCCGGTCATCTCACGCGGGTCCGACAGTCGCGCCACCGCAACGTCGACTTCGTGCGCCCGCAGCAGCCTGATCAGCTCTGTATTGTTCCCTGTCACGGCACACACTGTGATGTCGGGGTTTTGCGCGTGAAAACGTACGATTGCGGGCACAAGCAACCCCGTGGTCACGGTTGGCAGTGTCCCTACCCGCAACGGGGCGCGACCGGATTCGAGCCTCACACTGTCAACGGCCTGACCGAGTGCTTGCGCCGCTGCTGCGGCATGCCGTAGAAACGCATGAGCCGGCGGTGTCAACGTTACGCCTTTGCGGCTGCGCTCGAATAGTTTGACGCCCAGAATCTCTTCAAGCTCGTTAATCGTCTTGGTGACCGCGGGCTGGGTCACCGCCAAGGCATCCGCCGCTGCGCGTAATCGCCCCAGACGCGCGACCGCCAAAAAGCACTGCAAATGACGCAAGCGCAGCCGGCTCCCGGCGCCCAATAACGCGGGTACTGCAACACGTGCATCGGAAGCGTCATTGCGCTTTAATGGTTTGACATTCTGCATCGACATGTGCGCCCGCCGTGGCAAGGGAACAGAAGCAAATCAATGATAACCGCAGGTTAACCAAATCATCATAAATCTTCAATTTCATTAACCGCGCGTAATGTGTAAAGTACGCCTCATAGCCAATCAAGGAGGCCCCCAATGAGTGAAAACGGAGTCATCACTCCCCGCGACTGGTCAAGCCACGCGCCCTATGTTTACCCGCCGTACGCATCCACGGTGCTGCGTGGGCCCAAGAAACCCCTCATTCCACTCAAGACTACGCTTGAGAACCTCCGCGCACCGGTTTACGGTCATACCGCTGTCGGCGAGCTCGATCACGACCTGACCCGCAATGCGCGTCGTAATGGCGAGCCCCTCGGCGAACGCATCATTATCACTGGGCGCGTTACCGACGAAGATGGCCGCCCCGTTCGCAATACGCTGGTAGAAATCTGGCAAGCGAACGCTGCCGGGCGTTACATCCACAAGAACGACCAACATGACGCACCGCTAGACCCGAACTTCCTGGGGGCTGGCCGTTGCATGACCGACAACGACGGGCGTTATACGTTTATCTCCATCAAGCCCGGAGCCTATCCCTGGGGTAACCATCACAACGCCTGGCGTCCGAACCATATCCACTTCTCGCTGTTCGGCGAGTACTTCGCCAGCCGTCTGGTCACGCAAATGTATTTCCCGGGCGACCCGCTGCTCGAGCACGATCCAATTTTCCAGAGCACGCCGGAAGAGGCACGGGATCGTCTGATATCCAAGTTCTCACTCGACATCACCCGTCCGGATATCGCGCTGGGCTATGAGTTCAACATCGTGCTGCGTGGACGCGACCAGACCCCGATGGAGAAATAAGATATGAAACTCGGACAAACTCCCTCCCAGACCGTTGGTCCCTTCTTCGCTTACGGACTGACGCCCCAGCAGTACTGCTACGACTTCCGAAGCGTTTTCCCTCCGGTCATGGTACGGCCCGACACCCCGGGGACGTTTATCGAAATCACCGGCCAGGTGCTCGATGGTGAGGGCAAACCCATCGATGACGCCATGATTGAAATTGCCCACGCAGATGCCAACGGCAAGTTCGTGACATCGGTAGAAGAAGTCGAAAAGACCGGCTTTACCGGTTTCGGACGCTGCGGTACGGGAACCGATCCCGAGAACCGCTTCTTCTTCTATACGATCAAGCCTGGCGCCTGTTCCGAGGGCGAGGCCCCCTACATCAATGCGATCGTGACGATGCGAGGCATGCTGGTTCACGCATTCACGCGCATCTATTTTGATGACGAGAGCGCGGCCAACGCTAAAGACCCCGTTCTGCAAAGCGTGCCCGCCGAACGTCGTGACACGCTCATCGCCAAGCGCGAAGAGCGCGGCGGCCGTGTCATCTACCGCTTCGATATTCGCATGCAGGGCGACCAAGAAACGGTGTTCTTCGACCTCTAAACGAGTTAAGCACCGTACCCAGAGCTGACGCGCCTGTAAGCGTGCATCAGCGCAAGCCGGGGCTGCCAAACACTTGTGGTTGGTGGCCCCGCCCGGCAACCAGGCCCTCCAACTGTTCTTGCACTTTCTACTTCCCCACCGCCACCTGGGCCATGGCCTGGGCCCGCTGTCCTCACCACTTAGCGCTTCCTCCCCACGCGCTACATAAGCGCCTCGTCAGTAATTACAAACGCATCCGCGAGCCGCGAACCTTCACCAGCCCTTCTGCCCTACGCAATCGTCGACGCGCCGGTCGAGCGTCTTCGCCCGGGAGCGAGCCATCATCGTCAGATATGGTATGAAGCTTTACCTAACTGCAACGATGCCACCCGATGTGGGTGATAGGTCGAGGGCGTGAGAGTCCCATGGCGATGACAGGCTGTGCGATTTATTTTCACCTGGTGGGTTTGGCTGAAAAGGTGTGGGTAAAGGCTGCGCCTGCGCAAACCGACGGTGCATGGCAATTCGGAACTCACTGGGGGTCATCCCCCTACGCCGCCGAAAAAAGCGGCTGAAATACGCCGCATCAGAAAAACCCAAAGAATAGGCGATTGCCTTAACGCTGAACGTGGTGTACGCCAGATCGCGTTCTGCCTCAGCCATTAATCTGCGATGTATCACCGACAGTGCCGACATGCCGAGCTGGCTGCGGCAGATGCGGTTTAATTGCGTCGGCGTTACACCCAGACACTCAGCATAAAACTCGATATTCCGCTCTTGCCGAAAGTTCTTGTCGAGGAGCTGCTGAAAGCGGCGCATATGACGCTGGGCGCGCGACTCCACCGGAGAAGGACCCAAATCGCTGGCGCGCGCGCGGGCGATATGCCCCAAGAGCAACACGAGAGTCGCTTTAAGCACCTCTTCCCGCCACGGCTCGCTGCTCGTATAGGTAGAAACCAACGTATCGAAGGTGGTCTCGATGTGGCGGTGGACATTGGCGCCCGACGTTAAGGCTAACTTCGTCGGCATGGGGAATGCTGCCAGCACACTAGCCGCTACCGTTTCTTGATGGGTAGTCACCACATAGCCGTCTATTTCGGGCTGGAACTGAAAACCGTGCGGGTGTGTCGCCGGAACAACAACCACCGAGGGACTGGTAAGAACGACCTGACGGTGGTTCAACCATGCCGCGCCCGTCCCGCTACGGATGTACAGAATCTGCAAGAAGTATTCGTGTCGATGGGGGTCGATTTCCCACCCATGCAAGCGACTTCTGGACGGGATTGATTCGCAATGGAGCACGTCCAGTGGCGCACGTGCGTCCGGTTCGCCATACAAGGCATAGCTGGGAATGGTGCGCATACGCAGCAGCTCGCTTTCACAAAAATGTTCGAATTGTCCTACTTGATGTGCAATCTGTCCATTGGCCTACGCTGCCGACCGACTTAGACTGTACGTCTTGACTCACGAACGGAGACAACAATGCGTGTACAGGTTGCGATCATCGGATCGGGGCCCTCCGGGTTGCTGTTAGGACAGCTCCTTCACAAGGCAGGGATTAGCAACGTCATTCTGGAGCGTCGCAGCAAGGAGTACGTGCTCGGCCGTATTCGTGCCGGGGTGCTCGAGTGGGGCACGGTTGAGCTCATTGACGAGGCCGGCGTCGGTGAGCGTATGCATCGGGAAGGCCTCGTGCATGACGGCGTGGAAATTGCCTTCAAGGGACGGCGTCACCGCATCGACTTCAAAAACCTGGTCAACAAGACCGTGATGGTTTACGGCCAAACAGAAATCACTCACGACCTGATGGACGCGCGAGAGGCCGCTGGCTTGCCGACGGTGTACGAGGCGCTCGACGTGAGCCTGCATGATTTCGATAGCGCCAAGCCGCGCGTGCGCTACAAGCACAATGGCGTCGAACACGAAGTTCAGTGCGATTTTATCGCGGGCTGTGACGGCTATCATGGTGTCAGCCGCGCAAGCGTTCCTGCCAATGCTCTACGCGAATACGAGCGCGTTTACCCTTTCGGCTGGCTCGGTCTGCTCTCCGATACGCCGCCGGTTTCGGACGAGCTCATTTACTCCAACCATGAGCGCGGATTCGCCCTATGCAGTCAGCGCTCGCGCACGCGCAGCCGCTACTACGTGCAGTGCTCGCTTGACGACAAAGTGGAAGACTGGTCTGACGACCGCTTCTGGGACGAACTCAAGCGACGCTTGGACGAGGAAACCGCAAACAAACTGGTCACCGGTCCTTCTATCGAGAAAAGCATCGCGCCTTTGCGTAGCTTCGTGGCAGAACCGCTGCGCTTCGGATCCCTGTTCCTGGCCGGCGATGCAGCCCACATCGTTCCTCCCACCGGAGCCAAAGGCCTAAACCTCGCCGCCTCCGACGTCCGCTTCCTATGGCAGGCTTTCGTTGATTACTACGGCGGCAGCAAAGTCGCGCTCGAACACTATTCCGACCGTTGCCTCGCCCGCATCTGGAAAGCCGAGCGTTTCTCCTGGTGGATGACGCACGTCTTGCACCGATTCCCCACGGCTACCGAGTTCGACCGTAAGATTCAGGAAACCGAACTAGAGTATCTGGCCAGCTCGGAAGCAGCTTCCAGATCGCTCGCCGAGAACTACGTGGGATTGCCGTTCGCTGATTAGTTTGCAAGCCTCCGAGGCTAGCCTGCCCACGTCGTCCAC
Source organism: uncultured Pigmentiphaga sp. (assembly GCA_964569785.1). Lineage (GTDB taxonomy): Bacteria > Pseudomonadota > Gammaproteobacteria > Burkholderiales > Burkholderiaceae_B > Verticiella. Next base: position 4,384 of record CAZMVM010000100.1, on the reverse strand, counting down.
CCTATGCGGCGGGCCCACAAGCCCGTCGCGTCAGCTTTCCTAAGCCTCACCACAGCATAAGACTTCGCCATGCTGCGCTCAGTCTCCCCTGATCGCAGCTTCAATCCCCACCACATCAATCTTCGTCATGTCCATCATGGCTTGAAATGCGCGCTTGGCGGCTGCCCGGTCCGGATGGGCTAAGGCATCCGTGAGTACCCGTGGGATGATCTGCCAGGATATTCCCCATTTGTCCTTACACCACCCGCACACGCTCGCTTGCCCCCCGTTATGAATAATGGCGTCCCACAAGCGATCGGTTTCGGCCTGGTCGTCGGTGGCCACCTGAAACGAAAATGCCTCACTATGTTTGAAGGCGGTGCCGCCATTCAAACCCACACACGGGATGCCCATGACCGTGAACTCGACCGTGAGAACGTCGCCCTCTTTGCCGGAGGGGTAGTCCGCAGGTGCGTGGATGATTCTGTCTACGGAGCTGTTGGGGAAGGTATTGGCATAAAACCCAGCGGCTTCTTCGGCGTCGTCGTTAAACCAAAGACAAATGGTGTTCTTACTAGCGGCCATCCTGCTCTCCATTGGCTATCATCAGCTGGCCTCGCACAACGCGCGCCTGCACATCAGCGCACGCGATACGAAGCCGTGTCACGCCCCGGGAGCCTAGGAGGCCTGCTTCCGCTTCGCCGGAGTGCTTGCCGGCGCTGAAAGTGCCGACGGCAGCACCCTACCTTTTCAGCAGCTTTCGAACGGGCTCCCCGTAACGCTTTATCGCGCCGGCCAAATCGTGCTCCGAGGCGAGCTGAAATCCAGCAAATTCAAAGCCCGGCGCCACCGCACATCCAACAAGACAAAAATAGTCGCGATTCTCAGGTTCGGCGGCAAACCAATGCCCAGCGGGAACGACTGCCTGAAATTGCGTGTTTGCATCAGCCAACGGATTGCCCAGCCGATGGGTTATCAGCTCTCCGTTGAATTGCAGTACGTGCAATGCGAGGGGACCACCCGCGTGAAAGTACCAAATCTCGTCAGCATCCAGACGGTGCCATGCCGAGACCGCGCCATCCGTCAACAAGTAGTAAATCGAAGTAGCGGCGCTGCGTGATGTGCCGCCGAGCTCAACACTTGCAGAGGAACGAAACACCTCGCGGTAGTAACCACCTTCGGGATGGGGCTCCAGTCCAAGAGTTGCAATCAGCAGTGACCAATCGTGGGGGCGGAGGTTGTTGGAGCTGTCGACCATGGTATTGCCTAAGTGAAGTACCTGATATTAAGAGCGTGTGTGATGCCTTTCGGACATCGAAGTTTACGCAGGGCCGTGGAAACACCTTAACTGCAACTTCTGAGTTGGCATATCGAGGTATTCGCAGAGCACCGTCGGCGAGAGAGAACCCGAGATGACTCCTCAAGCGCGTTGCTGATAAAGTTCCTGGGCACGCGTTACCGCACCTGAATCTCTGTCATCACCCGTAGCCACGTTAGCGACTATGACTGCCCCGTCTTCTGCAACATCAGCCGTCGGCCGCCCCTGTCCTTGTGGCCTGGCACAAAATTATGAGAACTGCTGTGGCCGCTGGCACGGCGAACGGCGGTTGCAGGCTCCCGACGCCCTCACACTCATGCGTTCGCGCTATACCGCGTTTGTCTTGGGCGACATGAGCTACTTGTTGGACACGTGGCACCCCAGCACACGGCCGACCACGCTTGATCCCTATCCTGCAAGCACAAAATGGTTAGGCCTAGAGGTGAGGCGTCATCAGCATGACGACGAGAATCACGCGCAGGTCGAATTTGTCGCTCGCTTCAAGCCCGACAGCAAAGCAGTCCGCCTTCACGAAATCAGTCGCTTTGTGCGCGAGCAAGGTCAATGGTTTTACGTGGACGGCGACTTTGTAGAAAGCGCGCGCGCCACGGCTCGGTAGCAGACCACTACCCCGCACGCTGTTCAAGCGGCACATAGTGTCGAGGTAAGCCTGCTTTGGCTAACCCGCCATACAGTGGGGTGTCAGGAAGGTTGCGGACCACAATCTCGCGCACCCGGCACAGCTGCTCTAAATGGACGCCGGTTCGATAACCCATACCGTCAAGCAGGAAGCAAAGATCTTCCATCACGATATTGCCGGTTGCTCCGGGAGCAAACGGGCAGCCGCCCAAGCCCGCCAAAGAAGCCTCGAATCGTCGCACTCCGCATTGCAAGGCGGCCCCAACATTCGCCAGGCCCAGGCCCCGAGTATCGTGAAAATGCGCTCCCAATGGAACACCCGGTATCGCCTTCTGAAGCCCCTCGAACAGGTCCGTCACCGTACTGGGGTTCGCGTACCCGACGGTGTCGGCGGCTTGGATCTCATCAGCCCCTGCGTCTACAAGTTCTGCCGCAAACTTGCAAACATCGTCCACTGCCACGGGCCCTTCGTATGAGCAGCCCAATGCGGTTCCAAGGATACCCGCGACCCGGGGGCGTGTTTCAGCCGGCTGGGCTTGTACCAGCTCGACTATGCGACTAAAGTCGGCGACCGACTCCTCGCGTTCTCGGCGCACATTCTTCAGATTGTGTGTGCGACTCACCGACATGACGAAGTTGATGCGGTGAACCCCCAGCTCCAAGGCGCGTTCCGCCCCTTTCAGATTCGGCACCAGAACCGCAACGGTTAGACCCGGAATGGCTAACGCCCCGCGCACCACTTCGCTGGCATCCACGAACTGGGGAACCAGTTTAGGAGGGACCATTGAGGTCACTTCAATTTCGCGCATACCTGCTGCTGCCTCGGCTTGAATCCACGCAAGCTTCTCGGCCGTCGGAAAAAAGTCGGGTACAAGCTGCAAACCATCGCGCAACCCCACTTCGCAAAGATGGACATCCATCACAGACATGACCTAACTCCTTTCCTCTACCGCACACACCACTTGCCGTGTCATCCCCGCCCTGCAGGCGAAGTTCCACTTTCACTTTCCCTCGGCCGCGCTACTGCGCCCTGCAGCTACGCGCCCACTTCCAACGATTGTAAGCGGGCCAACCTTCAGTTTCTTTCACTGCCCAGGCTCGCTAAAAAATTGCCAAGCCACCGTCGGATACACGATACCCTGCACTCGCTGCTCAGACGTTACCTCACAGTTGCGGATCGGCGATTTTTGCTTCACACCCCTGAGTCGACGCTCCTGGTTATTCGATGGTGAATGGACGAACCTCGATGGCCGACGACGTCATGCCGCAAACGCGGGGAGCGTCGAAATGGTAACTGCTGACGCCGAAAGATGTAACCATCGGGTATGCTTTGATGCATGAAATTCATCCATGCTGCCGACCTTCATATCGACAGCCCCATGCGTGGTCTCGACGACTATCCAGGCGCGCCGGTAGAGCGTCTGCGCGGGGCGACACGTCAAGCGTTCAGCGCGCTGGTTGATCTCGCTCTCCAGGAGCAGGTGCAACTCGTCCTGCTCGCGGGTGATATCTACGATGGCGACTGGGCCGATTTCCGTACCGGACTCTTCTTTCGTGAACAGCTGCTGCGGCTGCATCGCGCGGGCATCCAAACCTATATAGTCAAAGGTAACCACGACGCGGCCAGCCAGATTACTCGGCAATTGCCCGAAGTGCCTGGCGTTTACACCTTCAGTTCGCGCAGGGCCAGTTCCGTTGTGCTCGAAGATCTGGGCGTGGCTATCCATGGTCAAAGTTTTCCCGACCGAGCTGTTCTGGAAGACCTTGTACCTTCGTACCCTGCTGCAGTGCCCGATCTCTTCAACATTGGCATGCTGCATACCAGCTTGACCGGGCGGGAAGGTCACGACACATACGCCCCCACTACCGTAGAAATGCTGAGCAGTAAGGGGTACGACTACTTCGCGCTGGGCCATGTGCACAAGCGGGAAGTGGTGCAAGAGGCTCATCCCCGCATCGTCTTCCCAGGGAACATCCAAGGGCGCCACGCTCGTGAAACGGGCCCGAAGGGTTGCGAACTCGTGACCGTGGAAGGTACACGCATCGTGTCCTCCCAATTTGTGCCTCTCGACGTCGTACGTTGGCACGTCCTCGAGCTAGACGTCAGCGGACTAGCCAGTGTCGACGCCTTGGCTCGCCACTTTCTGAAGAGCCTGGAACAGGAAGCCGGGTTTAACCCAGATTTGCTGCATGCGGTGCGCGTCATACTGCAGGGAGAATCTCCGCTGCACACGTTGGAAGCCGAGCAACCTGGAACGCTCGCTGCCTGCTTGCAAGCCGCTTCTCAAGAGGCGGATGGTCTTGATTTTTGGGTCGAACAAGTGCGGCTCAACCTGCGCACCCCGATCGATCGTTCTACCCTTCTACAGCGTGACGACCCTGTCGGTGAAGTGGCAAGGCTGGTTTCCGGCCTCTCCACCGATCCCGACCGTCTGCGCGACTGGTTCA